>CAZCLJ010000069.1:0-17741 GCA_964499465.1 uncultured Hyphomicrobiales bacterium
TCGTTCAGAATGACAAGACTGCGAAATAGCAAACTACGAGGCATCAGGAGTTCTGTATTTGCTAACTGCGAAATTATTATTTACGATGTAAATCTCCTAACTCCTTTATTTTCGATATGGGGTCAGGAGTTCTTAGATTATTTTCTAATAAAAGAAAAAGCCATTCTATTTTTCAATAAAATGGCTTCGTTGTTGATTTGTTTAATTGTTTATTCGTTTATTCGTTTATTCGTTTAACTGTTTATAATCACTAATCATTAATCATTAATCATTAATCATTAATCACTACTCTCACCTTCTCGGTTTTGAAAATCTGTTGTCTGGACGTTTTCCCTGATGAGAATTATCTTGACGAGGTCTTGAATCATGTTCTTCGTGGGGCATTCCATCAGGGCGAGGAAGTAAAGCTTTTCTGCTTAATCTGAATTTTCCGTCTCTTGTAACTTCAATTAATTTAATTTCTAATTTATCGCCTACAGAAAGTTCATCTGCAACATTTTCAGTTCTTGCGTGAGAAATTTGAGAAATGTGCAAGAGTCCTTGTTTTTTAGGCAGGAATTCAATAATAGCTCCAATACCTTCTTTAATTTCTTTAATAGTTCCGAGATAAACCTGACCTTCTTCGGGACGTTTAATAGCATTTTCAATCATACGGACTGCTTCATCGCTTGCATCCTGGCAGGTAGCAGCAATGGTTACAGTTCCATCATCAGAAATGTCAACATCAGCACCGGATTCTTTAACAATACCGCGAATAGTTTCACCACCAGAGCCAATAACAGCACCAATTTGGTCTTGAGGTATTTTCATAATTGTAAATCTCGGAGCAAATTTAGATAGCTCTTCGCGTGGCACTGAAATAGTATCATTCATAATTGAAAGAATGTGCATTCTACCAACTTTAGCTTGTTCAAGAGCAGATTGCATAATATCAACTGAAAGACCTTCAATTTTAATATCCATTTGGCAGGCGGTTATTCCGTCAGCAGTTCCGGTAACTTTGAAGTCCATATCGCCGAGGTGGTCTTCGTCTCCGAGAATGTCAGAAAGCACTGCAACTCTGTCATCTTCTTTAATAAGTCCCATTGCAATACCTGCAACGGGTTTTTTCATAGGAACACCGGCATCTAAAAGTGAAAGACAGCCGGCGCAAACAGTCGCCATTGATGAAGAGCCGTTTGATTCTAAAATATCGGAAACCACTCTAATTGTATATGGAAAATCGTCAGTTTCGGGCATCATAGATTTCAATGCACGTTCAGCGAGATTGCCGTGTCCGATTTCTCTTCTTCCAACTCCGGTAACTCTTCCTACTTCGCCAGTGCAAAATGGTGGAAAGTTGTAATGGAGTAAAAATTTGTTAGTATAGGTGGGTTTCAAGCCGTCAATCATCTGCTCATCGTGTTTTGTGCCGAGAGTAGTTGTGGTTAAACTTTGGGTTTCGCCTCTTGTGAAAAGAGCAGAGCCATGCGCTCTTGGAAGAACACCGATTTCGCAGGTAATTTTGCGAATATCCTTAAGTCCTCTGCCGTCTAATCGAATTTTTTCATCTAAAATCATATTTCGCATTTGCTCTTTTTCGAGGTCATGCAAAATTTCTTCTGAATATTTTTCAAAATTAAAATCAAGAAATTCTTCTTTTTCTGCAAATTCTTCTTTAACTTTTTCTAAAGTTTTTTCAACTATTTCAGTTCTAAATTTGGTTCGCTCTTCTTTAGTAGAAACAGTGTGAATATAGCTTTGCACATCAGAAAAAGTAAATTCTTTAATAAAATTGACTAAAACCTCCGGAGGAGTAAATTCTGTATATTCTCTTTTTTCGAGATGAATTTGCTCATAAAGCTGTTTTTGCAGGTCGTTAAGTTCTTTAATTTTGTTATGAGCAAAAAGTAGAGCTTCAACGAAAGTTTCTTCAGAAATTTCCTTACTTTCACCTTCGACCATAACGATTGAAGAATCGGTTCCGGCAACGGTAATATCAATATCAGAATTTTTTAATTGTTCATGCGAAGGATTTGCAATAAACTCGCCGTCAATTCTGCCAACTTTTACTTCTGAAATAGGTCCGCTGAAAGGAATATCAGAAATAAGCAAAGCAGCGGAGGCGCCTACAGCAGCTAAAGTATCAGCTTCAACTTCTGGGTCGGCTGAAAAAACAGTAGCAATGATTTGGGTTTCAAAATGCCATGAACTTGGAATAAGCGGACGGATAGGTCTGTCAATCAAACGGGCATTCAAAACTTCATGGTCGCTTGGTCTTCCTTCACGTTTTAAAAAACCACCGGGGAATTTCCCTGCAGCAGCAGCTTTTTCTCTATATTCTACCTGAAGAGGTAAATAGTCTAAATCGTCGTTTGCTTTGTTTGAAGCTACGGCAGTAACTAAAACCATAGTATCCCCACAGCGCACCATTATACTGCCACTTGCGAATTTGGCTAATCTACCCGTTTCGATGGAGTACTCGCGTCCTTCGAAATCAATTGAAGCTTTATACATTTTTTCCTTGGTTTATTTTCTTAATGACAAGTCAGATATCACTTTACGATAGCGGGTTATATCTTTCTTTGCTAAATAGTCTAAAAGCTTTCTTCTTTTGTTTACTAACTGAATTAAGCCACGACGGGTATGATGGTCTTTCTTGTGTGATTCCAAGTGCTTAGTTAAATCGTTTATCCGGGTAGTAAATATTGCTACCTGCACTTCTGGCTTGCCAGTGTCTGTTGAACCATTTGTAAAGCGTTCAACTAATTCTTTTTTTGTTTCTTTTGTTATCATAATTCTTATATAAATTTATAACTTTACCAACATAGATTACAAAAATACACATTTTTTCTAAATAATAAAAATTATTTATTTTCATAATTATTAACTTTATTTATTTTTTATTTTTTTTATTATCAAATTATTTTTTAAATTAAAATATTGGTTAATTATTAACTATATAAGGAATAATATATGAAAAAATTCTTCTGCCTTTCTTCGATGCTATTCCTATTTTTTATAGGGGTTCAAATAGCATACACTCAGCCGGCTATGAATTTATTGCATAGCTTTAATTGGGATTATGAAGGTCCTTATGGAGACGGCTGGTCGCCGGGTATTTCCATTTGGGGTTCAAATGACCCAATGATTTATAATGGACGTGTTTATGGAATGACTCTCTACGGAGGGCTTTATTCCGGCAGTGGTGGAGGCGGAGTAATTTATTCTTGCCTTCCGAACGGTAACGAATATGTTATTCTTCATCAATTTATTGAAGATGGAGTTGATTATCCATTTAGGCCATTAGGAGCATTGATTGAAGTTGGAGGTTTCCTTTATGGGACTACTTATTTCGGCGGTTCAACAGGGACTGGCAGAAGAGGATGTATTTTTAGAATTAATCCTTATAATGGTGAACCTTATACAGCGGATTTTACTACTTTAAAGACTTTTAATTATCCTGATGATATATATTATCCACATAACAGCTTATTATATTACAACAATAAACTTTGGGGAAGCTGCGAAGGGGGACCTCAAGGAGCAACTGGCGATGGTGGTTTGTTTTATTTTGATTTGTTAACAAATACTTATGCTGTAGTTCATATTTTTAATGAATTCGATATTAGTTCTTGTAAATGCAATTTAACTTTATATAACAACAGGATGTATGGCATAACAACTTATGGTGGTGCAAATTATGGGGGAGTGGTATTTTCGATTGACCCAAATGCAGTTGGTTTCGATTTTCAGGCCCATTCAAATTTCCCTGCTAGTACCAATCCGGTGCATAGCTTAGTTGAACTTGACGGAATGCTTTATTGCGCCAGTTATAATGGAGGTAGCTCCGGAAATACATGGGGAGCAATTTGGAAATTTAATCCTTTAACAAATAATTTAGAAGTTGCTTACAGCTTTGACCCATATAATGGTGGTTATGGTCCTCACGGTGGTTTATTAGTTTTTAATGATAAACTTTGGGGAACTGCTTTCTATGGCGGAGAAATAGGTTGCGGAACGATTTATTCCTTTGACCCAAGTGATAATACATATCAATGTCATTTTAGTTTTGTTTGTACCCCCGGAGAAATTCCGGCTCATCCAACTGGTTCTTTGGTTTATTATGATAATTATTTGTATGGTGTTACAAAATCCGGTGGAGTTAATAATGATGGTACTGTGTATCGCTATGGTCCTTTTGCACAGCCAGCTTCAGTTGTAACCGGTGATTACGGTGATTTGGCGCCTACTTCTGTTCGTTTATTTGGAGAAATAACAAACACAGGTGGCGAAAACTGCACTGAACGTGGTTTTTGCTATAGTGATGTAAACGAAGAACCAACTGTTGAAGATTTAATTGTATTCGATTTTGGGAGCTTTGGAGCCGGCGAATTTAATTTATTAATTGATAATTTATTAACTCAAAATACAACATACTATTACAGAGCTTATACTGTTAATAGCACTGGCACTTATTACGGAGATGTGCTTGAATTTACAACTCCTTTACCGAATCTGGCTGCTCCCTTACTTATTGCACCTTCAGACAATTCAATAGTAGGAATCACTACACCAACTTTTCAATGGAATCCCGTTGAAGCAGCTACTTCCTACACTTTGCAGGTATCAACTGACCCAAATTTTGAATCTTTTGCTATTGATATAGCACTTGCTGACCCCTGGTTTACTCCAGAAGTTCCTTTAGAAAACTTCACAACATATTACTGGCGGGCAAAAGGAATTAACGAACTGCAAGATGGCGATTGGTCAGATGTATGGACTTTCTCAATCAGTCAAATCACTTTACCTACTGTATCGACAAGTATTTGGGGAGAGCTAACATCGACAACAGCTCACGTGTTTGGTGATATTTTCAATACTGGCGGAGAAGATTGCACTCAGCGTGGCTTTTGCTTCAGTTCTACTAATGAAGAGCCAACCGTTGAGGATAACGTTATTTCAGAGTTTGGACTTTTCGGTCCAGATGTTTTCGATATGATTTTAACTGATTTAACTCCAAATACAACATATTATTACAGAGCATTTGCAGAAAATAGCGTTGGTTTTGGTTATGGGAATGTATTGAGTTTCACTACAGAAGAACCGGAAGAGGATATTCAGTTGCTTTATTTTATTCAGGGCTGGAATTTGCTTTCGAGTTATATTAATCCTACAAATCCTAATTTTGCCGAAATATTTTCCAGCGTTGCAAACAATATCATTATCGCAAAGAATCAAGCAGGACAAATCTATTCTCCTCAATACGGAATTAACGATATTGGAAACTGGAATCCTGAAGAATCATATCAATTCTATACTAATAGCTTTTTTGAATTTGATTTTACAGGGCAAATCTTAATACCCCCTGAAAATCCGATTATTCTTCAACAGGGTTGGAACTATATTTCTTATTTGCGAACTTCGCCAATGGCTATTGAAGAAGCTCTTGCTTCAATTTTAGATAATATTATTATTGTGAAAAACAGGAGTAACCTAATATTCGTTCCGGCATTTCAAATAAACACTATAGGAAATATGCTTCCCGGACAGGGATACAGGATTTTTGTAAATCAAGATGTAATACTTACTTATCCGGATTACTAATCCACATTTTTTAACAGCTTATTTATCTACAATCAATCTTCGTAGCAGTGAGCAAAACTGCTACGAAGTTTTTTTTCTTGTAAAAATATAATTACTAAATTCTGCGGAAAGTAAAATAATTAAGGTTAAATAATAAATCCATACTGCAACTGAAGCAATAATAGCATAGGCGCCGTAAAATTTGCCGTAATTTGAAATTGTTCCAAGATACCAGGCAAAACCACGGCGGGATAGTTCGATTAGAACTATGCTCATTCCAGTACTTAGCAACCTTATTTTTAATTCCGGCTTTTCGCTTGGTATAAAAGTATAAATTAAAAAATAAAGTATAAAGGAAATAGAGACCGAGAAAATTAAAATATAAACTGTAGAAAAAATTGGCTGAAGTATTTCTGGTATGTAATCTTTCAAATTTGCTTCAATAATGGAAATGACAGGGAAGATGTATGTTGAAATTAAAATAAGAATCACAACAATTATAGTGATTAGCATATCTTTTAACTTGTAGAAAAAGAAGAATTTTTTTTCTTTAATTTCAAAAATAGCATTTAGTCCGGCTCTAAAAGAACTAAAAAGTGCAGAAGAAAGCCAAAGTAAAGTAACTCCACCAATTAAACCAGCTATCCCGCTACCACTTGAAATACTTTTTACTTCCAAGGCGACAGTATTTAAAAATTCTTTTGTATTTTTGCTTGGTGGCAAAAGTTCATTTAAAGTATCGAATAAAAACTGAGTAACTTTTTGTTCATCAACAAAAAAATGATTAACGATAAAAATCGCCACCAGAAAAAGCGGCATAATATAAAGAAGTATGTTTAGGGCAATTCCTGAAGAAATGAGATAAAGATGGTGCTTATCTACTCTTTCGATAAAATGCTCAAAAAAATGATAGATTTTAACAATTTTATCAATGAAAAATCTTATGAAATTAAATAATGTATATATTCTGTTTATAATCATATTCATTGTTTCCTGTGCTAATCCGTTACCACCGCCCGGTGGACCTAGAGATTTTACTCAACCGGAAATTATTGGAACATATCCTAAAAATAGCACTTTAAATTTTCATAGCAAAAACCTCACTTTAACATTTAACAAATATATGAATAAAAGTGAAGTTATTGAAAATGTTTTTATTTCTCCAGAAGTTCCTCTTGATTTTGATTGGAGCGGGAAAGAACTAACAATTGAGTTTAAAGAAGCCCTAAAAGAAAATACTACTTATACATTATCGCTTGGAACCAACTATTCAGATTATTATGCAAAAAATAAGCCCTCAGAAGGTTTTTCACTAATATTTTCAACAGGAAATGCAATAGACAGCGGGCAAATCAAAGGTAAACTCTTTGGCGAAAAAACTGAAGGTGCATACATTTTTTGCTATAATCTTACGGAAATCAATAAAGATACTTTGAATATATGCACTACAAAACCGCACTATTTCACTCAGGTCGGAAGCAACGGCAATTTTAAAATACAAGCATTAAAAGATGGGGAGTATCGCGTTTTTGCTATTCGCGATGCTTTCTCAAACCGGCTCTATGACGCTTTGACTGATGATTTCGGTGCCTATATTGAAGATATAATACTTTCGCAGGATTCTATTCCTTTCATCAATTTAAAACTCGGCTCAATAGTTGATACTTTAAAACCACTGCTATATTCTGTAGAAGCAGTTTCAAACAGAGTACTGGAGGCAAATTTCAGTAAAGAGTTAGATACATTTTCAATTAGTGCAAATTCATTTACTCTTTCAGATAGTGCAGAAACAGTTTTTCCCAAAATAAATTCTGCATTTCTTAATACAAATCAATCGGTTTATCTTGTAGTTGAAGAGCCATTGCAAAACGGGATTAAATATAAATTATCCTGCAAACATAATGAAAATGCTGTTAAAGATAATTTAGGAAATCCTGTTTCATTGGAAAAATATTTTAGCTATTTTATATCAAATGACTTAAAAGATGAAATTGTTCCTAAATTAATTCAATTACCTTTCGCAGATAGCAGTTCAAACATTCCTTTTGAGCAATATTTCGATTTTGTTTTCAATATGGGAGTAAAAGAAAAGGATATTTCTGGTAGAATAAAACTTCTGCGGCTAAGCGATTCATTAGAATACGAAACAAAAGTGAGTTTTCCAGCTGAAAATATAATTAGGATAATTCCAAAGCAGCTACTGATGAATTTTGAGAATTACAGATTATCAATGAATTTAAATTCTATTTTGTTTCAAAATGACAGTAAATATGCTGATACCACGGTAAGTTTGCGATTTCAGACAATTGACAAGCGCACTTGGGGTGGAGTTTCAGGGAAATTGGCATTTGATTTGGACTGCGCAGGTGATTTATTTTTAATATTAAAAGCACATAAAAACAAAAATATTTATTCACAGAAAATTGATATAAATAAGGAATGGGAACTGACTGAATTACCACCGGGTGAATATGAAATTGAAGTATTTTGCGATAAGAACGGAAATTCCAGTTATGATTTTGGAACTGCTCAACCATTTTCCTTTTCCGAACCTTTTTATATCTTTCCGGATTTTTTAATTATTAAGGCGCGTTGGAAAGTTGATAATATTATTTTAGAAAAAAAATAAAAAAAATTTGGGAATGTATAATAAACATAATATTTTTGCATTTTTAAAAATGTAAAAAACAATGGAGATTACATAATGTTTTGGACACCTGAATTGGCACAATATTTAGAAGACGCTCCCTGGCCTGCATCAAAAGAAGAATTATTCGACTATGCAAACAGAAGCGGATGCCCTATGCAAGTATTAGAAAATCTTGCTGAGCTTGATGATGGCGAAGAATTGTATGAAGGAATGGAAGATTTATGGCCCGAATATGAGGACGCTACTTCTGAAGATTATTTTTATAATGATGATGAAGAAGAACAATATTATTAAAATAAATTGATATTATTTTAACTATATACTTTTTGATAATCATAATTACTTTTTTATCTATAATAAAATATGTAATCTTTTCGCAGTATAACCCATTCTATCAATTTTGATAGGATGGGCAGAAGTATTCCATTCTTTATTTTGAAAAAATTTAAACTCTGACTTTTATACCAAACCAACATTAAGATAAAAATAATCTGTCATTCCGAACCCTAAGATAAAGGAAGTGCTTTATTATAATGGAGATGACGTTTTATAAACTTTTGCAAAGTTAAGAAACTTTACAAAAGTAGAAGAAATCTTCTTACTTTTGTTGTAATTCGTTAAAAGACTTATTATCTTGTGTCATTTCGAAACGAAGTGAGAAATCTCACAAGTCACTGCTAATACAGAACTTGAGATTCCTCACTTCGTTTCGGAATGACAAGAAATGTTTATTAGGTTTTCAATAAATTATTACACTTTGCAAAAGTTTTTTAAATTTTGTAAAGTTTAAAACAAAGATGTCATTGGCAACGAAGTGAGGAATCTCACAAATCATTGTTTTCACAAAGATTGAGATTCTTCACTTTTTTCAGAATGACTGGCTTTTTGCTATAATATGCGAAATTATTCTTTACGAGGCAAATCTCCTAACTCCTTTATTATCGTTATGGGGTCAGGAGTTCTGAAATTAAACCTTATTTTTAAAATAAACCTTAGTAGAAAAAATATCATCCTGTTAAAAACCTTATTAGCTTATTTTTATATATGCTTAATAGAATAGTATCCAAATATTTAGTGGTGATTTTTAGTCATACTATCAACAAGTTGATAGCATGACTGCAATGTTATTACACACTTCGTTACTAATGACATCTTTGCTTGTAAAGCACTATTTCACATTATAATCATTAATTATCAAATTGTAATGCTTGAAATTGGGATATGAGTAAATAATTTTTACTATACCTATACCTTCTTTGAAAAAGTAGCAAATTTCATCTTCTTCATTTGAAATATGGTTACGATTAGAATATTTCAAGCAATTTTTAGCAACACCTAAATTGGTTTCAACATCAGAAACATCAATGAAATCAAAATTATCTGAGTTAAAAATTGCATTTTTATTTGATGTAAAATCCTTTGTAATCATTTTTGTAATGCTATAAGCCATTATTAGTTTTTTGTCCTCAAATCCCCATAAATCACATCCCTGGCTAAAGTGATTACCAGAAATATTCATTTCCCACAAATTAAAGTTATTATCTAATTCGTTGTTAGCCGTATCTTTCAATTTCGTATTATCTAAATTCCAAATAACTTTTATAATTACTTTTTCATTGTCCGGATTCAGATACTCCCAGTAATTGCCTGGCGCCATAGGAACTAAATCATTTGGCATATTTTCAGACACGACAAAACCTTTTTTACTTTTAGATTCTGGTTCATTTGTATCTGAACAGCCAAAACCAATTAGTATTACGAAAAATAATAAAAATGCCTTTTTCATATTTCCTCCATTTTGAATAATTCTTTTCAAATTTAATAAAATATTTTAAAAAAACAAAAGAATTTTAAAACCTCCAAATTTGTAACTATTTTGCACAATTATAGTCTTATTAATATTGTTAAAATTTTATAATTAATAAGAATAAGTGTTAATAATAAAAAAATACTAAATGAAAATAAAGCAGCAAAGTCAAAGATGATTATTCATATTTATTTCATTTTCAAAATTATTAAAGTAAAAAACAACAAAATATCTTGAAAAATAAAAAAAATTGTTTATATTCGTATGAAATTAGTATAAAAAAGTGTAAAGAAAGAAAAATATTTTATTTAAAAAAATTAGGAGAGTTATATGAAAAAAAGCTACATTATTCCAATAATATTTATATTCTTTTTATTTATATCAAGTTGTAGAGAAGAAAATGAGACATACAATCCTAATAAAGTAAAAGTAGGATATCTTCCATTAGTATCAAATATAACTCATTTTGTAGCAATGGAAAAGGGCTTTTACAAAGAGGAAGGTTTATCAGTAGAACCAACTCTTATAGCATCAAGTGATTTAACAGATGTTATGCTATTTGAGAATCATATTGATGTTGCAATTGAAATGTCTATTATTCCTTTGCTTCTCAATCTTGAAAAAGACCCAAATCATTCCAAAATCTTTTCAACAAGTCGGATAACAAATGATAATAGCTTTGATGGGGTACTTGTGAAGCAAAATTCAAAATTCGGGAAATTGGAAGATATAGCTGGAAAAAAAGTTGGGGTCTTTCCCGGTATTACTTCAAAGAATATTTTCACTAAATTATTTGCAAGTAAATATCCAAACCTTGAATCTCCAATATGTGTAGAAATCAATCCTAAATTGCATTTGGATTATCTGGAAGATGATAGTGTAGATGCTATCTTTACTTATGAACCTTATCTTACTATGGGTATAAATAATAAAGGTTTAAAACAGATTTCTACTTCAATTTATGCTATGCAGTTTTCACCAAGCCCATTGACTGTTGGTGCTATCAATAATGATTTTTTATTGAAAAAACCTGAAGCAGCCAAAAGCTTTTTTAAAGCAATAGACAAAGCAGTGGCATTCATTCAAAAGAATCCCGAGGAAGTGCGTAAAATCATTGCTAAATCTATGTTTATTGATTCTACTATTGCCACCAAAATGAACATAATGCCTAATACTTTATCTAAGGAAATTGACTTCCAAAATTTAGATAATTTTATTCAATTGCTTAAAACAAACGGATTTATAAATAGTACCCCCAATTCAAAAGAAATTTGTGTGAAAAATATAAATTAGCGTTTGAGTTTAAAATAAATTTTAGAAAGTTCAATAATTCATTTGTGTTTGTCATTCTGCCCATCACTATAAAGGAATACCTTTATTTAAATTGAGATGGCATAACTAAAAGTGTAATTCTGAAACAGTGCTTTTCAGTCATACTATCAGCAAGCTGATAGCATGACAAGAGATAAGTCATGCTATCAACTTGTTGATAGTATGACTGAGAAAAGATGTCATTTCGAACAACCTTATAAAGCAAGTGCTTTATTTAAATGGAGATGACATAACTTTACACAGTCATTCTAAAGCGTTATGAAGAATCTCAATTTTAATGAATAACCTTCCGAAGGTTGGGAAACCTTCGGAAGGTTTTGTAGAGTAAAGTAGTGATGTCATTGGCAACGAAGTGAGAAATCTCAAGTTTTGTGGTAGCAATGACTTGTGAGATTTCTCGCTGCGCTTCGAAATGACAAGAATGCGATATAGCAAACTACGAGGCATCAGGAGTTCTGAAGTTGTTCGTATGGCGATAATGAGAACTTATCAGTTCTGTCTTAAAAATCATTTTTTATATTCTTTAATTCTTCCGGAACCATTGATGCTTGAACTGTAATCTTTTGTAGGACGTTGTTTAAAATAAACATCTCCGCTGCCATTTATTTCTATATCAAGATTTTCCTTAGCATCAACATAGCAGTTACCGCTGCCATTGATTTCAACTTCAGTATTGAGAGTTTCTAAATCAATTGCATTAATATCACCACTTCCATTAATCTCGTAATCAGCTTCGCTTGCTTTTCCACTCATAAAAATAGAGCCGGAACCGCTTACTTCACTGTCAACTTTACTTGCAAAAACTTCCTTTAATTTGATATTACCGGAACCGCCAACATAAAGATGAAATGTTCCGCTTGTATTAACAGGTGATGTTAAAGAAATCTGACCTGAACCATCAATTCTTAATCCCTGAATATTCTTCATTGAAATTTTGTAGTTGAGTTTGGTCGGAGAAATTGAACTCTTTGAACTTAAATATAGTTTCCCATTTTTTACTTCTGAAATTAGTTCCGTAAAAACATTATCATCGGTTTCGATAATTAAAGATTCTATTGAATCCTGCGTTATTGAAACATTTCCACTTGTCTTTAAAATAACTGCATTAAATGCAGCTACCTCAATTTCTTTTGAAACTGTTGTTCCTGAACCTCTGGTGCAACTGGTTAAAGAAAAATTGCAACCAGAAAAAATAAGAACTGACAACAAAACTGTAAATAATATACTTTTCATAACATCTCCATTATTTAATATTATTTTAAAATACGAAGATAATGGATTTTTGTTACTTTTAAAAATATTAATGAAATTATGAATATAAATATAACAGTGTTATTCAGGCATACGAACAACAAGTTGTTCGCATGACTTCAGTACTCCAGAATCCATAACGAAAATAAAGGAGTTAGAAGATTTGCTTCGTAAAAAATAATTTCGCTGTTAGCAATTAATATTTTATTAGTTATTGGTCATTAGTCATTTGTCATTAGTTTGTAACTACTAATGACAAATAACTAATGACTTAATGATAGTACTCATTTAAAATTTATCTTTTTATTATAAAATATGCGAAATACCAAACTACGAAGCATCAAGAGTTCTTAATTTAGCGAATTACAACTCTACAAGTGCATTGCTTTTTCTATATCTTTGATAATGCGAAGACAGATTTCATCGCAAACGGAATAGCCCTTGGGAGTTAGTTTTATTTTAGTTTCATCAATAGAAATAAAACCACCTAATAGCAAACTGAATAAAGTATCTCTCAGTTCAAATAAAATATCGAAAATAAATTCACGCGCAAACTTTTCTAAAATCAATCCATCAGCCCGCAAACTGAGATAAACTGTTTCCATTATTTTTTCCTTTTGTGTTAATTCCTCCGAAAAAATCAGTGGCTCCTGGTTTTTACTTAATAATTCGAAATAAATATTAATGTCGCTAACATTTTTGAATCTGAAATTATCATAAAAGCTATGAGCAGAACAGCCCAAGCCGATGTATGGAGCTTTATACCAATATTTCAAATTATGTTTGCATTGCATATTGACTTTTGCAAAATTTGACACTTCATATTGCTTGAAATTGTATTTTTCTAAATTATATATAATTTCAAGATATAAATTGCTCTCTTCATCTTCAGTTAATTGAGTTACTTTTTCATTTTTCAAATCATCGTAAAGGGGGGTTCCTTCTTCATAAATCAAGCTGTAATAAGAGATATGGTTGAGAGGAAACTTGTGTGCTTCTTCGAGTGAATAAAGGACATCTTCCAACTTTTGATTTGGCAAAGCAAACATTAAATCAATTGACACATTTTCAAAACCAGCTTCTAATGCAGAATTTATAGTTTCTTTAGCTTGCTGCGAGTTATGAATGCGTTTTAAAAAATTTAGTTCATAGTTGAGAAAAGATTGCACTCCAATGCTAATTCTATTGACCGAAGCACTTTTATAAGCAATAAATTTCCCTTCATCAACGGTTCCAGGGTTGCACTCAACAGTAATTTCTGAATTTTCAGGAATATTAAACCGCTTATGTAGAGCATTAATAATTTTATCTAATTGCATAGGACTAAGCAAACTTGGAGTTCCTCCTCCAAAATAAATCGAATCAAAAACCAAGTTATCTAATTGATAATTATTTACCTTTTGCTCAATTTCAATTAATAAATACTTAATGTATTCATCTAACAGGGTGCGGTTTTCAATAGAATAAAAATCGCAATAGAAACATTTTCTAATGCAAAATGGGATATGAATATAAAGTCCAGCATTCATATTATTCAACTAATTTTAATAATTTAATATGAAAAGTAGTTCCTTTTCCTTGAATAGATTCTTTGATATAAATTTTGCCGGAATGATAATCTTCAACAATACGCTTGCAAATACTAAGCCCCAAACCCCAGCCGCGTTTTTTTGTAGTGAAGCCCGGATTAAATGCCAAATTTTTTTGTTTTGCTGTCATGCCTTTTCCGTTATCCTTTACAACTATATCAATATATTTTTTATGAGAATCTTTTAATGTAATACTAATCTGCCCTTGTTTATCTTCTATAGATTCTGCTGCATTTTTTACTAAGTTTTCAATTACCCAGTTAAATAGTTCAAAATTTGCTTTTGCATACACATTCGGAGATAAATCCCGCAATATGTCAATTTTTTTGCTTAAATGAGGCAGTCGCTTTTCGTAATAAACACAGAATTGTTCAATTAAATCAGTAATATTTTCTTTTTTAAGCTCAGGAGCGGAACCAATTTTAGAAAAGCGTTTTGCTATTGTGTTCATTCTGTCTAAATCGGTCTCCATTTCCTTAATTGTATCATCAATTGAGTTTGGGTCTTCTTTGCTGTATTTTAGTATTTCTACCCAGGCAAGCAAACTCGAAAGCGGAGTTCCAAGCTGATGTGCTGCTTCCTTTGCAAGACCAACCCAAACGTTTATTTGTTCGTTCCTCCTGTAACTACTAAAAACAAGATAGCCAAGAACGATAAAAATTGCAATTACTAAAATCTCTAAAGCCGGTATAATCTTTAAATTCTCAATTAATGCAGAATGAGTGTAATAAATTTTTTGAAGAACTTTGCCATCGCTATCATAAATAAGAACTGGAGGATAATCCTCTTTCATTCTTTTTAAAAAATTATCTAAAATCTTATGCTTTTCTGCTTCTGTTAAAGTTGTATCAATTTTGATATTAATTGTATAATTTTCTACTCCCTCACCTATTTTATCATTTCCATCTGTAATTATCATCGGAAAAGACAGAGCAGGTACTATGTAGTCGTTTATAAAAACTAAATCATCAATGTTTGCTTCAGCACTACTTGAAAATCGTTGATACATTTTTGCAAAAAAGCCGATTGTCCTTTGTTCTTTTTCTACAAGCTCTTTGACTAATATTTGAGTAAAGAATAAAGCAGAAAGCACAATCACAAAAGCAGCAAAGAAAAATAACAATTTGATTTGCCACTTCGATATTCTTGTTGATGCTACATTATGTTTATTTTTTTTTCTGAATTTCATTATTTATTCTTAAAAAAATCTGCAATACCTGTCAATGAGTATTGTGTCTGCTCTCCATTCTTCATATCCTTGATTGTTAATGAATTACTTTTGATTTCATCTTCTCCGATAACTATAACGTATTTAGCATTCATTTTATTTGCTTCCCGCATTTGTGCTTTAACAGAACGCCGGAGTAAATCAGTTGCAACAATCATACCATTTTCTCTTAACTGCTCGGCTAATTTTATTACATATTGCTGAGTAGCTTTATTTAACGAAACCAGATATAAATCAGTTTGTTGTTCTAAATTTGGAAAAAGTCCTTTTTCTTCCATTATCAAAATAATGCGTTCAACTCCGAGAGCAAACCCTATAGCAGGGATTTCGCTTCCGCCCAGTTCGTTAAAAAGTTTATTATACCTTCCACCACCACCAATGGAGTTTTGAGCACCCAGAACAGAACTTTGAAATTCAAAGACTGTATGTGAATAATAATCCAAGCCACGCACTAACTTTGGGTTTATTTCATATTTTATATTTTGGGAATCAAGAATGCCAAGCACCTGCTCAAAATGTTCCTTGCTCTCTGGGTCAAGAAAATCAAGTATATTGGGAGCATTGTTTAAAATTTCAATATCATTTTCTGCTTTTGAGTCAAGTACTCTTAATGGATTGATTTGCAAACGAATCTGACTTTCCTTTGATAACTTTTGCTCATTATCTTTTAAAAATAAAATTAGAGCTTCTCTGTATTTTGTTCTGGATTCAGAATTTCCAAGAGAATTAATAATTAATTTAAAATCGTTAATACCTAGTGAATTAAAAATCCGCGAAGCAAGCATAATAATTTCAGCATCGCTTTCAGGAAATTGCGAGCCAATACATTCGGCGCCATACTGGTGGAATTGTCTCATTCGCCCTTTTTGTGGTTGCTCATAGCGGAAAAATGGTCCGAAATACCAAAAACGCAAATTTGGACTTTGTTGAAGCAAGGAATGTTGCAATACTGCACGGGCAATTGACGCAGTCAGTTCAGGACGCAGCGTAATTGATTCTTCTGATTTATCAAGGAAAGTGTACATCTCTTTATTTACGATGTCGGTTGCTTCTCCGATACTACGCGAAAATACTTCGGTCTTCTCAAAAATCGGTGTCCGTATTTCCTGATAATTATACTGCTCAGAAATTTTTTTAAATACATCTTGAATATACTGCCATTTCCCAATTACTTCCGGCAGTAAATCTTTTGTTCCTTTTATGTTTTGAATCATTTTTAAAATTTATGTGAAAATTAATAATTTTTAATAATATTAACATTATATCGAAAATACTAAATTAAAATATTTTTTGTAAAAATTTACAGAATTTCTTTAAAATATTAGAATAAGATATATTTATTTCAGAACTCCAGCCCCCATAATGAAAATAACGGAGTTAGGAGATTTGATTCGTAAAGAATAATTGCGCAGTTAGCAAATATTCTTTTATTAGTTATTTTTCATTAGTCATTTGTATTTTTACTAACAACTGATGACTAATGTTGTAATTCGTTAAAAGACTTATTATATTGTGTCATTTCGAAACGAAGTGAGAAATCTCACAAGTCATTGCTAACACTAATCTTGAGATTCCTCACTTCGTTTCGGAATGACAAGATTTTATAGTAAGGTTTTCAAAGGGATATTACACTAATGACTAAAATATTACTTTGTCCATTCTCTTTAGAGAAAACCAAGATGGATTCCGACATCTGCCAGCATTACAAACAAAGATGTCATTCCGAACCCCCTTATAAAGCAAGACCTTTATTTATATAGAGATGACATAAGGTTTAGAAGTTTAGATAGTTTAGAATTTTAACTTTCGTAAAGTTGGGAAACTCGTGCGAAAGTAGTAAATCTTCTTACTTAGTGAAAGTTTAATAGTGTTAAAAGCATTTGAACTCACCGTGGACTGAGTATGTTTTCTTTCAACTCCGTAGGAGTATCCGGTTTGTAGAAATAATGATAAAAAAAAAGAAAAGCAACGTAGTTGCGACCTATCTTTACTACAAACAGAACACTCCTACGGAGTTTTGCAAACTCAAAATACTTTTTCTACAAACAGTAAGCAACTACGTTGCTTTTTCTTACACTTTGCGAAAGTTTCTTAACTTTCGTAAAGTTTTGTGGGATAAAAATAAAGATGTCATTCCAAAACAAAGTGAGGAATCTCAAGTTTCGTGGTAGCAATGACGTGAGATTTCTCACTTCGTTTGCCAATGACATCTTTACTTTTTTCGGTCATTCTGAGGCGAATATAAACGAAGACGTTTACTTTTAAGAAAATGAACTAAATAAGAAGCAAAAGTCATACTATCAGCAAGCTGATAGTATG
>CAZCLJ010000070.1:0-17668 GCA_964499465.1 uncultured Hyphomicrobiales bacterium
AGTTTCTTAACTTTCGTAAAGTTTTGTGGGACAAAAGTAGCGATGTCATTGGTAAACGAAGTGAGGAATCTCAAGTCATTGCTAACACCGAGATTGAGATTTCTCACTTCGTTTACCAATGACATCTTTTTTATAAAACCAATGAAATACAGAACTGCACTAAGAAATCCCCCCTACCCCCCTTTTTCAAAGGGGGGAGAAGAATTTTCTTTGCAAATCCCCCCTTTGAAAAAGGGGGGTAGGGGGGATTTCTTCAATTCTATTTTTATAAGACATTATTAATATATGTCATCTCCATTATAATGAAGTATTTGCTTTATCGTGGGGTTCGAAATGACAAGCATGCAAAATATCAAATTACGAGGGGTCAAGAGTTCTAAATTTAACTACAAAAATATTATGAAATTTATATGTGCTTTAATAACCGTTGACGATATTGAGCGTTCAAAAGCTTTTTATCAAAATGTTTTAAATCAGAAAATTAAGTTTGATTATGGCGAAAATGTATTCTTTGAAGGTAGTTTTGCCATACACCTGAAATCGCATTTCCAAAACTTAATTGATGGAAAAGAAGTCAAATCATACTCAAATGCATTTGAGTTATATTTTGAGACTGATGAAATTGAAAATATTGAAAAAAAATTATCATCAAATAATGTTGAATTTATTCATAAAACCCGCGAACAACCTTGGAAGCAAAAGGTTTTACGCTTTTATGACCCAGATGGCAATATCATAGAATTAGGAGAGCGAGTTATTAGTGGGAAGTTATAAAAATTGGCTTTTCAATAAATTCAGAACTCCTTACCCCATAAAAAAAATAAAGGAGTTAGGATGTTTGCCTCGTAAAGAATGATTTTGTAGTTAATCTCCATAATAAATTTAGATATACTGATGCCACGTAGTTTGGTATTTCGCATATTTTATAATAAGAAGTAAATTTTAAATAAGTACTTTAATTAAGTCATTAGTTATTCGTCATTAGTCATTAGTAGTTATATACTAATGACTAATAGAATGATATTTGCTAACTGCGCAATTATTCTTTACGAGGCAAACCTCCTAACTCCTTTATAATCGTTATGGGGTCTGGAGTTCTGAATTTATTAATTCTTTAATATCTGGAAAGTAAAACTTTTGCGAAAAATTCCTTTCCCAAATACAACTTGGGAAAGAGAACTTGTAGTTTTTTCAATTAATTTGTCATACGAACAGTAAGTTGTTCGTATGACTTGTTTAGCCAGATGTCCTACATCTTCGAGATGTTGGACATCTAAATTCTTATCAAATAAGCATTAATTAACAATTATTAGGTTTCTTCTCTTTCCCAAGTTTAACTTGGGAAAAAGATTAAAATTTGATTTTGAATCTAAGTTTTTTATTCCTTAGTGTATAATTTCTTTAAGAATAAATCAACGAGATTATAATATTCAAAAAATACATTTTTATAATTGTTGATACTATTTGGTTTAGCGCGTCCACTCTTTTCAGAAGTAATATCGCCGCGACAAATATAGTGTCCTTCTTTATCAAAAAACATTAGTTTTCCATTCAATAACCGCTTGCCAGAAATTCCGAATATACTTACAGAATAGGTTATTACTTCGGTATAAGATATCACAATTCCATCTACTTTAAGTATTTCGCAAATTTTCTTTATGGCTGGTCTGTATTTGAATAAATCACGGGAACTAAATAAATCGTCTGGGGTGGATTCGTCAGACATATCAAAGAAATTTAACGAATACTTTGGAAGAGCTAACTTCGGAAAATCATCATTATCTAAAAATAAATTATATGTTTCTATTCCGTTTTCCTTTGCCTTTTCTTTTGTCAAAACAGAATATAATTCCTGACCGTAAAGCACTTTGCCCTTTGAATATTTCTCAAATTCTTTACCAAGGTGAAGCAAAACTGAATCTGCATACTGCTCATTGAAAATATTAATATCTCCGTAAATTTCATCATAATTAGATTTATATATTCCAGCATCCAATTCCATTAAGAAGAAATAAGGTATATAGGGTGGGCATAAATAAACATTAAGAATTGCAATATCCTTAAAATTCTTTACTGCATCAGGGTCGCCAACCATATCAACTTTAAAAGTGCTGCAAGAGGAAACAATCAGAGCTGCTAATATCAATACAAATAAGTTTTTTTTCATTTTATTACCTAATTTAGATTAAAATTAAATTCAATGATATTTTGCTGGCTAAAAAACTTCTTTGTAATAAAATTGTTATTACTTTTTTGCAAAGAAATAAAGAAATCTCCAGTATGGTAAATTGTTTCATATTTGCCATAAGAAGCTCCGATAATAGCTCCCAATGTAGCTCCAATCAAACAGGGTATATAATAAAAACTGCTTTCTATTCTTGACCCTTTTTTATGAAAAATCTCTGCACCTAAATAATATCCGAGGTCAAATGCCAAACCACCAAGAATACCATAAAACATTCCTTCTAAAACGCAAGTTCCTGTTCTTGCATTAATCAATGAGAGTTCATCTATTGGAAGCTGCTCATTTTGTTGTGTATTTAGATTTAAAAAAGTAACATAATCTTTATAAATCTTTAAATTCTTAACTGTAATTTTGCTATAATCATTTTTAAATAAATACGCGGTTCTAAAACTCATTGTTTTGTTTTCTAGATTATTAAAATTATTAGAGTTATATTCTAAAGAAAACAAATCAAATGAAAATATGACGAAATAAAAAAGGATAATAAAAGTTCTCATTTCAGTAATCTCTTTTAAAAAAAATTATTTTATTTTTCAAATTAAAAAATATTTTTGATAAATACAAATATAATTTGTATAATACAGGTCAGATGAACTCCACCTCAAAGGTGGAGTTCATCTTTTTCTTTTTCCTGTTTCTCCTTCCCAAGTTGAACTTGGGAAGGAGAGGGAAATTTGATTTTGTAGGGGACAGCCCTGCCTGTTCCCTACGTTTTAGCTATTTGATTGATGCATTTGGGCTTGCCCAAATGTAACTAACAAGTGAGCAAGCTTATTTGCTTTTTTAAGATGGATTCTGACATCCGTCAGAATGACAAATAATATATTCAATGACTTAATTGTCATGCGAACAACTTGTTGCTCGTATGACTGGAAACAGAAATCATTTAAAACCTCAGATACTCATTCCACACCTTAAATAGTTCCCAGGTAGCTTTAACATCTCTTAAACAGTATTCAGCAATTTCTAATATTTTCCCATTATGGAAAAATTCCGGCACTTTTGAGCCGTCAATTCCTTCAGATTTTGGAGAATGAATGCCGTAAGCTCTTGCAAAAAAATCGAAGTTAAAGCGACGTGTGGCGCCATAAGCAGAAGCGGAATAAAAAGTCAACTCATCAATCAAATCTGTATGCTGGGCATAGCTGAATTTTGTTCCAGCCATTAAATTCTTACTTGGTTTAATCCTGAGAAGCGAGGAACGTAGCATTAAAAAAGGAGCATCGAAATTTCTGCCGTTAAATGAAATTAAATGAATTGGGTCGTATTTCTTTAATATTTTCCAAAAGATTTCCAAAAGATGAGCTTCAGAGCAAAGATAGCACTTTTCCTGAGTTGATAAAACCACCTCGTTTATTGTTTTTTCAGTTATCGAATTATCAACAGCAAAAGATTCTATTTTCTCTTCATTAAAGCTGCCATCTTCATTTATTTTGCATAGCATTAAACCTATACAAACGACCTGGGCTGTCATCGGAGAAAGCCCCATTTCATCTTTCTTCTTTTGGATTTCCTCTTCTGTTTTTGCGCCACGAATTAGATACTCCTGCTGGGATTCTGAAAAACTTTCCCAAGGAAGTGGCACAGTTTCAATATCGAATGTTAAAAATTGCATATTATACTTCTTTTATTTATTTATAAAACCCGACTTTCAATTTTTTAATATTCATTAGAATCGAATATTTTGGCATTTATACAAAATATTATGTTATTAATTACAAATATAATAAGAAATATTTTTAATATTAAAATATTTTATAACTCACCTTAAAAAGAATAAGTGATTGTTAAGAAATAAGTCATACAATCAACAAGTTGATAGTATGACAAAATTTAAAGTTAAAAATTTTTTTGAATTCTTAAACCATTGGTTTAATCACATACCTGATAATTTTTTTAATTTCAGAACTCCTAACCCCATAACAAATATAAAGGAGTTAGGAGTTTTGGCTCGCAAAGAATAATTTCGCAATTATCAAGTATTCTTTTATTGGTTACTGGTTATTAGTCATTGGTAATTAGTATGTAACTACTAATAACTAATGACGAATAACGAATGACCTATTGTTAATTTTTTTTAAAAATATTACTTCTTTTTGTTAAATGTGCGAAATAGCATTCGACTAGTGTAATAATTTATTGAAAACCTAATAAACATTTCTTGTCATTCCGAAACGAAGTGAGGAATCTCAAGTTCCGTAGTAGCAATGACTTGTGAGATTTCTCACTTCGTTTCGAAATGACACAATATAATAAGTCTTTTAACGAATTACAACACTAGGCATCAGGAGTTCTTACTTTGCGAAAATATCTTAACTTTCGTAAAGTTTTGTAGGATAAAAGAAGCGATGTCATTTTTAGATTACCTCAATCCTTTCCACCACTGCGAAAATACTTGTGTAGTATCTTTCAATATAACTTTTTCGCCTATCATTGGTGTTATAATCGGCATTTGAACAGTTTCATTATTATTGATAATTTGCTCTAACGGCTCATCCCAAGGATGAGTGGATAAAGCAAATTTTGAATTATGTACTGGAAATATTCTTTTCGCTTTTAATTCTTTAGCTGCATTTAAAACTTGATTAGGCAATAAGTGAATATATTTCCACTTTTCATTATACTGCCCTTGCTCTAAAATAGCTAAGTCAAATGGACCGAATTTTTCACCTATTTCAGCAAAATGCTTGTCATATCCACCATCGCCTCCCAAAAATAAATTCATTGTTGGAGTTTGAAGAACATAAGAAACCCAAAGCGTTTGGTTGCGTTTTAATCCACGATTTGAAAAATGGCGGGCTGGTGTTGCGTTCAAAGTAAAACCGCTGTCTAAGGTAGTTTGCTCATACCAGTCTAATTCTGTAATTATTTTTGGATTAAATCCCCAATATTCAAGATGTTCGCCTACTCCAAGTCCGCACACAACTTTTTTAATTCTCCCTTTCAATTTTTGTAAAGTGTTATAGTCCAAATGGTCCCAATGGTCGTGAGTAATGATAAGGTAGTCAATGTTTGGAATGTCTTCTGCTTTGAATGGATTTGAACCTTTAAATGCTTTTACCATCCAGGGAAATGGGGAAGCGTGGTCATTGAAAACAGGGTCAACAAGGATTTTCTTTCCATCAATTTGAATAAAATATGATGAATGCCCAAACCAAATCAAAACATCATCAACAGCTTTTAAATTTTTTATATCTGTTTTTATTGATGGAATTTGACTTTCCGGGGTAACTCTTTCATGGGATTTAAATAAAAAGTCATATAGTGCTTTTAGAAAACCTGAATTTCCCGTTAGATTTGGTGTTATGGATTGATTTTTAAACGCGCCGTCTTTATAATTTGGAGATTTCTTTATTCGTTCGAGCCGCTCGTTTGCTGGAAGTTTTCCAAATTCCGGCTGGTTTAAAATAAAAAATGCTGAAGTTGATATTAGGACAATAAAGCCGATTACTATATACATAATAAGTTTC
Organism: uncultured Hyphomicrobiales bacterium; assembly: GCA_964499465.1. Lineage (GTDB taxonomy): Bacteria > Bacteroidota > Ignavibacteria > Kapaibacteriales > UBA2268 > JAAYJM01. The sequence goes on from CAZCLJ010000070.1 coordinate 5,716, forward strand.
AATAATTTGTATTTTTTTTGTTTTTTCATTTAAACAAATACGAATGATTAAAGAACTTATTTTTTTTTAAGGAAAAAGAAAGAGAAGGGAGTAAATTTTATCTAAACCAACCAATTTAACGCTTTTGATTTAATTTTTTCAAACCATTCTTTTTCATCTTTGCTAATTTCTGCAATTTGAATAGAGTATTCAAAAAACCTTTGAATATGCTTTGGTTCTGGAATGTATGTAGCATTATAAGAATCCTCAACCATTTTAATAAAAACATTTAAAGGCAACGGAACAATAATTGAAATACCTCCATAATAACTTATTGGTACTTTATGAAGCATATAAAAATGTGCTAAACTTGCATCATTAATTGAAGGAGCAATAAACAAACAATATGCCGGTTTTCCAGTCTCTTTTTTTAACTTTGCTAAATGTCTTGCCACAGGTTCACCTTCCATTTCATATTGTCTATGTCCAGTTTGCATTGTTACTTCAACAGCTAAACCAAAATTGTCATAATCACAAATAATATCAGCTATATTTCCCTGAGCAGTTGACATTGGTTTGCCGAAATCATCGAATTTCAAATTTGCCCTAACTCCACCTCCATCTAACATTGTCATAGCTCGCCAAATATTCCATTCCAACATTAATGGAATATCATAAAGTGATTTTTCAGAAATTTGATTGAAAATATTGCATATATCATCATATAAACTATAATCCTTTATTGCTGATACCTGTTCGCTAATTAATTCGTTTTTTCTAACTGTGATTTTATCATAAAGAATATTTTTTAACTCTTCTATTGAAAATGTATTATCAACGTAAATATCTTTAAACTCAATTTGTATTTGATTAATCAGTAAGTTTTTATTATCTGAATAAAGAATAGGAATATTTGGATTAGTCAGATATATGGAATAAGAGATTTCATCATCAATAAAGCATGGCTCTCTATCAGTTTTTTCCAGAAAATAATCAACTTCCTTGATTTTTTCTGGAATAATTGATAAGGATTTTCCAATGTGAGAAATATTTATGAGCCCGGTAGCTCTTAAATATCGAACACAGGCATCAGCATAATCATGCATATTATTTGATTTTGTTTGAAAGAATTTTTCAATAGTCGTGTTATTGCTTTCTCTTGTTTTTATATTTCCAGAATTAATTTCATCTTGATATATAAATTTAAGTTCATTTCTTAAATATTCACCTTTAAAACTTTTATAATTACTCTCGTTTTTTGCTTTTTCTATTCTGAACTTTTCAATTTTTTCAACAATTTGGTTAAATATTCTATAGTCCACTAATTGCAATCCAAAAATCAATATTTCATCAAATTTTAAAGAACCGAAGTGCCTAATTAATCTAAATAATTCAAGATATGGCTTTATCCAAAATTTTGCTGCTTTTTCTGTAGGTTTATGGAATGGAGAAGGTAACTGAAATTTCAATAGCTGCCTTAAAAATACTTCTTCTTTTCTTTTAGATTTTACTAATTCTTTGCCTGCATCGGTAAGAGAAATATTAGGAGATAATGAAACAAATCCTAATGATTTTGGTGCCCGATTTATTCTGTCTCTTGCACTAAAAGCAGGGTCGTTTATACCGGTTCCATTGAAATAATTCTCTTCTTTCAATAGGTTCATAAATTCAACTTGGCTTTCGTTATTCCACTTCTTACCAGAAAAATTTTTGCTTAAAAGTTCAATCTCTGGAATCATCTTGAATGGAGTTCTTGGTGAAGTTGTGATAAACAATACTTTACTGTCGATATGTGCCATCTCTTTATGTTCTATTTACAAAATTAAAAAAGGGTTCTATTTATATTACCATAATTTGAAACCAAAATATGTTTAGCTTCTGATTTGAAACGGTTCCTGATATTTACTGCATAAGTCTTTGAATATTCGTCTATTATTAAATCACTATACAATTTTTCTGTTAATGGAGTTCTTCCAATAACTAACAATGCTTTGCACTTCAGTTTTCTAAAATCATCGGAAAGAGCTTTGTGACTATCATCATTAAATCCATCTTTATATTCTTCATTCCCATAATCAGAAAAAACACAATCATAAGGAGGGTCTAAAAACATAAAATCATCTTTTTCTGAAATACTAAATATTTTTTTATAATCTTCATTGAAAATATCAGCTGTTGATAATAATGCTCTATGCTTATGAGTTATTAATGTAGTATTCAAATTCTTATATCGTCCATAAGGAACATTAAATTCTCCTTTAGAATTATAGCGAATCATTCCGGAATAAGCAGTTTTATTGATAAAATAATAAATCAAAGCATCAGTATATTGCTTTTCAGTTAAACCATTATACATATTTCGTATTTTGTAATATAGTTCCTCATTTTTATCTTCTACTCTATTTTCTGGATTAATTTGCTTTAATTCTTCAAACATTCTTCTGTTATGTTCGTAAAGAGTTTTTATTTCAGCAAGTTCAATGCTTAGTTTTTGAAAATCTGATTTAACCCCATTATAAAAACCAATTAATTTTGAATTTATATCATTAATTATTGCATTTTTTGGTTCTAAATAAAAATATAATGCTCCTCCTCCAAAGAATGGTTCTATATATCTTCCATTAAAAGTAGGGATATGTTTAATGATATACTGCAATTCATTTGATTTTCCTCCTCTATATTTTATAATTGGTTTCATTCTTGTTTGCTTAAGTTGTTCTTTATTTATTTTAATCTTTTTATTATTTTCTACTTAGATTTATTTAAACTTAATATTTTTTATTTTATTTTCAAAAATAATAATTATATTCTTTTTTAAGCAATGGAATAACAAATTTTATCTCAAATAATTGAAATATATTATTAAATTTGCAAATGACGTTGTTTATTTCTGATTAGCAAAAAAATTGTAAGAATATAAATAATTTAAAAGATGAAACTTTCTACTTTATTCACCAAAAGACCAGTTTTTACGATTGTATTGTCACTTTTACTGGTGATTTTTGGTTTCGTTAGTTTAATGCAGCTCGGGATTCGAGAGTTCCCGGAAGTTGACCCGCCGATTGTAACAGTAAATACAGTTTACAAAGGTGCGAGTTCAGACATTATCCAGTCTCAAATCACAGAGCCACTCGAAGAATCCATCAGTGGTATTGATGGCATCCGCGTCCTTTCTTCTGTTTCTTCCGAGCAATCCAGCAGCATAACAGTTGAGTTTGTTCTCGGGACTAACCTTGAAGCCGCTGCAAACGATGTCCGAGACCGCGTTTCCAAAGCAATAAAACTTCTTCCGAAAGATGTTGACCCGCCTGTAGTTGAAAAAATGAGTGCAAATGCTAATGCGATTATCGTCCTTTCCGTTAAAAGCAAGGAAAAGAATATAATGGACGTAAGCTATATTGCTCAAAATCTCATTAAAGAGAAATTGCAGACTATTCCCGGTGTTGCGAAAATTATTTTCTTCGGTGAAAAGAAATACGCAATGCGGCTTTGGCTCGACCCGTATAAAATGACTTCAAAGGGCATTACCGCAAGAGATATTTATAATTCCATTGCTAAAGAAAACATTGAGCTTCCCTCCGGCAGAATTGAAAGCGATAATACTGAATTGAGCATTAGGACGCTGGGACTGATGAGCAAGCCGGAAGAATACAACAACCTGATTATTAAGCAGGAAGATGGAAATATTATCCGTTTTTCTGATGTTGGATATGCCGAACTCGGACCGGAAAATTTACGTTCTACAGCAATTGAAAATGAAAAGGAATTTATCGCCCTTGGCATCCTTCCGCAGCAGGGAGCTAACTCTATTGAAATCTCAAATGAGTTTTACAAAAGAATGGAAAGCATAAAAAAAGAAATTCCTAAAGAATATGAAGTAACGACCTTATTCGATTTTACCCGTTTTGAACGCAATGCCGTTAAAGAAGTTCAGGAAACAATTATCATTACTTTGTTTTTCGTGGTTATGGTAATTTTCATTTTCTTAAGGGACTGGCGTTCAACGATTATTCCGGTTGTTGCTATTCCGATTTCGATTATTGCTACTTTTACAATAATGGCGTTGGCTGGTTTATCTATCAACGTTTTGACGCTGCTCGGAATAGTGCTTGCGATTGGCTTGGTTTGCGATGATGCAATAGTCGTTTTGGAAAATATATATTCAAAAATAGATTTAGGGCTAAACCGCACAGAAGCAGCAGCTAAAGGAATGGAGGAAATCTTCTTTGCTGTCATTTCAACGACAATTACACTTGCAGCCGTATTTCTGCCGATTATGTTTTTGCAGGGCTTGACTGGTAAGTTGTTTCGTGAATTTGCCATTGTTATTGCCGGCTCGGTGCTTCTTTCGGCTGTAGTAGCACTAACGCTATCACCAATGATGTGTTCACGCATTTTAAAGCAGCAGCGACATTTGAACCTAAATTTCGTTTATCGCATAACAGAACCATTTTTTCTTTCACTCAACCGCGGCTACCGTTATTCATTAAAAGCATTTATTGAACGCCGCTGGCTTGTGTTTCCTTTGCTTGCAGTCGTTGCTTTTCTTATTTACTTTTTTGGTGCTAATATCCATTCGGAATTAGCTCCTTTTGAAGACAGATGCAATATCCGTATTCCAATCAGGGGACCAGAAGGGACATCTTATCAATTCACTGAAAGATATTTAGCAGAAATTTCAAAATACGTTGATGATTCAATACCAGAAGCATTTAGCACTTTTTCCGTTATTGCACCGAGTTTAACGGGGATTGACCCTGTAAATAGTGGAATGCACTTGATTTACTTAGTTGACCCCGAAGAACGCCACAGAAGCCAGCATCAAATTCTGCAAAAACTGAATAAGGATTTAGCCGGCTTGCGTGGAATTAGAATGTTTCCATTTGAGCCACCTACGATTGGCGATAGGTTTGGTGGGCAGCCCGTTCAATTTGTTTTGCTCGCACCAAATATTGAGGAATTAAAAAAAGTTTTGCCAAAATTCCTTGAAGAAGCAAGAAATAGTGAGGTTTTGCAGTTCGTTGATGCGAATCTGAAAATCAACAAACCGGAAATGCAGGTGAGAATTGACAGGGACAAAGCAGCACAGCTTAATGTTTCTACTTTCGATATTGCACGCACTTTGCAACTTACTTACAGCACCGAACGCTACGGATATTTCGTTATGAATGGAAAGCAATATGAAATCATTGGGCAGGTGATGGCTTACGACAGGGACAAACCATCTGATTTGAAGAACCTTTACGTTAGGGATAGCAAGGCAAATCTTGTTCCACTAACGAACCTGATTAGCATTGAGGAAAACATCAGTCCGTCCTCTATTTTTACGTATAACAGATACGTTAGTGCTACGGTTTCGGCTGGTGTAACGGCTGGCTATACGCTTGGAGACGGCATTAATGCAATGAACGAAGTAGCAAAAAAAGTTCTGCCGAATAATTTTACAACTTCGCTTGCAGGACAGTCCCGCGATTTTCAGGAGAGTTCTTCGAGTATTATTTTCATTTTTGCTCTTTCGGTTGTGTTGATTTTCTTAATTCTTGCAGCTCAGTTTGAAAGTTTCCGCGACCCGTTAATTATATTATTTACGGTTCCGCTTGCTGTGGCGGGAGCACTTTTTTCGCTTTGGTATTTCAATCAAACGATGAATGTGTTCAGTCAAATCGGAATAATTATGCTAATTGGTTTGGTTACAAAAAATGGAATATTGATTGTAGAATTTGCTAATCAGCGCAAGGAAGGCGGAATGAAGAAAATCGAAGCAGTTCAGTCGGCTGCGGTTTCGCGACTTCGCCCAATCCTTATGACTTCGTTTGCGATGATTTTTGGTGTGCTGCCGATTGCACTTTCGCTGGGTGCTTCTGCACAAAGCAGGCAGTCGCTTGGTATTGCAGTTGTAGGCGGTTTGCTCTTTTCTACCTTGCTTTCTCTTTACATCATTCCAATCCTTTATAGTTACATTTCGAAAGAGAAGAGAGAAGAGAGAGAGTAGATTTATACAGATGGACTCCACCTTCGAGGTGGAGTCCATCTGAAACATCTGAAAGAAATAGAGAATATAAGAAGTTGCTCCAAAAAGAATAAAAGCCACATTTTCAAAGTGTTGGACATCTAAAGATATACATTTTATTAAATTCATTTTATTTCATAGCGAGAGCGATAATGAAAGAAATATCAATAAAAAACTTGGCTTATTTTATAAAAGAAGCAAAGGATAACAATCAACCTCAACCAATTTTTTTTCTTGGGGCTGGTGCTTCTGTTACTGGAAATATACCTTTAGCTAAAGAATTATCAAAACTAATTTTGGAACAATTCAAAGACAATCCATTCGTAAAAGAACTTAAAGAAAATGAAAGAACATATTCAAAATTAATGGAAGCAATTAGTCCAAATAATAGGAATAAGTTATTAAAGGACATAATTGATAAAGCAAAAATTAACGTAACTCATATTTACTTAGCCCAACTATTAAAAGAAGGATATGTTGATTATGTTTTAACTGTCAATTTTGATAACTTAATGCTTAGAGCTTTGTCATTATACAATATCTTTCCGCCAACTTATGATATGGCTATACTTAAAGAATTTACAACAACTGATTTTAATCAAAAGTCTGTTGTATATCTTCATGGACAGCATCATGGAGTATGGTTGCTTAATACTCAATATGAAACGGAAAAAGTAAAAAGTACTGTACCAAGAGTTTTTGACAGCATAAAAAATGGAAGACCTTGGATATTTATTGGGTACAGCGGTTCAGACCCAATTTTTGAGCATATTAAAGGATTAGGCAGATTTGATAATTGTTTATACTGGGTTGGATACAATGACACTTCACTTTCAAATGACGTTCATAATTTCTTAAATAATACAAATACAAATGCTTTTTACATCAAAGGATACGATGCAGATGCATTTATGTTGAAACTTAATGAGGAGTTAGGACTATCTCAACCTGAAATTTTGGACAAACCATTTACTTGCTTGCTAAATATGTTAAAAAATATCAATGATATTAACGATGAGAAACATTTTCAAGGAGTACGAGAAAGGTTAGAAATGTCTAAGAACCACGTTGGAAAGGCAATCAAACAATTTGAAGAAAATGAAAAAGTAAATATAGAAGATGACACACTTGACATTGACAAATTGAAAAAACAACTTATCAATATGATTATTTCTGGGAATTATAACGAACAACAAATTAAATATATTGAAGAGCAAGCAAACAGAATAAATGATGAAGAGTTAAATGACTTATTATCAAGTTACTACTTAGAATGGGGAAATTCTTTAGGAAATTTAGCAAAAAGTAAAAAATTATTAGAAGCAGAAGTTTTCTATAAAGAAGTGTTTAAAAAATATGAAAAAGCATTAAAAATTAAACCTGATATGATTGAAGCTTTAAATAATTGGGGGGTATTATTAGAAGAAATAGGAAAAAACAAAGAAGGTATTGAGACAAATGATTTGTATGAGCAAGCATTTGAGAAATTCAAAAAAGCAACTGAGATAAAACCGAACTATCACCAAGCATTTTTTAATTGGGGAATTTCTTTGGCAAATTTTGCTAAAACGAAAGAAAGCAAAGAAGCGGATGTTTTGTATAAACAAGCATTTGAGAAATTTCAAATAGCAATTGAAATCAAACCGAACTATCATCAAGCATTTTATAACTGGGGTACATATTTAGGTGTTTTAGCAAAAACGAAAGAAGAAAAAGAAGCGGATGTTTTGTATAAACGAGCATTTGAGAAATTCCAAAAAGCGATTGAAATCAAACCAGACTTTTATGAAGCATATTGCAACTGGGGAACAATTTTAGGAAACCAAGCAAAAACGAAAGAAGGAAAAGAAGCGATGATTTTATATCGTCTGGCTATAGATAAATATGAAGAAGCATTAAAGACTAATCCTAATATAAATGTTATCGTATATGATTGGGGAAATTATTTAGTAGCTTTAGCAAATAGAACAGAAGGAAAAGAAGCAGAAAAATTATATTATCTAGCATTTGAGAAATATACTGAAGCAATAAGAATAAATCCTTACGATTACGAAGTCTTAAACAACTGGGGAAATTCTTTAGGAAATTTAGCCAAAACAAAAGAAGGGAAAGAAGCTGAGACTTTTTATAATCAAGCATTTGAGAAATACCAAAAAGCTATTGATATAAAACCAGACTTTTATGAAGCATATTACAATTGGGGAACTAATTTAATAAACTTTGCACAAACGAAAGAAGGCAAAGAAGCAAATGAATTATATAGAGAGGCATTTATAAAATACACTGAGGCATTAAAAATAAAACCTGACGATTACGAAGTTTTAGAAAACTGGGGTTGCTATTTAGTAGTATTAGCCAAAACTAAAGAAGGCAAAGAAGCGGATGATTTGTTTGAACAAGCATTTGAGAAATATCAGAAAGCAATTGAATTAGGCGGCTCTTGTTATAATCTTTCCTGTTTGTATGCTTTTAAAAAATTAAAGAACGAAGCACTTAAATATTTAGATATTTCACTATCAAAGAACGAAATTCCAATTAGTGTTGTTTTAAAAGATGAAGATTGGAAAGAGTATTTGGAAGATGAAGAATTTCTCAAGTTAATAGAGAAATATAAGAAATAAAATAATTTAATTTTCCTTTCCAATAGCAATGAGATGACGTTTTAGCAAAGCAGATGTCCAACACTTTGAAAGTGTTGGACATCTGCCATAGAGCAAAAAGTAAAGGGAGGAACGTAGAAAGCGGTTTCAACATAATTAAAGTATCTGAAAAGAAATTTAAAATTTTTTTTATTATAGTTTTGTATAAATTTGTAAATTAAGAAATATAAAAGTTTATAATTTATTTTATAAATGAGAAAAAAATGTCATATTCAATAAACCAACTTAGAGATTTTTCAACCTTCTTTAGTAGAAGAGAGGTTCTTCGTTGGTTTAACAATGATTTTGAATCAATAAATATAAAACTTCAACGATATAATTTAGCTAAAAAATATAAAGGGGTAAATTATTTAAATATATTTAAAAAAACATATAAAATATTAGAAGAAAACTATCCTTTCGAATATATTTTAAAAAATGAATTTCTTAATAAATGGCTCAGGAACGAACTTGGTTACCAAACGTCAATTATATATAATGAATTTAGAATTGGAAAAGCAATAGCAGATTTAGCTATGTTTAATGGTGTTTCAAAAGTGTTTGAAATTAAAACAATTTTAGACAAAGAATACCGGCTTTCAAATCAACTTAATGAGTATAAAAAAATTTTTAATGAAATTTATATTATTGTTCCGCTTGTTCACTTGAATAAATATACTGAACTTGATAAAAATATTGGTATAATCGCTCACGATTTAAGCAATAAAAGATTTGATTTAATAAGAACATCAGATATTAATGACAATATTGATATAGAAGTGTTGATGCAAGTTCTGCATACAAAGGAATATATCAAAATTGTTAAAGAATATTATAATGAACTACCAGCAATGAACTCTTTTAATCAATTTAAGATATGCAAAGAACTAATCTCAAAAATACCTTTTAACAAATTAAATATTCTTTTTTTAGAAACTATGAAAGCCAGAAAAGTTAATAATATTTTCTTTGAAAAAAGATATAATGAATTTAATCAAATATGTCTTTCATTAAATCTTAAACAAATTGAAAGAGATAACTTAATTTTGAACTTAAAAAGTAATAGGTTATAAAATATGTATTTCCCTTATTTAAGAGCCAGACAATTTGAACTTATTGCCATCAGAGAATTAGCGACTGAAGGCGTATTGCAGAACAAGATTATACCTGTTTTTGAACCAGTAAAAGAAAGTTTTAGTAATCTAAATTTAGCTAATAACGTATTTCAGGAAACACAATTTAATCCATATATAATTGTAAATCCAAAACAAGGTAAAAAATCAGGAGATACTGATATATTTCTTAATTATATTAATAATCTGAATAATGATTCCATTATTAATATGTTTTTACCGGCTTTCCACTACTCTGATAACTGTGATTATATCAATTCCTCTATTAATAAATTTGATTTAAATGATTGTTTATTAATTTGTTTAGATAGTTTTTCCGATGAAAGTAATTTAAAAGAATTATGTAAAAATGAAAAAATAACTAAAATTATGATACTTGAGCCAAACAAATATAGAAGTTTAGACAGGTACATTAAGGGATTAAACAAATTCTATATTAGATTAGATGATGTTTTTGAGAAGAAATCGAGGAACGCAGATTACCTAAATATTCAAGCACAAAAATTTTCAGAAGAACATTTATATTATCAAACAGACAAATATCAGGGATTTGCTGATTTTACAGTTTTGCCAAGTGAATATGACGAAAGTGGATTTGCACCTTATGCTGTAGTTATACATCTAACATATCTAAATCGGGATTTAGAAAATCAAATTTGGATTAGACATTTTACTTCTGTTTCAAATGATTCAATATCAAATGTTCATGGCAAATTTGCTGAAGCAGCTCAAAAAGCTGTTCAATTTTGCGAAGATTTTCCATTAATTAATTCTGCTACAAATGAACTTCGAAAATACTATGAAGAAGCACGTTACCCGGGTTTAGGAACAATTAAAAAAATATCCATAAAAAATCATTTGTTGATAATAAGTAACTTTATTAAAGAAAATGAAATACGTTTGTAAAAATTGCTTTGCAGATGAAGAATTAAAGGGATTTATTTTATCTCAAAATAAAATCGGTGATTGTAGTTTCTGTGATAGTCGAAATGTTGAAATTATAGCGATTGAGGAGCTTTTAGAGTTTTTTAAAGAATTGAATAGCAATTTTAAAATTGATTCTAACGGTCATAGTTTATTATCTTTAATACAGGGAAATTGGAATTTATTCAGCAAATTAGAGTTTGGAAAAAAAATTTTAAACTATGTGCTTCTTGAAATTGGCTCTAATTTTATAAATTCAGAAGTATTGGCTAATTTTAATGATGATATTATTGAAAATGTAAACTATTGGGAAAAATTAAAGCATCAATTAAAATGGGAAAGAAGATATTTAGCAAACATTGGATATCTCACTGAGATTTTGGGCTGGGATGGATTTTTTGAAAGCAAAGTAAAAATTAATAAGTTTGATATATTTTTTCGTGCCAGATTGCATAATTATGCAAACGAAGAAATTTTTTCTAAAGAAAATATGTATTGTCCTCCTGCAGAAATAGCAACACCCGGCAGAGCTAATCCTCTTGGAATTCCTTACCTTTACTTAAGCGATAACCAGAAAACAATACTTTATGAAATTAGGACTTCTTATCTTGATGAAATTACTATTGCTACTTTTATACTTAAAAATGATATTCAAGAAGATATTTTAATTTCTGATTTTACTGAAATTCCGTCTTTATATATTCCAGGTGCAGTAAATAGCAGAATTAAATCTACATTACTAAAACAATTAATTAGCAAAGATTTATCAAAACCTATGAGAAGATACGATTCTGATATTGACTATATACCAACCCAGTTTATATGTGAGTTTATTAGAGTTTTTACTAATGTCCAAGGAATAAAATTTAGAAGTTCACTTCATCAAGATGGTAACAATTTAGTAATATTTAATCAAAATATTATGGATTGTATTGATGTTAAAAAAGTTAAGATTACAAAAGTTGAGCTAGAATCAGAAAATTTATAGTATTCATTTCTTTCTTCTTTAAACCATAAAATCTTTATTTATTTTAAGTATTTTTCCTTCCCTATTGCAAATAATAGCCGTTAAAGTGCGAAAAAACAGCAATAAGACGAGTGGAATGAGTTGCCTAAGTACTTAGGAAGCACAAATCATCAGTTCGATGATGCAAATCACCGCTTAATTTGAACTGTGATTTTTGTGGTTATTTTCAGAACTTCTTCCTTAAAGCGGAAGTTCCATTTTATAAAATCATCTAATATATAGTTAAATAAGGAGTTAAGTT
>CAZCLJ010000071.1:0-17628 GCA_964499465.1 uncultured Hyphomicrobiales bacterium
TTTTCTGGGTAATTTGCGCAATCATTCTTTACGAGGCAACCTTTCTAACTCCTTTTTTTTCATAAAAATATTCCGATTTTCAGAAAATAAATCAGTGAAAAGTTTTAATTATTCTCAAAAAATTTTTTGAAATACTTTTTTTTATTTTTTTTCTGAAAATATTTATAAGTTTTAATATTTATTTGTATTTTAGTAATTTGTTAAATTATAAATTTTAAAAAAGATACATAAATAATAAATATTAAAAATGAAGAGTTTTAAAGAGATATATCCATATTTAATTGTTCTTTCTGTTTTTGTACTGACTTTAATCATAACAGTTGTAATCATTAATTCTTTAATTTTACCAACAATAATAGGCCAAAAAGCATCAGTTAAGTTGCCAAATTTTATAGGGAAAAAAATCGAAGACGCCAAAAATATTATAAATCAAAATTCATTAGAAATTGAAAAAATAACAGAACAATACAGTGAAAATTATGCTGAAGGAATTGTAATTAATCAGGTTCCAAAGCCATTTCAGTTTGTTAAGGAAGGAAGAGCAGTAACTTTAATAGTTAGCAAAGGTGCAGAAACTTTAACTGTCCCATACATTGTCGGCAAACCTCTTCGGACTGTCCGGATTGATTTGATGAACATTGGATTAAGTGTTGGCGATGTTGATTATGAATATAGTGAAACTTATGGCAGCGATACAATTATTTCTCAAAAAACGAGTTCCGGTAAACAAGTTCCGTTTGGTAGCAGTGTTGATATTGTTGTCAGCAAAGGAACGGAGCTAATGGTCGTAGTTCCTCAACTTTCTTTGCTTCCAATGGATGAAGCTCAAAATATATTATTAGAATCAAAACTTCAGGTTGGAAATATAACTTATATAAAAAATGAAACTTTTCAGCCGAATACTGTAATTAATCAAAATCCTGCAGCAGGATTGCTTTTAAAAGAAAACTCATTAATTGATTTAACTGTAACAAAATAATATGTGCGGACGATTTGCATTAACTGCAAAAACAAAACAGATTGAAAAATTAGTTCCCGGCTTAAAATCAGAAATTGAGATTACACCGAGATATAATATAGCTCCTTCTCAAAATGTATTATCTGTTTTGAATAGCAATAACCAAGAATTTCATTTGATAAAATGGGGTTTAATCCCATTTTGGTCAAAAGATGAAAAAATTGGGAGCAAACTGATTAATGCAAGAATTGAAACACTACAGGAAAAGCCGGCATTCCGTAATTCCCTTAAATCGAAACGTTGTATTATTTTTGCTGATGGTTTTTATGAATGGGATAAAAACTCTTCTTCTGGAAAAATACCTTATTTTATCAGATTAAAATCCAATGAACCTTTTGCTTTCGCCGGACTATGGGACTCGTGGAAAAATTCAGATAATAATGTTGTTAATTCCTGTACGATTATTACTACACGAGCAAATGAATTAATGCAAAATATTCATAACAGGATGCCAGTTATTTTGCAAAATGAGATAATTCAAAAATGGCTCTCTAATAATTACTTTGATATGAAATTGATTGAAGAACTAAAGGAACCTTACAGTTCAGAAAAAATGGAAATGTATAGGGTTTCTACTATTGTTAATAGTCCAATTAATGAAAATCCTTTATGCACAAATAGATTAAATGAGAACTAATTCGTTTTGGAGAACAAATGTCAAAAGGAAAAATACTAATAGTCGAAGACCAAATTGTTGTTGCTACTAATTTAAAAATCTTACTTCGACACAATCAATACGATGTAATTGGAATAGCTACTAATTCTGAAGATGCTTTAAAGATGATTGAAAACGAAGTTCCGGATTTAGTTATAATGGATGTGGTTCTTGATGGTGAGGTTGACGGTATTGAAACTACAAGATTACTTAAAGAACGCTGGAATATACCTGTAATATTTCTTACATCTTATAAAGACACTAATACTTACGAAAAAGCTAAACAAGCAAATGCCGTTGGTTTCTTTACTAAAAATTTCTCTATTAATGACCAATTACCAATTATTGTTGATTTTTACATTTACAGACATCAAATTGAAAGCAAAAAAGAATTAAAACTAGAAAAACTATCTGCAAGCGAAGAAATGTTTCGTAGCATAGCTGATTCTGCCAAAGATGCTATTGTTTTTATTAATAGTAATTCAAAAATTTCTTACTGGAACAATGCTGCTACAAAAATATTCGGTTACACTTCTGAAGAAGCTATTGGAAAAGAACTATTCGAATTAATCGCCCCTGTTACTTATCAAGACTACTATAAGAAAGCATTTTCAGACTTTTCAAGTGATATATCAAACAAGATTATACAAAATAATGGTGAATTAGAAGCTATTGACAAAGATGGTAACGTTTTCTCTATTGAAATTGCTCTTTCAAAAATTTATTTAAAAGGTGATTTGTGTTTATGCGGAAATTTTCGTGATATTACATCAAGAAGGACAGCTGAAGAACAAATGGAGAGGGTAATTGAAGAACTACAGATTTCAAGAGAAATGTCGGAACAAAGCGCTCATGAATTAGTCTATTTAAACAACAAATTATCTGAATCCGAAGAACAACTCCGCGAGTTGAATGCAAGCAAAGATAAGCTATTTTCTATTATTTCCCACGATTTAAAAAATCCTTTGCAAGGGCTTCGCGGCTATATTGATATTCTTAAAAACAATATTGATGATTTGGAAAAAGAGGATTTAAACGAAATTATTGAAAGTTTGTATATTTCTTCAAATAATATTTATAAGTTAGTTGAAAATTTATTGCACTGGTCAAGAATCCAAAGAGGAAAGATTGAATACATCCCTGAATCTTTTTCACTTTTTCAAATTCTCGAATTAGTTTTCCAACTGAATCAATCAGTAGCAGAACAAAAAAATATTTCATTAATTAATAATATTCCTTGTAATTATCTTTGTTTTGCTGACCCAAATATGATTAATACTATTGTAAGAAATCTTATTAGCAATGCAATTAAATTTACAAATATTGGCGGCTCAATCATTGCTGATGCTAAAATTGAAGATAATTTGATTATTTGTTCAATAAAAGATAACGGCGTAGGAATTCCTCCAGAAAATATAAATATAATATTTAAGTTAGATAGTCAGGTTACCACTCAAGGCACCGCTAATGAAACCGGAACGGGATTAGGGCTTGTTCTTTGCAAAGAGCTAATCGAAAAAAACTACGGAAAACTGTGGGTCGAAAGCGAAGTTGGTGCTGGCACTACTTTCTATTTTAGCTTGCCTTTGGAAGAAGTAAAAAGTTAAGAGAGATTAACTACAGAGCTGATAATTACTTAAAAACATTCTTTATTGCCATACGAACAACAACTTGCTCGTATGACTTGTTTTTTAATAATTGAAAACCTATTTCCCAAGAGCTACTTGGGAAATAAAAAAATGTAGAGACACAGCATTCTGTGTCTCTACAAAAATTAAAAAAAGCAGTAAGCCGACAGCCGTTAGCTGACAGCTATAAGCTAATTACCCGGATACGTCAAAACCGCTGGTGCATTCATATACAGCCAATACCCTTGACCGGGCTGCATCTCTCCGAGTGTGTTAATTCCAAAGCCGGGGTGATAAAAACCACCAGAATTATTTTTAGCCATTACTAAATTGGAAGTAATGCTTGCAAGTGCTTGCTGAACGTTCATTGGGCTGTTTAGTAAATAAGAAACAAGGTTCCAACCAGCGTTTAACTCAATGCTTTGTAGAACTGGATTTACCTCAGCACCGGAAATGCTTAATAAGTTGCTGCCATTTGTATAAACATAATAGCCAGCTTCAACATTCCAATCTCCAATTTCATTTATTCCAAAAGCAGGCGAATAAATTTGCCCTGCTCCGTTTTTGACTAAAACAATATTGTTCATTCCTTCAAAAACGCTTTCCATAGCTGGCTCTTCTGGAATGATATTGCTTGAAATCATGTTCCAGCCATTGTTTAAAGGAATATTTAATTCATCTGGAATAGTATTAAGACTTAATAAAATTGAAATACCATTTATTTCGTAGGCAGAAGGACCAGAGAAATATATAGCATTAGCATTCCACTCTTTATTTAACTGACTATCCCATATTCTATAAGTAATTGTTTCACCAACAGAAAAACCATCTTTTTCAGAAGTTCGAGTATCATCGCCCCAAACAGTTAAACCGGCAGAACTTCCATTCCAAGCAGAATAACCACCGATTTTCCACTCTCCAGGCGTTTTTTGATAGAAAACCCCTATAATATCACCAATTTGAATTTGACGATTATTAATTGTAATATTATTAGCCGCCCCATCAATTAATACTAATGAGCTATTATCAGAAAGTGATTCAAGAAAAGGTGGTTCATACATATTTAAATTACGAAGTTCAGACCATTGAGAAGAGTCGGTTTCATTAAAAGCTTTAACTTTCCAAGTGTAGTATTCGTCAATTCTACCATGGCAACAAAAAGGAACTGGAACTATGATTGGAATAGAAAATGAATTTGTATTTACTATTTCATCTGCTTTAATAAAAGAACTTGGCTCAGTATGATAAATAATTATTTGATAGGAAGTTGCGTTTTCAACTTCATCCCAGGTAAATAATACATTTGAACTTACAATTTCTTCATTATTATCAGGAGATAAAAGTACTGGCGGCTCTAAAAATTGACTAAAAACGTTAATATGAAAAAATATTAACATTAAAATAATAATCTGTTTCATTGTAAAACCTTTATTTTATTATTAAAATTGTTATCTTGAATAATTTGTTCGTACAAAAATTTCATCGGTTGACTAAATGCATTGTTAGTAAATGTAAGAAATGTAAAAAGAATAAGTGCAAGTAAGGTTATTACATTGTAATGAGTTAATAAAACTCGGGTGGGGGGGGTACGCTTTTGGCTCGCTATTTGCTTGCTGCAAATTCACTTTTTCTTCCAGGAAGAAATCCGCTTTTAAAGAACTCATATTAAACCTCAAAAATTAGTGAAAAATAATAATAACTTCATCATTTTCCCTGCACGGAGGTCTTTTATAAATATTTTCGTTTCATTTTTCCTATATTTACAACTTACAAAATAAAAACAAAAAAGTCAAGTATTTTTTTATTTTTATAAAAATATTTTTAAATATTCCTCAAAAGGAATATTTAACATCTCATATATTATTGTATTATAGCTGTTTATAGAAATACAATTTGCATAAAAAACAAAAATGAACTCCACGCTTGAAGTGGAGTTCATCTTAATTTGCATTAAAGTGTTATAAATTACTTTACTTTATATTTTATCAATGTGCTTTGTAAAAATGTAGTATCCCAAACTCTGTCATGATATTTCAAATCAATAATTTCTTCTGTCATTACTTTTCCAACGTTGGGCGAATAATACATTCCACAATTTTTTACTCCTTCAAATTCAATTTTTGAATATTTTATACAATCAAAAATCCCTGCCGGTGTAGAAAGATATTCATCAACATTAATAGTTTTATAAGTCCCGGAATCAATTGTTGTTGTATCATTGTTTTTTGTTGGGTATTTTAGGAACAGTTTAGCAGTAGCTAAATCAATATTATTCGTATCTTTTGCATATAAGCACCATAATCCATCGTTTCTGTTCGTATAAATATAATCATCAACATTTGAGTTAAATTTTATAAAAAACCAATTCTCACCATTTAAATTAATACTTGAACTAACAGAATAATTCACAGTATCAACAAATGTAACAGAATCCCTTTTGTAACTACTAAAATTTTGACGAGAATAAGTCCAGAAATTACCTATTTTTAATGGCATTATTTCATTTGAAGATTTTTCTTCATTTGTACTATTATCTGAACAACTTATTATTAATATAGTACTTAATATAAAAACAAATAAATATTTCATTATAATTCCTTTAATTGTGAATAATTTATTATAAGTTCTAAAAATTGTCATTTTACACTAACTGATATAGTAAATGCTTTATTTAAAAAGAGATGACAAAATTACTAAACAGTGTTTTCCAGTCATACTATCAGCAAGCTGATAGCATGACAAAAAAAGAGTTAAAGTCATACTATCAACTTGCTGATAGTATGACTAAAAAACAAGGAGTTCTAAATTTACTATTTTAATACAACAAACCTTGTAGTAAGAATTTTACTATCTGATTTCAAATTGATATAATATACTCCATTAGGAAAATCTTTAGCAGAAAACTGAATTAAATGATTTCCTTCAGATTTCAGTTCGTTATTAGCTAAAGTTAAAACCTCAGTCCCCAGAGCGTTGAAAATAGATATACTTACATACGATTCATTTTCAAGATAATAGCTTAATTGAGCAAAATCACTTAGTGGGTTTGGAAATACATTCAAACAATTAGTTTCATTACTAATAGCAGTAGCATCAGCAAAATACACAGCATTTCTTTTAAATGAAAACTCATTCTGAACTATCTGAGAAAGCTCATTAAGTTGCAAAATCTGAAGATTTTTAAATTGATTGTTATTTTGATTGTATAGTTTAACCGAAAGAGCTTCCAAATCAATTGCACCATCAACATCTTTTGTAGCTTCATTATCTCCCCAGATTGTAACAGCTGCAACGGAATTTTTAATAGTAGCTGTTCCAACAATTTTATTTTCACTACTAAATACTGCAATGTTGTCTCCATCTTTAGCATTATCAACAGAAATAATTAAAGTAGCATCATTGCCAGTATTTGAATAATCTGGTTTCAGTATTGGTTCGCTATGAGTAATCTCAGAATAATTAGTTCTTTGGGAGCTATTAGCTGGATATTGTAAAATATCTTCATTACTCAAATATATATAATAAGACAAGCCGGGAGTTAAATCACCAAGAGTATTAATTTGATAAGATGGAACAAAAACACCGCCTGAGCCGGTTTTGCAAATTACAATATTGTCTAAAATTGAATTTAATGCAATATATGGGTCTGATGGGGAATTTCTCAAATAGGATACAAGCGACCAGCCAGCATTTAATTCAATAGGATTAAGCTCTGGATTGATTAATAAACCATAAACAGATAAAGTAGATTCGTTTGTAAGATATCCAATGTAACCATTTAATTTATTCCAATCACCAATTGAGTTAATGTTATATGCAGGAACATAAACACCACCATAAGAATTTTTTAGAATGGTTAAATTATTTGAAATATCAGCAAATAGAACTTCAATGTCTGAATCTACGGGTTCAATATAACTTGAAATATAGTTCCATCCAGCGTGTAAACTAATCTCCTGAATTTGATATGCTGTTGTTTGGAACTGCCATACTTCAGACCAGTTGCTTATGCTGTAATCGTTATAAGCCCGGACACGCCAGTAACAGTTTTGTCCATATTCAAAAGTATATGAAAATTGAGTAATAACTATATTTGCGTTGTTAATTATTAAATCAGAAAATTCTTCGTCAGTAGAAACCTGCAAAACATAACCGGAGGCATTTGCTATTGGATTCCAATCGAAATTAATTTCAAGTTCAGTATTAGTTGCATTATTTTCAGGTTGAACTAATACTGGAACAGTCATTTGAGGCATTTCAACACTGAACTGAATATTAGGTCTGTTTGATGATGTTGCTGTAATTGAGGTTAAATTGCAAACTCCGCTTCCGTCTCTTCTTCTGTATGCTACACTTGTAAATGGTGTTGACGAGTAACGAGTTGATGCGTTTGATGTAAAAGCTCCGTTTTGGAAACATACTTCAATTAAAATATTTGAAGTTCCGTTCCAAACAAAAGGAGAAGTAAATGTATGGGTGTTCCAACCTTCATAAGGAGTATAATCTGTTGGCGGAGTCAGTTGGGTCCATCCACTATTATCGAAATCATTCAATGAATTAGCAGTCGTATGTTTCATTTTTAAATAGAAATCTTCAAGTTCTGGACAAGTGTTTACAGTATCTACATCAAAAGCCAAACTTAATATATTTCCATTAGTAAAGCCGAGTGCAGTCAATTCATCAGCTTTTATTAGAATTTGATGTTTTGCACCCCAATAGAAATTTCCATAAGGAGCTGGGTATAAATTTGAAGCATTGCTGTAATTGCCAGTTCCAATGTTTATTGTAAAAATAGGACCAGTTGTAGTAAAACTCCAGACGTCCGACCATTCAGTTTGCTGTCCGCTTACAGTAGCATTTACTCTCCAAAAATAGATTTGTTCATAGTCCAATATTCCCATCGGAACATTAAAGTTAGTGTTAGTTAATCCATTTTCATTTTGAATTAATGTTGCAAAATCTGCGTCAGTTGATAATTGAAAATTATAACTACTTGCTCCTACGAATGAATTCCATACAAAATTTGTATTTAAAGGAACATCTACAGACTCATTAGCTGGTTGAGAAAGAATTGGAGCATTCTTCATAGTTCTAAAGCTCCAAGCGCAAGACCAATCAGTATAATTCCCGGAAATCTGGCTGCGAACTCTCCAAAAATAAAATGTATTATATGTTAATATGTTATTAGCAATTTGTAATTGTGAATTATTCAAATTTGAGTTCTGATAAATTATATTTGAAAAATCTGCTATATTTGAAATTTGAATATGATATGTTGAAGCACCTTCAACATCTTCCCAATCAAAAAGAGGAATTATTTCGTTATTAATAGTAAGATTTTCTGGTGATAGCAATGTTGTTGCAGTCGGATTAAATACATAAACTAATGGTTTATAATTAGTTTTAGAAATAGTCAAAGTAATCGGAACAAAGCAAATTGGTTCAGGAAACACTATTGTTCCAGAACCTTCATTTAAATTGATTTTAGCTTTTAGTTCTCCATTATAAACAACAGTTGCGGTTGCATTGTAAGAGTTGCAATTTGAAATACTTAAAGAAGTAGAACCAACAGGTAAAGCGGCAGGAAAATCTGCAGATATTGTTTGAGGGTTTTCTGTCCAAATTTTTGTTGTTGGGTCGCCGAACCAATGGAACAACTCATATTGATATTGATTATAAGAGGTAGAACCAGCCCAAGTTTGAAGCATACGAACCAAACCATAATCCATAACTTCGGAGAGTTTATAAATAGGAGAATGTGGATTTTCTGGTGGGTCATTTACTCCGCCATAACCGAATACAGGAGTAAGACCGGGATAAGGCCAGATGGCATCGAATAAACCGCAGACAATGGCATCGTTATATCCACTGTAACTTACCTGAGAAGCACCTATTACCCCTGCTGCTCCACCATTATTATGACGTAAAAATGCTTCAGTAAAACATACATCTTGATAGAACCCACCTGTTTGGCAATTCATACTAAAAACGATGGTCGGGTAATCAGCATTTGTTAGGGAATTTACATTAGCAATATTAAAAGGAGGGTCAGCCCAACCGTTATAACTGCCATGGTCGCGATGCAAAACGTAAAATCTACCTTGATTTATTTGTGTTGCAATATCTGCTGCATCGCCATCCCAAGCGAAGCCGCTGGAACGAAGCAATTCTGTCGGTAATGCTGCCCCGTTGGAATACAGGGTATTATTCCAATATTGAGGTGTTACGTTGTTGTCGGTATTATAAACCCGAACAATATTATAATTCTGTTCCATTAAATAATTTCTGACGTCTTCACAGGTTAAAAGGAAGCGGCGGTCTTCATAAGAATTGTAATTGTCATAGTCTTGGAAATATCCACAATTAACACCGGTGTTATAATAATTTTCACTTACAGGTGGAGTCTTTTCATAGCTGATAATTTTATTTATCACCTGAAGTGCCTGAGTGGAATTAGCAACAGAAATTCTACCTCTTGAAATATCTGGCGCCCAATCTGTTGCATCATCCATACAAGCATAGTACAAATCTGTTGCCCAATTGCCGTAATCAGATGTCTTCATTTCACCGGGTACATCAGGGTGGTCGCCGATTATAACGTAGTAATCCGGATGCGGAGTCCAATTATTATAATATGCTCTTAAAGTATCTTTAACTTCAACAGCATTCCAATCGTTTTTTAAATTTATTTCTACGCTATAGCCAAGCTGCATTTTCCATTTTGCAAGTAATTCGGCTGCTTCAGCGTATTCGGGAGTAGAAATAATAATATAATCTTTCCTTGGACCGTTTGTATGCTGAACTTTATCTTTTTTTAAATTTTCAGATTTAGATGCCTTGGTTACCATTTCACTGTTAAGTGGAATTCGTGTAGCCCTTTTTTTAAATTCATCAGAACTTCTTTCACTTACAAAACTGAAAGAGCTGCTTCCACCAATAAACTCAACTATATATTTTATTTTTGTGTAAACCCTTATTGTTTGAGTTACAGGATTAAACTGAACTGGTCTTATTTGAATGAAATTCAGAACTGTTCCACGCCATTTCTGGGTTTCGATTGTTTCAACAAGATTCGCCGGGAAGAATTCATTTTTTGAGTATGTAACATAGTCAAGTTCGAATTCCGGGCTGGGGGCGCCATCTAAATCAGAAGCTGGCTGAAGAGCAGGGTGAATTAAAAAACCACTGTATTCCTTAAAGTCAGCTTGAATTATTGATATTTTCACATTTGAAAAATCTGGTACTGCAAAAATATCGTTATAGCAGGGCAATGCCGGCTTGCCTACTTCTGTCATTTTACCAAAGCCATCAATATGAATAAAATTATAGATTTTATCTTTAATTGATATTTCTGAAATCGAAGCATCGCTAAACAAGTACTCTACTTCAACCGATTCAAATCCATTTTCACTGACAATTCTCTCCGGTAATTTTGTTTTTGAATGGTTTTCTATAATTCCATTTTCAAAAGATAAGTATTTATTTTGGCTAAAAAGATTAACTGAAGTAAAAATCATTAGAATTAATATCAAATATGATTTACTTTTTAAAAATAAGTATTTATTCATCATTAAACCTCATTTATAATTGATTTGAGAATATTCATAAATTTTATTTATTATTTAGTTTAAACAATAATAATTGTTTTTTTCAATCTTATAATTTACTCAAAATTTCTTGTGTTTTCAAATAAAATTGTGAAATAAAGTGTTTTTTTTTGTTTTTTTATAAATAATTACATAATTTAATAAAAATAAAGAAAGAGCAGTTTTGATATGAAAAAAATATTAGGTTGAAGTTTTTAACAGGTATCGGCAGTCGGCTAACAGCTAACGGATAAATTTAACAGCACTTTATAAAGTCATTGGTTATTCGTCATTAGTCATTGGTTTTTAGTTTTTATTAACGAAAAAATTAAAAAGTCAGATGTCCTACATCTCGAAGATGTAGGACATCTTAATTCGTAAATAAAAATCCTGTGTTAGTAAGGAGTTATGAGATTCTTCGCTGCGCTTCAGAATGACATCGTTACGTTTATTTGTCATTCCGATACGAAGTGAGGAATCTCAATGTCTGTGGTATCAAGGAGTTGTGAGATTCTTCGCTGCGCTTCAGAATGACAAATTTAAAACTTTTCTTTTTACTTTGCGAAAGTTTCTTAACTTTCGTAAAGTTTGTAAGGAAAAGTAAAAATGTCATTCAGGCATACACCAGAATCCATCTTTTTAATTGTATAAGAAAATCTGATTTCCTTTTTTCAAATGAATTTTACGGAGGCACAAATGCTCAATTGTAAAAAATACGCTTTTGTTTTAATTTTAATTGGCTTTATATTAACTAACATAAATACAGGTCGGGCAGAAATGTCTTCTTATCAGGGGACGCATTTTTACTTGGGATTTATGCAAAATGAAAATGGAATTATGAAGTATGGCATAAATCTACAAATGTTCATTTGCGCCTCTGAAAAAGCAAATATTGAAGTTAGGGTACCGGGCAAGACTGCAAGTTTCTATACTTTGGAAACTGATGATGTGCTAACAGTTAGTTTTCCTGAAAACATCGAAAACAGGAATTCAGAAGTCGTTCTGAAAAAAGGTATTGAAGTGCTTTCAGATGTGCCTATAACAATTTATTCATTCTCAAGCCAATATACTACAAGCGATAGCTATACTGCTCTTCCGGTAGCACGCTGGGGAAAAGAATATGTTATTTCGTCTTTTCCAAATGACCAATATAGTTTAAATCCATTTGGCAGTACACCGGGAGATTCCGCATCACGCTTAGACCCACGCCAAAGTGAATTTATGATTATGGCTGCGTATGACAACACAAGTGTTGAAATTACTCCAAAAGCTATTACTGAACTCGGTAAGCAAATCAATCAAACTTATAAAATTGTCTTAAATAAAGGCGAAACCTATCTCGTTAAATCAGTAAAATCTCAACGTGGAACAAGCGACTTAACAGGAACAATAGTCCGTTCAGACAAACCAGTAGGGGTGCTTTCCGGACACGTTAGAACTGCAAATCCACAAACACCTGTATATCCTTTAGACAGCAAAGACCATTTGGTTGAAATGCTTTTTCCTACTGATGCCTGGGGAAAAAAATTCTATACTGCTCCTTTTGGTATAAACTCTACAGGCGATTTATTCAAACTAACAAGTATTCATCCTAATACTGTTGTAACACTCTTTACTCCCACCAAATCTCAGACGATTAATCTTCCAAATCCCGGCTCTTTTTCGGTTGTAGCACCAATGAACGAAATCGGATTATGGACATCGAACCTGCCTGTTCAGCTTGCTCAATTAATAATGAGAACAGGTGAATATGAAGAAGATAGTCTTTACGACCCTTCAATGGTAATGGTGCCTCCGGCAGAGCAATTTGTAAAAAAAATTGTTTTCATTACTCCGGGAAACAAATTCAATAATAAAGAACAATATATTAAACATTATGCAAGTATTATTGCAGATAATAATGCCCTCCAAACCCTTACAATTGATAAAACTCCAGTTTTAAGTAGCGGGCAAATCCGTCCATACACTAATCTTGATAATAATATGTTTAGTGTGCGTTTAGAATTGACTAAGGGAAAGCACACTATTGAATGTACCGATGGTGGTTTCTGCGGTTTGCTTTATGGAGTTGGATTGGCTGATTCTTACGCAATGATTCTCGGCTCATCACTTTCGAATCCTTTCTCAAGTGATACTATAGCTCCAATTTTAAATTATACTGAAAATTGCGGCGAACTTGCAATTACAATAAAAGAGACTTCTGATACTTCAAATACCGGTTTTGCTTATTTACTCGTTTTGCAGGACAGCACCTATAATTACACATGGGATTACACCAACATTACTGATACTACTACTTACATAGAATTTAACGCTATTCCAAATGACTACACCCAGGAAGCAAAAATCGTATTCGATTATCGCGATAAAAACGGTAACGGCGGTCGCTTTTCATTTGTTTATCCCGGAAATAATATTCAGGTCCCTGAAAACATACAGGTTAGAAATGTTCAGGATAATGACTCTGTTGTAATTAATCTTTCAATTATTAATCCGGGCAGCAGCGATATTACTCTTGATTCAATTTCCAAGTTTGAAGACGAACGCTTAATTTTGCTTGACAAAGATTTTCCAATTACAATTCCCGGCAACACAACTAAGAATATTCATATTGCTTTTGTTCCCAAAGGCAACACAGAAAGTTTATATGAGCGCCTCAAACTCTACTTTAATTGCTATAGAAATGCAACAACTAATTTAATAAGTAATGTAATTTCACCAAAATTGATTTCTATGGGGTATGACTTCGGGGTTGTCCGTATTGCAGATAAAAAGCAAGGCAAAGCATTTATTACAAATATTGGTAATGTAACAAATATTTTAAGTTCACTTGAGTATGCGAGCGATTCTCCTTTTAGCTTGGACACTAATTCAGTATTTCCTTATTACCTTGAACCAAAAGATACACTTTTTTTAGATGCAGAATTTTGTCCGCAAACTAATGGTTATTTTGAGTTAGATGTAAACGTTATTAATGAATTTGAAATTAATGCTCCGTTTAAATTAACAGGAACAGGTGCTGCTCCATCATTCCCATCGAAAATTATTGATTGGAAAAGAAGGAGAATCGGCACAACAAACGATACGACTATTTACTTAAAGAACGAAGGTGATTTTAAAGGATTAGTTACGTTTTTTGACTATATTAAATACGACAGTATTTTTTCTACATATAATATTGTTGAACTTAATGAAGAAATTGAGCCAAACGACAGTATCCCACTGCAATTTACTTTCAGTCCAGTTCTAACAAATGAATATAGTTCTGAAATTGAATTAAGTGTGGACTGGCAGCTTCACGATGCTTTGTCAATAGAACTTCTGGGCATTGGCACTCTGCCTCAAATTCAAACTTTTGACGTTGATTTCGATACTTTAATCGTTTGGACAGACAAAGATACTATTGCAAAAAATATATTTTCATTCGGAAATGAAACACTTACAATTGATAAAATAGTGCCACTTAGTGGCGATACAAGTTCATTCGTTATTGATTATTCAAAGCTAAGCAATTTGAAAATTGATTCTGGTTTTTATTATGATATGCCGATTGATTTCTTCCCAAAACGTGTAGGAAAACATCAGCTTACTTTGGAAGTAACTCACGATGCAGCTCCAAATTTTGAGCGGAAAATATCTTACATAAACCTTACCGGATATGCCATAGCAGACGATACAACCGATATGGAAATAATACTCACTACTCCAGAAGATTTGACTGCCTGCTTAGAATCGGAAATTAATTTTGAAGTGAAAAACAAAGGCAATACCAATATTGAACTGCAAAAATTAGACATTTCACATCACAGCATAAGACGATTTGAAATACTAACCGAACCGAATATACCGAGCTTAATTAAGCCGGATTCCTCTGTATTTTTAAAGGCATCGGCTTTACTAAACAGAGATAGCATTGGCTATGTGAAAATAGAAACTCAAATCAACGATACGATTATCAAAAATTATGAATTTGACTTAGAACCTAAGGTAGAGCAAATTAGTTTTAACGAAGTTGCTGATATTGAGAAGAATTTCGGAGATACACTCTTTTTGAAAATATCTGGTGTATTTCCAACAAAATCGGTTTTACCTTTTAATATTAGCTTTGAAATAGCTTTGAAAAATCAGAATTATTTTCTTTTATCTCAAGAAGGTAAATTGGAAATTGATAATTTTTCAGAAAAAATTTCATTAAATTTAAATTTTTCTCAAAATATTGAAAAAATATTTGTAAGTTGTAAAGATGAAATAGGAAATATTAACGAAGGTTCTTCTTGGAATTTTGAAATTCCATTAATGGTACTTTTGAGTGATAAGAAAGATTTTGATATAAATGTTCTTGCAAAAGTAAGCGATTGTTATGATATAAGTTCTTTAAATATAAGCCCGTTAATTAATGATGTCTGCGTTTATACGTTGCGGTTAATCAAGGCAAGCAATAGCAATATAGAAGCTTCGCTAAGTCCAAATCCCGCAAATGAGCAATTAAACTTAGAGTTATTGGTGCCGGAAGATGACTATGCTAATTTCTTTATATATGATAAAATAGGGAAAAAATATTCAATATCTTCAAAATATTATTTGAAAAAGGGCTTACATTATCTTATATTTGAAATTGGCAATTTGCCAAATGACGTTTATATTTTTTCAATACAAACAGAAAAATATATAAAAAATATAAAATTTATTATTTCAAAATAATTTAGGTCGTTTTATGAAAATGAAATACTTACTACTAATGACGCTAATATTTATAACTACTGTTAATATTAGCGAGGTGTTTTCACAAGCAAGTCCTATTCTGCCTTGGGAAGATGAAACAGCCATATTTTTAGGTCCGGTTTTTGGTTATAACAGAAGTATGCATACTGTTGATTTAGCATCTTTTGCAAAAGAGCCACTTTGTCCTTTCTTCAAAAATGGCGAAGGAAATGGATTCTTTGTCGGGCTTACTTACGAACAATTCCTTGATTCGAAAATTAATTCAAGACACTCCTTAATTGGAAAGGTGCTTTATAATTATTTACCTGCATCTTTAGATGTAAAAACTGATGATAATTATCCTTCTCTTGTTGATGATGGAAAAGGTGGATACACTGTTGTTAATACTGAAACCAACAACAAAATTGAAGTTGATTATTCTTTAATTACAGCAGAAGTATTATATAAGTTTAATCCTATAGAAAATTTTGAATTAGGAATATTTGTCGGACCGACTTTTGATTTTGCAATGAAAAAGCATTTTGAGCAAAAACTCATGCTCGAAGGTGATAATAATGTCCAGTTTATTAGACTATCTGATGAAGAGCAGATAAAAGAATTCGATAAATTAATTAGATATGAAGACAACGACAGAACAATCGTTGTAAACGATGAAGATATTCGTGATTCAAATGGTTTTCGACTTGGTATAAAAGCTGGTATTCAATATGCAATCCAATTCCAGGGATTTGCCATTTTCCCACATGTTGCATATAATTTTGGTGTTACAAAATTATCAAGTTCTGAAGATTGGCGTGTTAATGCCTTTCAAGTTGGAGTAGATATGAGATTTTCAATCGGTATTTAAAAAAAATTAGTATTAAAAAACACAAAAAGAGCATTTAAATTTAGATGCTCTTTTTTTATTCCAGTCATACTATCAGCAAGCTGATAGCATGACAAGAGATAAGTCATACTACCAACTTGTTGATAATATGACTGGAAAAGCAACTTGGTATAACAATCAAGCAACTTCTCCGGAATTATTTAGAATAAATTTTTCAATTTCAGAAAAGCTATTTAATACCGGGTAGCCGTTTACATCCTTTAAATTTCCCTTGTTATTGTAATCTAATCCAATGAAGTCAATGCCAATTTTTTTACAGGAAAGATAATCCCAAAAGCCGTCACCAATGTATGTAATTTTATTAAAGTTCGTTTTTTTATAGAGAGCTTTTGATTTTTCTATTGCATTTAAAAGAATTTCAGGTCGCTCATTAGAAATGTCAGAATGGGATAATGGAACTTTATTGGTGTCGAAATCAATAAGTTGAAGTTTGAAAATTGCAGATTCATACCAGCATCCTGTGGCAATGCTTACAGCGAAGTTATTTTCTAAAAGTATATTTATAAGATTAGTAGCTCCGGGAATTTCAATTTTGTTTTCGTCAATTTTTTTTAAGTCGTTATCAAGTAATTTCAAAAAATAAATTTTAGTTTTTCTTAATTCACTTTCAGAAATTTCTTTATTAAATAATTGTCTGTATAGTGAAGAAAAAAGTCCTGAGTCGGTTCCGCTTGCTTCTTGTTTAAGCAAATCCCAGTTTATTTTTTCTCTATTAATATGATATAGTTCTTCAAAGGTTTGTTGAAAACAATTGTCATCAATATCTACTGTATTTGTGATTGTCCCGTCAATATCAAAAATATATAAATCCATATTAACCTCGTAAAATTATCAAAGTGCAATTTAGTTCAGAAAAATTAAATAAAAATTAAGTTAAGATTAAGTTTTGATTAATTAAAATTTGTTATGAAGTATTATACTTTTTGTGAGATTCTTCAGGTGGTTACCCATTACATCTTTACTTTTCCATACAAAACTAAGCAAAAGTTCTTAAACAAGATGTCCTACATCTGCAAGATGTAGGACATCTTTATCTTTAATACTTTGTAGTAGCAATGACTTGTGAGATTCTTCACTGCGTTCCTAATGAACCACTTTGGCTTTTTTTGCACGTAACTATATGTATAGCTAAT
>CAZCLJ010000072.1:0-17509 GCA_964499465.1 uncultured Hyphomicrobiales bacterium
ACAAGAAATGTTTATTAGGTTTTCAATAAATTATTACACTAGTGTAGTAATTCGTGAAAAGACTTATTATATTGTGTCATTTCGAAGCGTAGCGAGAAATCTCTCAAGTCATTGCTAACACGAAACTTGAGATTCCTCACTTCGTTTCGGAATGACAAGAAATGTTTATCAGGTTTTCAAAAAATTATTACACTAGTGTAGTAATTCGTTAAAAGACTTATTATATTGTGTCATTTCGAAACGAAGTGAGAAATCTCACAAGTCATTGCTACCACAGAGTTTGAGATTCCTCACTTCGTTTCGGAATGACAAGAAATGTTTATCAGGTTTTCAATAAATTATTACACTAGTGCCTCGTAGTTTGTTATTTAGTATATTTTATAGTAAGATGTTAAATTTTAATATAAGTATTTCCAATAAGTCATTAGTTATTCGTCATTTGTCATTAGTAGTTACATACTAATATCCAATGACTAATGACCAATAACTAATAAAAGAATAATTTCTAACTGCGAAATTATTCTTTGCGATGCAAATCTCATAACTCCTTTATTTTCGCTCTTGGGTAAGGAGTTCTGAATTTACAACACTAGTTCTTTAATACTCTTCCATAACCAGCAAAATTATTATTAAAATAATCATCATCTAATGATTGAACTGAAACACCTATCGAAGATGCAGAGTGAACAAATTCATTATTTCCAATATAAATACCTACGTGGCTAATTTTCTTGTTAAATTTAAAAAAAACTAAATCAGCAATTTGTCTGTTATCATAAAAGACTTTTTCAGAAAAGATGTATTGCTCGGCAGCGGTTCGCGGTAGAAATATATTTACTTTTTGAAAAACCTGCTTTACAAAACCAGAGCAATCCACACAACTGGTATTTTCTCCTCCCCAGCAGTAAGGAACCCCAATCCACTTATTTGCTTCTTCAAGTATTGCCTTTTGAATGAAAGTAAGATTTTTATAATCCCTATCTTCCGTGTTAATTCTCTGGTTTTTTTTTGAGGTAGATTCGGTCTTTTTTGACGAAGATGTAGCATTACTTTTTGAACGGGTTTCTGTAGTATTAGATGAAAAACGAACAGACGACTGGCAACCAGCTAAAAAAATAATTACTGTAATTATAATATAATATTTGCTTAATATTTCAAACTTTTTTCTCATACAACTTTGAGTTATCAAAATTTATACCAGGAAAAAATTCCAAAATTCTGAACTCTTGACCCCTCGTAGTTTGCTACTTCGCAGTCTTGTCATTCTGACGGATGTCAGAATCCATCATGGTTTTCCCTAAAGAGAATGGACAAAGAAATATTTTAGTCATTAGTTATTAGTTATTAGTTATTAGTTATTAGTTATTAGTTATTAGTAAAATACGAATGACTAATGACCTATAAAAACTATTTTAAAATGGATTCTGACATCCGTCAGCATTACACTTTTACTTATGTCATCTCCATTTAAATAAAAGTCTTCCTTTATCAGGGAGTTACCAATGACATCTTTACTTTTTTCGGTCATTCTGAACGAAGTGAAGAATCCAGAGAGTAGTGGTTAAAAAAATTTTCTGGATTCTTCACTTCGTTCAGAATGACTGGGTTAAATAATGTCATCTCCATTTAAATAAAGGTCTTCTTTCATAAGGGGGTTCGAAATGACATTAAAATTTTGCACTGTTAGTTAGCGGTTTGGTATTAGTCATTTGTCATTAGTAGTTACAACACTAATGACAAATGACTAATAAGATAATATTTGCTAACTGCGAAATTGTTATTTACGAGACAAATCTCCTAACTACTTTATTTTCGTTATGTGCCAGGATTTCTGAAATTATACTTTCATTTTTAATAAGCTATATGAAAATTTATTCTAAATTATGCAATATATGTCCTAATTTATGCTTTTTTGTAAGAAGATAATCTTTGTTTATTGAGTTTGGCTCTGCTTCCAAAGGAACTCTTTCGACTACATTTAAGCCATAGCTTTCCAATCCAACTCTTTTTTGTGGATTATTTGTAATTAATTTCATATTTTTTACTTTTAAATCCACAAGTATTTGCGCACCGATGCCATAATCTCTCGGGTCTGGAGCGAATCCCAAATGTTCATTAGCTTCTACGGTATCCAAGCCCTCTTCCTGAAGTTTGTATGCCTTAACTTTGTTAATTAAACCAATACCTCTGCCTTCCTGACGCATATAAAGCAAAACGCCTTTTCCTTCTTTTTCAATCATCTGCATTGCTGAATGCAACTGATAGCCACAATCGCATCGGAGTGAACCGAATAAATCTCCAGTTAAACACTCTGAATGAACGCGAACTAAAACACTTTCATTTTCTTCTAATTCGCCTTTGATTAATGCTATATGCTCTTTTCCATCGAAAGTATTAACATAAACTTTAAGCTGAAAATCGCCGTATTTAGTAGGAAGATGGGCAGTAGCAACGCATTTTACAAGACAATCCCTTTTCAAGCGAAATGCTATTAAATCCTTGACTGTTACAACTTTTAAATTATAAAATTTAGCAAATTCTAATAGATCTGGCATTCGCGCCATAGAGCCATCGTCATTCATAATTTCGCATAGGACACCGACTGGCTTTAATCCTGCAAGCCGCATCATATCAACTGCTGCTTCGGTGTGTCCAGCACGACGTAAAACACCTTCTTTTACAGCGATTAGAGGGAAAATATGTCCGGGGCGTCCTAAATCCTCTGGTTGAGTATCTTTTGAAGCAAGAGCTCGAACTGTTGCAGCTCTGTCAAATGCAGATATTCCAGAAGTAGTGCCGTGGATATAATCTACAGAAACAGTAAAATTTGTGCCGTGCAAAGCAGAACTATCGCGAACCATTGTAGCCAGCTTGAGCTTTGCTGCACGTTCTTCAGTAATTGCTACACAGATTAATCCGCGAGCTTTCATACACATAAAATTTATTAAATCCGGAGTGCAAAGTTCGGCGGCACATACTAAATCGCCTTCGTTTTCCCTATCTTCGTCATCCATTACTATTATCATTTTGCCAGATACTAAATCTTGCAAAGCTTCTTCTATTGAATTTATCATTTTTAATTTTTTAAAATTTATATTGTGAAACAAATTTATTTTTGATGAATCTATTAAGCTTCTAATTAATCAAAGCGTTTGATAAGAACTTATATACTAATTTATTCTAATTGTTCCGATTTTTAATGTCATTTCAAACCCCCAGACAAACAAAGCACTTGTTTATTTTGGGGTTACCAATGTCATCGCTGCTAAATATTTCAATACTATATCTATTAAGCATATATAAAATAAGCTAATAAGGTTTATTCAACAGGTTGATATTTTCTACTAAGGTTTATTATTAAAATAAGGTTTGCATTTTTTAAAGAATAATTTTAGCTAAAATATTTAAAACCTTATTTTTTTTGAAAACCTTAGTAGCAAAAAAGTACCAAAATTCAATAAACCTTATTACCTTATTTTAAATTTTCTTTCACACAAATATTTGATATTAGTCATTGGTCATTTGTTATTAGTAAAAATACGAATGTCGAATTACAAATGACTAATAACCTAATAACTAAATAACTCAATAACCTAATAACTATAAACCAATCAACAAGCAAGAATGCTTATTCTACCATAAACCATAAACTATAAACCGACAACTAATTCCCCGGATATACCAATACAGCATTGCTATTCATATAAAGCCAGTAGCCCTGACCCTGCTGCATATTGCCGAGTGTATTTAATCCATAAAACGGATAATAAAGTTGTCCCAAATTATTTTTTACCAAAATAACTGAACTGCTTATTCCTTCTAACGCAGTGCTAATTGCTAATGGAGAATTGCGAAAATAAGCAACAAGATTCCAGCCGCTTACTAAATTAATTTCTGTTTCAGTTGGATTTACTGCTGTTCCGGTTATTTGCAAAGTAGCAGGAGCCGTTACATACACCATATATCCGTGGGCAATATTCCAGTCTCCAATTTGATTTACATTTTGTGCTGGTTCGTAGATTTGCCCATCTGCATTTTTGACGATAACTAAATCTTCAATTTCAGCAAAAACGTCTTCCATATTTGGAGCGTTTGGAAGGATGTTGCTTGAAATTGTGTTCCAGCCGAAAGATAAACTAATATTTTCTGTCAAAAAATCTTTTAAAAATGTTTTAGTATGAGATAAAGAATAATTTCCAAGTTCATCTTTAAATCTTAAGCTAATTGAATGTGAACCATTAGGTAAATTTGCTGCATTAAATTCAAAAAGAACTGTTGTAGTGTCCGCAGCTGTTATTTCAACTATTTCCTTGTTTTGAAAATTATTATCAACCCAGTATTCATAAGAAACAATCGGGCTTATATTTTCCTGTGCCAATGCCTGAGCTGGTAATTTCACAAAGTATTTGGTTTGGCAAGCAGAATATTTTCCCGCTTCATCTTGAAACCTCAAGCTAATGCTATGCAAGCCGGTTGGTAAATTTGCTGCATTAAATTCATAAAGAACTGTTGCAGTATCCGCGGGGATAATTTCAACTATTTCCTTGTTTTGCGTATTATTATCAATCCAGTATTCATAAGAAACTATCGGGCTTATATTTTCCTGTGCCAATGCCTGAGCTGGTAATTTCACAAAGTATTTGGTTTGGCAAGCAGAATATTTTCCCGCTTCATCTTTAAATCTTAAACTAATTGAATGCAAACCGGTTGCTAAATTTGATGCATTGAACTCAAATAACACTGTTGCAGAATCCGCAGGACTAATAGCAACTATTTCCTTGTTTTGAAAATTATTATCAACCCAGTATTCATAAGAAACAATTGGACTGATATTCTCCTGTCCCATTGCCTGAGCTGGTAATTTCACAAAGTATTTGGTTTGGGTTAAAGAAAATCTGCTGCTGTCGTCCTTAAACCGCAAACTTATCGAATGCATACCTGTTGAAAAATTATTTACATTTATCGGAAAATTGATATTGACTGTATCATCTGGATTTTCAAGTATTACCTGCGTTTTATTTGCAAAATCATTATTTGTCCAGTATTCATATAATATGATATTGGAATTAATCTGGCTGAATGCAGGTAAAACTATTAGTATAAAGAGCGTTATGTATTTAATCATATTAGTTCCTTTTTATTATCTGTTTTGACCTTCAACCGTTGCGTTTATATTAATTATACCACTTGCAGGGACAGTAGGAGTAACATCGAAATTTGTAATTCTCGGATTTGCTGGAAGGGCTTGTTCTTTCCAGGGGTTAGAACCCCCGTAAATACCAATATCAGTGCTGTCGTTTCCTGCTCCAACTCCGACACAGTTTGGCTGCAGATGATAATCGTGTGAGTAATCAAAATTGAAATATGGAAAATGGCAGTTTGAATTTGTGCTACCAAACAAATACGAATAATTTACAAAAAGAATATCTCTATTTACATTATCGAAATTATTTGCAAATACATTACTTGTCCCACCAGAACCAGTAAAACCTACAAACATATTATAGGTAAAAGAGTTATTGTTTCCTCCTAACAAGTAACTATAACATGGGGAAGGATTATATGAAGGTTTAAAAAATATATTATTTTGGAAATTACAATAGTAAACGATATAAAGCAAGGATGTTTCTGTTGAATAAGAGCTACTTAGTGAA
The DNA here is from genome assembly GCA_964499465.1 of uncultured Hyphomicrobiales bacterium. GTDB lineage: Bacteria > Bacteroidota > Ignavibacteria > Kapaibacteriales > UBA2268 > JAAYJM01. Next base: position 5,655 of record CAZCLJ010000072.1, read on the forward strand.
TATGCAGTAAAAATATTATGGTCAAATAGATTTGCCTGTAGAAAATTTGTAGCTTTTCTAATTATATTATTTGCAGCCACTGAGTTTAAGGACGAACTGCTTGTTTGATTATCAGTATTATGTCCATAAAAATGATGTATGTAACAATTTTTTATAATATGTCCTTCAGACCTGCCAATAGTTCCATAAGCAAGATAAAGGTTAAGAAACCTGCATCTATCCAAAAATATTCCAGATATAGTATCAGCAGCAACTCCGGAAATTCTAACATCATTGTTGAAATGAATGCCTGCAATATGAGAGCCACTTGAACCAGCTACAAGAAACATTGTGTTATTGATATAAGTATAACCCGGACCATCAGGAGTAGAATTTGGATAGTAACCGGCACCGAAAATTGACAACTGCTTATTTACTGTTACTGCATTACCATACACACCAGCAGACAAATAGATAATATCGCCGCTTTGGGCAGCATCAACTACCGCCTGATTAAAATCGTTATATTGATTAACTGTTTCTTCTCCTCTTTGAATAATTACAGTTTTTTGTGCAAAAGCGGACAAACCGCAAAGAATAAATGCGAATGCGATGATGAACAACTTCATCTTAAACTCCTTAAAATAATTAATAAAAACAAAAAAAGAATAATGAATCCACTCTAAAAAGTGTCATACCCGTGAAAACGGGTATCTATAAACCACGCTGGGAGTGGATTTCCGATTACTCGGAAATGAGATAATAAGGTTTTTAGAATAGACTCATCATTTTTATATAAAAACAACTTTTAGAACGTATTTTTATTTGATAATATTGAGATTTATTTCACCCCCATCGCCAGTCTCCAATTTCCAGTCTCTTATTCCCAAATTCCTACTAACAAAAAATCCCCTGCGAAAAAACAGGGGATAAATTTATTACTAATCAAAACATTATATACATAAAATTACTTAGCTAATGCAAAAGAGCGTCTTTCTCTAATAACAGTAACTTTAATTTGTCCGGGATATTCCATTTCATTTTCAATGCTTTTTGCAATATCAATAGCCAAGCTATCGGAATTATTGTCATCAACCTTATCCGGCTCAACAATAACGCGTATTTCTCTACCAGCTTGAATAGCGAATGTTTTAGCAACGCCTTGGAAGCTTTGTGCAAGTGTTTCGAGTTTGTCGAGACGTTTAATATAGTTTTCCAAAGATTCGCGTCTTGCTCCGGGTCGGGCTCCGCTAATACTATCTGCAGCTTGAACAAGCACAGCAAAAGGAGTTTCCATTTCGATGTCTTCGTGGTGAGCTCCAATAGCATTACAAACAGCGTGAGGTTCCTTATACTTTTTGGCAATATCGAAACCGAGAAGAGCGTGAGGACCTTCTGTATTTTGGTCAATACACTTTCCAACGTCGTGAAGCAAGCCGGAACGTTTAGCAAGAATTGGGTCGAAACCAAGTTCAGCAGCCATAATTCCGCAAAGATAAGCTACTTCTATTGAGTGGTTCAAAAGATTTTGTCCGTAGCTTGAGCGGTATTTCATTTTACCAACAATTTTCAAAAGTTCATTGTGCATATTATGAATACCGAGTTGTAAGCAGGCGTTTTCGCCAATATGAATAATTTCTTCTTCAAGTTCTTTGCGTGTTTTATCGACAACTTCTTCAATTCGTGCCGGGTGAATTCTGCCATCAGCCATTAGTTTTTCAAGAGAAGCTTTGGCGACTTCTCTTCTAAATGGGTCAAATCCAGAAATAACAACAGCTTCCGGAGTATCATCAATAATTAAATCTATACCTGTGGCAGCTTCGAAGGCGCGAATATTTCTACCTTCGCGTCCGATAATTCTACCTTTCATTTCATCGCTATCCAAAGAAACAACAGAGACGGTGCTTTCCACGCTATGGTCGGAAGCAGAGCGTTGAATTGCCTGCAAAACAATGCTTTTTGCTTGTTTTGTTGCATTAGATTTTGCTTCTTCAATAATTCTTTTAGTTAAATGAGCAGATTCGGTTTTAGCATCATTAACGACATTTTCCATCATTAATTTTTTTGCATCATCACGCGAAAGTCCGCTTATTTGTTGCAATTTAGCTGTTTGAGTATCTATTATTTTAGAAAGTTCATTTTCTTTTTCGGTAATAGTATCAATTTTTTTCTGAAAATCCTGTTCTTGGGTAGCAATTTGTTTTTCTTTTTTATTAATTTGTTCTACTTTAGATTCAATATTTTCTTCTCTTGATTTAAGTTGTTTTTCAATTGCTTGCATTTTTTGACGCTTTTGTTGAGCATCATTTTCAAAATCCTGTTTTCTTTTATGCCATTCTTCTTTAACTTCGATTAGCTTTTCTTTCTTTAAATTAGATGCTTCTTTTTCAGCTTCTTTTAAAAGGTTTGCAACACGATTTTCACCTTCTTTTAGTTTAGCAGTATTAATTTTATTACCAGCAATATAAGAAATTCCGAATCCAATAATAAGACCAATTAAACTGAAAATAATAATCATCACATCACTCATAAAACCCTCATGTATCGTTTATATTTATTTTATTAAAATTGTTTTGTTAAAAAAAACCGCACTATACATCGCAAACAAGTCGGATAAGAACCCAACCTGACACAGTGGGTAACAACCCAATCATATCACACTTCCTTCGTACTTGGGGGATAAGTTAGCACAAATAAATGTGCTTAAGGCCTGCGTTTTATAATTGGAGCATATTTCCCTTATGATTTTACTATAGGTTCTTTTGCTTGTAAAATTAAGCGATTGTATAATGCGGCACTCATTCTGAAAAATTTTCAAAGAACGTAATAATTCTGAAAAATTTTTAAAAGTTGCATTAAATAAAAGTAATAATTTAATCATTATTTAATTGTATTGTTTAAAAAATCAGTCATTTTCCTTAATTCTTCTATAATTCTATTTTGGCTTACGTTTAGCTGATTTTCGATATTACAATATTTTTCAGCAATATTTAATGCTGTCAACACAGATAAAGTAGAAACTGTTTCATTTTTATATCGCTCTTCTAATTCCTGAAGCTGTAAATTCACCTCACTTGATGCCCGCTGGATTATTTCCTCGTCGTAACCTTTTAGTGAATACTCTTTGCCAGCTATTTTTACTTTCACATTCTTTGCCATTTAGAACTATTTCCAATAATGAAAAATTAATTTTCATTCATTATTTAATTAAGTGTAAAAATACGTTTTTATTTTATTTAATGCAAATATTTTTTTTTATTGTAATACTTTTTGTTGCTTACCATGACAATTCTTATATTTCTTGCCACTTCCACAGGGACAAGGGTCATTTCTGCCAATTTCCTTTTCGGTTTTCCTGAATGTTTTCACTAAAGGACGTCCTCCTACATCTTGTTGTGTATCTGCAGATGGAGCCGATGCTCCTGATGAAACAAATGAAGGAACCGCTGTTGCTGAATGTTGGAATGATAAATTGCCAGTTGACATTACGCTTACATTTTTTAGCTGCTGCTGTCCGTCTCCACCTTTCCTGACTTTTATTTCACGTTCAACTACTTTCGGGAAGAACTTAAATACGAAATTGACAGCTTCTTTATTTATATCTTTAATTAACTCAACGAACAATTTAAATGCCTCGCCTTTATATTCGAGCAATGGGTCTTTTTGTCCGTAAGAACGCAAATGAATACCTTCTTTTAAATCGTCCATTTCTCTTAAATGGTCCCGCCATTTTTCATCAATCGTTTGAAGAACAGCATATCTTTCTAATTGAGAAAGAAAGTCGGTGCCGAGCAACTCTTCTTTTCTCCTGTAAAAATCATCTGCCACCTCAAGAATCTTTATTACGCAATCATTTTGATTTATTTTTTCAAAATCCTGGTAGCTTAAATTAAGTTCGCATAATAAATTAGTTCGAACTGCGTTTTTTAAACCGGTAAGGTCGTTATCCTGTTTGAAATCATCGAACCATTCAGTTGCAAGGTCTTCTACGTATTCAAAAATTTCGCCTTTTAATCTTTCACCCATTAAAGCATGGCGCCTTCTGCTGTAAATGACCTCACGCTGCTGATTCATAACGTTATCGTATTCAAGCAAGCGTTTTCTTATACCGAAGTTATTTTCTTCAACTTTCTTTTGGGCGCGTTCAACAGATTTTGTAATCATACTATGCTGAATTGGTTCACCTTCAGGGATTTTGATTTTCTGCATAATTCCGGCAATCCTTTCGCCACCGAAAAGACGCATCAAATTATCTTCCAATGAAATAAAGAATAGCGAAGAACCGGGGTCGCCCTGACGTCCTGCACGTCCGCGTAGCTGACGGTCAATACGGCGGGCATCGTGCCGCTCGGAACCGATAATTGCAAGTCCCCCGTTTTTCTTTACCTCCGGATCTAACTTGATATCTGTTCCACGTCCAGCCATATTGGTTGCGATTGTAATAGCACCTTTTCTTCCAGCATTGGCAATAATTTCAGCTTCTTTCTGGTGATGCTTTGCATTCAATACGTTGTGATGAACACCAGCACGTTTTAGCATTTTACTCAATAATTCAGAAACTTCAACGCTTGTTGTTCCAACAAGAACAGCTCTACCTTTTTTTATTTCATTTTGAATTTCTTCAATTATAGCATTATATTTTTCACGCTTCGTTTTGAAAATTAAATCTTCAATATCATTTCTTACAATAGGTCTGTTTGTTGGAATAACAACTACATCAAGATTATAAATCTTCTCGAACTCACCTGCTTCCGTTTCAGCAGTACCTGTCATACCTGCGAGTTTTTTATACTGACGGAAATAGTTTTGGAGTGTAATAGTAGCAAGAGTTTGGGTATCGCGTTCCACCCGCACCATTTCTTTTGCTTCGATTGCCTGATGAAGTCCGTCTGAATACCGCCTTCCTTCAAGGATACGACCGGTGAACTCATCTACAATCATTACCTTATTCTCCTGGATAACGTATTCCACATCTTTTTCGTAAAGTGAATAAGCACGTAATAGCTGATTAATTGTGTGAATTCTATCACTGCTTTCAGCATATTGCATATTTACTTCATCAATTTTTCTTTGCTTTTGAGCAGGGGTCAAATCCGTATCGCCTTCAATAGCACTCATTTGAGAAGTAATATCGGGAATAACAAAGGTATTTGGGTCTTCCTGACTTGTGCAAAGAAGTTGACGCCCTTTTTCAGTAATATCAATCTGATGATTTTTTTCGTCAATAGTATAATAAAGTTCTTCATCAACAGGAGTCAATTTATTTTGCTGGTCGCGGAGAAAATTGATTTCAGTTTCCTTCATCAATTTTTGATATTCCGGTTCCTGCAAGAGTTTAGATAATCTTTTATGCTTTGGCAAGCCGCGATAGGAACGCAAGAGATAGAGACCGAGTTTTTCTCTGTCCTCTTTCTTTTGAGATTCAGCTAAATTACTTGCTTCAGAAGTTAATTGGTTAACGAGTCGGGTTTGTGCTTCGACAAGCCGCTTTACTCTTGGATTCATTTCTTCGAATTTCTGGTCTGAAGCTTGTCCCACTGGTCCAGAAATAATTAAAGGAGTTCTCGCTTCGTCAATAAGAACGGAGTCAACCTCATCGACAATTGCGAACCAGTATCCGCGATGGACAAGATGCTCCGGCTCAACGACCATATTATCTCTTAAATAGTCGAAACCAAATTCGTTATTTGTGCCATAGCTTATATCGCTATTGTAAATCTTTTTACGCTCTTCTGAATCCATATTGGATTGGATAGCTCCAACAGAAACGCCAAGGAATTCGTAAACCGGTCTCATCCAGTCAGAGTCGCGTTTTGCAAGGTAATCGTTTACGGTTACCAAATGAACGCCTTTGCCGGAAAGAGCATTTAAATATACAGGAAGAACAGCAACGAGAGTTTTGCCTTCGCCAGTAGCCATTTCTGCGATTTTTCCATGATGAAGGACAATACCACCAAGCAACTGGACATCAAAGGGGACCATATCCCAATATGATGTTTGCCCCGCATATTCATATCTGTGCTTGTTTTCTTTCAAACGATAGCAAGCTTGCTTTACAACAGCAAAGGCATCTGGAAGTATTTCGTCTAAAGTATCTTCAATAACTTCAAAAATTTCTTTGTCAATTTCTTTTATTCTATCTTTAGCAGAAAGGGTTTCTTCCGGCTTCAGAGCTTCGTTTTTAAGTTTATTGTTAATCTCAAGTTTTTCATCTTCGAGCTTTTGAGTATTCTTTTTAACAAGTTCTTTAAATTCAGTTGTTTTTGCTTTTATTTGGTCGTCTGTTAAGTTATTATATTCTTCATAAATTTCGTTAATTTGATTAACAATCGGCATCATCTCCTTAACGTCTTTTTCGTGTTTTGAACCAAATATTTTAGTTAAAAATTCAAGCATCTTTTACTTTCAATTTAATTGCAATAAAATATTATAAATGACGAATAATTTCGATGTGTATTTCACAATTAAATTTATGGCTATTATTTAATAACTAATTATACGCATTTCTCTTTTGAAAAGTGAAAAAGAGTAGTATTGATACTTTTTTTAAATACACTTTTCTTATTCCCCTCTTGAGAGGCGCAGGGGCAGGGCTAATACGTTCTTTGAAATACTCTTTCCAGCCATACTATCAACTTGTTGATAGTATGACTTATTCCTTAACCTATATTATTTATAAATTTAAAAAAATATTCAGTAATTATTGATTATAAAGCGTTTGCTTAAAATTCAGTAAAAAAACTAAGTTTTTTCTCTAATTTTTATTAAATTTTAAAATCGTTACTGAGTCTATTCATGTTAACAAATTCTTATTAACGAATCATACACTCTTTCAATTAATAATTAACAAAAAATTAAAAAATAATCTTAATTTTGTAGATTAAGGTATTTTAATTATTAAAAAATTAAGATACTAAAAAAAATTATAAGAGTAAATTTTCAGAGAAATACAATATGGCTTTTACATTTTTCTTTAGAGACAGTCATTCAATAGAGCAGGCGTTAAAATACTTTTTACCAATTATTAATGGATACAGGCGAATAAAAATCTGGGATGCAGGTTGCGCTATGGGTCCTGAGCCATATACTTTTGCTATCCTTTTAGCAGAAAAAATGGGCTATTTTGCTTTCAAAAATGTTGAAATTGATGCCTCTGATATTGATGAAACCGATACATTTGGTAAAATAATTTCTGCCGGAGTGTATCCGGAAAGTGAATTATCAAGAATACCAAAGGAAATTTTTGAAAAATATTTTTCAAAAAATGAAAGAGAAGGTTATTATCGGATAAGCGATAATATTTTAAACAGAGTAAAATTTATTAAAAGTGACCTGTTGAAATTAAAACCAATTGGTGATAATTACAATTTAATAATATGCAAAAATGTATTATTGCATTTTCAACCGAATGAAAGAATTGATGTTATAAAGATGTTCCATTCGGCACTTGCTCCAAATGGACTTTTATTAACAGAACAAACACAGCAGGTTCCCGATGAAATCTCTCATCTGTTTAACAAAATAGCTGCTGATGCAAACGTATATCAAAAAGTCTAATTAAGATATAATATTAATGAAAGTAACATTATTAAAAAAGGACCCAAAAGTTTATTCTGCTAATGTATATTTAGTCAGAGGTAATTGGAACGCAATTTCAGATGTAAATACTTTAATTGATACCGGAACAAATGGCTTTGTGATTGATGAAATTGAAACTATTTCTACTGGTGTTGGAAAAAGGCGTGTAGAACAGGTAATTTTAACTCACGAGCATTTCGACCATGCCGGTGGACTTTCGAAGATAAAAGAATTGTATAATCCGACTGTTTATGCTTATACTAAATTAACTGGGGTTGACGTCAAAGTAAGAGATAGAATGAAACTTAAAATTGGGGACAGGGAAGCAATAATTTTGCACACCCCAGGTCATTCCAACGATTCAATTTGCATCTATTGCGAAGAAGAAGAGGTGCTTTTTTCCGGTGATACTCCGCTAAACATTAAGACTCCCGGTGGCACTTACAATCAGAACTACGTAAATGCACTCGAAATGATTACACGTTTAAACATAAAAACTATATATTCAGGTCATGATAATCCGATGACTACAAATGTAAAAGAGATATTACTCAATACTCTCAGAAATGTTAGAAAAAGTAAAATTGTTTTATAAATTTAGAAAAAAATGAAAACAGTAGACAGCCACAAAATAAGAAATTGCCTCATTTCTGTTTTCGATAAAACTGGAATTACAGAATTTGCAAAAGAGTTAAGCAACTATGGTATTACTATTTATTCAACTGGAGGAACTTTAAAGCATCTTATTGATAATGGGATTGAGTGCCATAGTATTTCCGAAATCACCGATTTCCCTGAAATTTTAGATGGAAGAGTAAAAACATTACACCCAGCTATTCACGCTGGTTTACTTGCTCGCTTAGACGACGAAAAACATCTTAATGAATTAAAACTGCATAATCTTTATTCAATAGATATGCTCGTTGTAAACCTTTATCCTTTTGAAAAGCAATTAGCAGCAAATGCTCCTCACGACATTATGGTTGAAAATATAGATATTGGTGGTCCCACTATGCTCCGGGCTGCAGCCAAGAATCATCATTGGACTGCTCCAATTGTCAATCCTAACAGATATAAAGAAGTTATTAAACTTTTGAAACAAAATGATAGAACTATTCCTCTTGAATACCGTGAGATTTTGGCAGGTGAGGTGTTCTTTCACACAAGTTATTACGATTCATTGATTTCTGAATATTTTCAGAAATACAATCATATTGAATTTCCCGAGCGATTTGGTATCCCGATGAAATTCAGCCAATCGTTACGATATGGCGAAAATCCACATCAAAAAGCTGCGATTTACGGCGATTTATCTAAATATTTCACTCATCTTCACGGAAAGGAACTTTCTTATAATAATATTTTGGATATTGACGCAGCAATGAATTTGATTATTGAATTTAAAGACCCAACTGTTGCAATAATCAAACATACAAACCCCTGTGGTGTCGGCTCTGCTACTGATTTAACTGAAGCTTATAAAAAAGCTTACTCGACTGACACCGTTTCTCCTTATGGGGGTATTATTATCGCAAACCAAACAATAGACGAAGAAACTGCTCTGGAAATGCACAGTTTGTTTACTGAAATCATTATCGCTACTGATTTTACTGAAGAAGCTCTTGCTATTTTGACAAAAAAGCGTGATAGACGACTGATTCAGGCAAACCTTACTGATTACAGTAAATTCAATAGCTTACAGGTAAAAGCAGTAACAAATTTATTTTTACTTCAGGATAAAGATACCATACTTTTTGACAGAAAGAAATTAGATGTAGTCTCCAAGCGAGAGCCGAGCAGCAAAGAATGGCTTTCTATTATATTCGGCTGGAAAGTAGCAAAACACGTCAAATCAAATGCAATTGTTTTTGCTGCACGCGACAGAACTCTTGCGATTGGTACAGGACAGATGTCCCGCGTAGATTCTACTTTAATTGCTATTGAAAAAGCAAAAAGACAGGATATAGATTTGAACGGCTCTATTTTGGCTTCAGATGCTTTTTTTCCATTTCCAGACGCCGTTGAGCAAGCCGCCAAAGTCGGAGTTACTGCGATTGTTCAGCCCGGTGGCGCAATCCGCGACAAGGAAGTTATTGATGAAGCTAATAAACAAGAAATTGCTATGCTTTTTACTAATATCAGACATTTTCGTCATTAAAAAAAAATAATTTGTATTTTAATTTTTTTATTGTAAATTTGAAATGAATTTTGTAAATAATTTTTATTTATTAACAAGGAGCTTGATTATGAAGTTCAAAACAATTTTAGCAGCATTTATTTGCTTAGCTTTCGTTGCTACAAGTGTATTTGCTCAGACAACTACAACCAAACAAACTGAAAAACAAACAGTTAAAAAACAAGTAGTTAAAGAGCGTGACTATGTTCCACCTGCAAAAACAACTGGAACAGATTTGAAAAAGCAAAATGTCAAAAAAGATGACGTTAAAAAACTAGAAGCAGCAAAATACGATGAACAAAAGAAGCAGAATGATTTAAAGAACAAAAAATCATCTGTTAACAAAGCTGGCGACGCAAAAGAAAAGACTTCTGTCGATAAGGCACCTGCTCTAAAATCTGGAACTAAAAAAGTTTCTAAAGAAGCTAAAAAAGAATTGAAAAAATAATTTTTCTAATTCTTTTTATTCTAAAATTTTAAAGGGACTAAACCGGTTAATAGTCCCTTTTTTATTTTCCTACAATGATTTATTCTACAATTTTTGTATTTTAGAAATTTGTTTTTATATTTTGAATGAGAAAATGAGCGAAAACCTAAGAAAAATTAAAAGAGCATTCCGACTTTTTTTTAAATACTCATATTCAATCATTTTTGATGTGATAAATAATTGGTTTTCAATAAAAGAAGGAACAGACGTAGAAGGAACAATATCAACAATTAAAAAAGGGATTCCTCTTAGAGGAACAAACATCTGGATTTTGATTTGTTCAGCCGTGCTTGCATCAATTGGATTAGACACCAACTCAACAGCAATTATAATTGGAGCAATGCTTATTTCTCCACTAATGTCCCCTATTTTAGGTGTTGGTTTAAGTATTGGCATTACTGACAGGGAATTATTTCAATTTTCATTAAAAAACTTTATAGCTGCTTTTATAATTAGTTTATTAACCAGCACAATTTATTTTTTTCTATCCCCATTAGGACAAATCACAAGCGAATTGACTGCGAGAACGACACCAACACTTTTGGACGTTGGAGTAGCACTTTTCGGTGGTTTGGCTGGCATTGTTGCAAATTCAAGGAAAGAAGTGCCGACTGTAATACCGGGAGTAGCGATTGCCACAGCACTTATGCCACCGCTTTGCACTGCCGGCTTTGGTTTAGCTACAGGGAATTACTCATACTTTTTCGGAGCTTTTTACCTCTTTTTTATTAATGCTGTTTTTATTAGTTTGGCTACTTACTTCCTTGTCAGATATTTAAAATTTCCCCATACACGCTATATTGATAAACTTACTAAAATAAAAATTAGACGTTTAATTTACTATTTTACAGCTATTGTTATAATTCCAAGCACAATAATTTTTTACAACGTAGTTTCTGATGCAAGAATTACAAGAAATTTTCAGATTTTCATAAATGAAAATATTAATAATGATATTACTTCAGTAGTGGATTGGCAAAAAATAGAAACGGATTCTATCAGATTATTTAAATTATTCATTGTTGGTGAACCAGTCGATTCATCAAAAATTTCTTTTTTAAATAGAAGATTATTGGATTATGGTATAAATGATTATGGAATAAAACTTGTCCAAATGAATTTACAGAAAGATTATTTTGATGAAAAAATTTCAAATATCTCTGTAAACGTAGCTCGTCAACTTGATATGAGCAAGGTGAAGATAGGTTATCAGGGCAACGTTATTGATAGCTTAAAAAATATGATTAGTTTTTATAGACCCGATTCTAATTTAATTGTTAATATTTTTAACGAAGCAAGTGTGCTTTTCCCCCAAATCAATTCCTTCTCTTATGGAGTTATTCAGGAAAAAAACAAAGATTCTCTTATTATTCAAATTCCAACTGCAATTGTTGAAATTAATTCTAAAACTAATCAACGTATTAAAAGAGAAATATCTGAAAAATTAAAAGAATTTATAAAATTACGAATGGGGAATGAATCAATTAATATTTTAGTTTATTAGAATAATTTTACCAATTACATCTTTACTACTGTCATTTCTAATCTCAAAATGAAGCAAATGCTTTATTATAATGGAGATGACATAAGATAAAGATGTCCTACATCTGCAAGATGTAGGACATCTACTTTATA
>CAZCLJ010000073.1:0-17400 GCA_964499465.1 uncultured Hyphomicrobiales bacterium
TGTCATCTCCATTTAAATAAAGGGTTTGCTTTATCAGGGGGTTCGGAATGACAAGCATGCGAAATATCAAACTGCGAGGCATCAGGAGTTCTGAACTTATAACTACTGGTTGAAAGATTGAATTAGAAGTCAGAGAAAAATCAAATTTAACAGCCGAGTTTTTTAACCATTTCCTGAGCCGGTTTGTTCTTCGGGTCAAGTTGAATGACTTTTCTGTAGCATCTGCAGGCAGCGTCTTTATCTTCCAGACCCTGATTTGCAATTCCCTGATAAAGAAAAGCAAAGCTATAATTTGGGTCGAATTGAGTCCATTCAGTAGAAACCTTAAGCAATTCCTTGTAATTTTTTTCGTCAAAAACGATACCGCAAAGTTTTGCATAAGCTTGGTTTACAAAGTTTCTGCCTTGTGCGGAAGTATCAGCTGACCCTTTTCCAATTGCATATTTAAAAGAAATTTTAGAAGAATCATTTTGCCCAAGTTTGCTATAAACATCACCTTGATATATATAAGGTAAAATATCATTCGGGTCTTCTTCAATAGCTTTCTTAATAAAAATTAAGGCAGTATCCGGCTTTTCCAATGATAAATAACTCGTTCCAATATAAAATAATGATTTTCCAATTTTATTAGAATTTTTACAATATTCTAATCGTTTGGAAAAGAAGAAAATAGCATCTTCGTAATTTTTTACCAATCTGGATAATTGTCCAAGATTCATTAGAAGATCGCATTGCTGTGGATTCCTTTTAACTAATTCTTTGAAAGCAATCATTGCTTCAGTAGTATCGCCGATTGCTAAATTTGAACGAGCATAAATATCAAGATTCTTTTCTTCAAGTAAATATCCTATATTTCTCAAACCTTTAAAAATAGCTACACATTCATTGTTTTTATTATCTTGAAAATAGCATCTGCCTAAATAAAGCATTGCTTTAAACTTAACTGAATCAATTTCATCAGAAACAGCACGTAAATAAGGAATTGCTTCATTGCACTTTCCTATTTCGTAAAGTGATTGAGCAAGATACCATTTAGCAAGTGAGTTGTTTGGACGCAATTGCATATATTGATTGAATGACTGGGCAGCTTCTACGTATTTGCTTGCAAAAAAGAAAAGGCGCCCCTGCTCATAAAAGGCACGTGCATTTTTGGGGTCTTTTGTTGTTATTGTGTTCCACTCTTTAAGTGATGAAACCAATAGATTTTGTCTTAATTCTTCATCAGTTTCCCGAAGCCCCATCTGATAGTAAGTAGTTGCGAGTTTTATACGGGCTTCTATAAGGTTTTCGTCTAATTTTAATGCAGATTCAAAATTTGTGCGTGCTAATTCGTATATTTGCTGGGCATAGTAAAGTTCTCCAAGTGCGAGATAAGCATCAGGAATGTTCTTATTCATTTCCCTTGCTTTTGTAATTACAAGCTCTGCTTGATTAAGCGAATCTGCTGCAATAAGAATCATTCCATATTCGAGTTGGCTATAAACGTCATCTTTATCGTTTTTTATTGCCTGCTGAATTGTTTCAACAGCTTCTTTATGTTTTCCAAGTTTGGATTGAGTCTTTGCTATTTTTCGTAAAATTAATGCATTGCTTTTCACATCTTTTGCAATGTTATATACTATTAAGGCAGAATCAAGTTTATCCACTTCGGTATAAATATCACCACATAAAACGAGCAACTTTATATCTTTTGGATTTTCTTTGATTGCACTTTTGATATATCCGGAAGCTTCCACGTAATCGTGTGATTGTTCTAATGCTTTTAATTTATCTGTTGCACTCTGGCTAAATGCACCGAATTGTAATGTTATAAATAATAATATGATTAATGATAGTTGTTTCATTTTTACCTCTGTTTATGAATTATTGAACTAAATTGACTTTTGCGACTGCCGGAACGATTCCTATTTTATTAAAATATTTTTGAACTATTCCAGAGCCATATCTAAAAAAATTAACTATACTGTTTGCTGTTGAATTATTTTCATCAAAAATCATAACGTAATGCGTTACTACGTAAGGATATAATCTTTGAATTATGTTTGCCTGATGAACATTCCGCGGAAAAATATATTCTCCTTTTTCATTTATGAAACTTATTGATAATGGTTTAATATCTGGTTCTGATAAAATATGCGATAAATAGCCAATACCAATCGAATTTGGGTGTGTTTTTATATATGCTTTTACTGAATCAGTTGAATTTAAAATTACTAATTTTCTCTTAATATTTTTATATTTTAAAACAAGATTAAGTAAATTTTCATATTCAGATGAATTTTCACTATTTATTACGAAAGTGGGTTCTTCTGTCAGCTTCTTATAAATCGGCATAAGAGGAGTTCCATTCACTAATGCATCAACTATTTGAGCGTCTGTCAGTGTATCCAAAGGAGTATTTAGTTGAGTGAAAAACACTAAAGCATCATTTGCAACAGGATATTTCTTGATTGTCTCGACCTTATATGCTTTCATCAAAGAGTCTTCGCGTCTTGTAAAGTCCCTTGAAGTAAAGATAATTGGCACTTCTCCAGATAAAAAACTTGCCATAACATCCCAGCTTGTTGCTGATTTATGGTTTGTTTCGATTTCCTTAAAACGGACGTTATATTCCTGAAATGGTTCCTTCAATAAATTATAAATCGACTCATCGCAGTAAATTGATATGCTGCTCTTTTCTGCTGGCTTGTCTTCGCTGGTGCAAGCCAAGTAAATAGCAGAACACAATACGACAAATAATAAAAGGAACAAAATTTTACTCTTCGGTTTCATAAGTTCTCCTCTTTTTTAATAATAGATAATATGCAATTAATCTATAAACTCCCCAAAGGATAAAGATTACTCCCATCGTTTGGGTTAATGTCTTGCTCGGATGCTCCGGAATAAATATTCCGAATAATAGAAAAACTCCTATTATTATAAATGCAAATTTAATTATATAATTTAAAACTATGCTAAACATTCTTTTTATTTTTTTAATTTTTATAAAAATTTCTTAATTATTTCAAGTCATACTATCAACAAGTTGATAGCATGACAAAAAAGATTTAAAGTCATAACCTTTCCCATTCCACTCTTGAGTTAACAATTATACACATCTTTAAAAGTGCTGCTATTCTACTTATCCCGTAGGGATAAAATATTTGTAACAATGATTATTTTTAAGTATTTTTATTCCGTAGGAATTAAATATATAATAGCTTTATTAATATATAATCCCTACGGGATAAGCACAGTCAAGGATTATTCTTGTTACAAATATTTAATTCCTACGGAATAAATTTCAAATACACTAAAACTCTTTCTTCACACTATAGTAAAAACCAAAACTTGTGAGTAATGAAAAGTGCCACTGCTGGCAGAGATAAACTCTTATTTTTTCCAGTCATGCTATCAACTTGTTGTTCGCATGACTTTCCCTAATTCAGTAATGTTCCCATTCCCCTCTTGAGAGGAGAATGGGTTTTGTGGTAAAAAATATAAGAACGTATCAGCCCTGCCCTACTCCCTTTTTCAAAGGGTGGAATTACTACACATTTTCTTCTCCCCCCTTTGAAAAAGGGGGGTAGGGGGGATTTATTTTACTCTTTTTATCATAATGCTTTATAAATTTTCCAATAAAGTCATAAGCTTCGGCAGACTTTATTTTTCTCTTCCAGTCATACTATCAACAAGTTGATAGCATGACTAACACATTTCCTACTTCAATTTAAACTCTATTGGAACATTTAACCATTTACCGACTACTTGATTATTCATTACTGCAGGACAATAAATAGTTTTCATAGCAGCATCAATAGCAGCTTGATTTAAAATTTCTGAATCTGATTCTACTACCTCATATAATTGTGGCATTCCACGTTTATCAACAAAAACATTTAAAAGTACTTTTCCTTCAATACATTTCTTCTTTGCCTCTTCCGGATAAATTAAATTTTTATATAAAAATTCAGTATCAACAGAGGGATTTGGTTTAAAAAAATAATGTCCACCATCGTGAGAAATAGGGATTTTATCATTATTTGAAAAACTTTCTACCTCTATTTTTTCTAATTTAAAAGTAATAGGAACACTTAACCAACAACCAACTGGCTTGCTATCTTGAGTTGCCGGACAACAAGAAATTTTCTTTATTGCATCAAGTGCTGCTTGTTCAAATATTTTTGAACTTGATTGGAAAATTTTTGTTTTTAGGATTTTTCCATATTTATCAATATATATTTTTACAATTACTTTACCTTCAATACCGGCATTTTTTGCTTCTTCAGGATAAATTAGATTATGATATAATTCAATACGATTTGCAACAGGTTCAGTTTCAACAGGTGAATAATTATTTGCTTTTATTAGCTTTTCTTTATCAACTGAATCAATATATGTTTTACCTGGAATAGCTTCTGCTTTTACTGAATCTGAAAGATTAACATTTTCTTTATTTTCAAAGTCAGAGCCATTTGAAAAAAGGTTTTCATTGCAGAAAAGTAAAGCTATTATTACTACTGCCTGAAAATAAGTTAATATGTTATTCCTCAAATTCATTTCCTACTTTAATTTAAAATTAATCGGAATACTAACCCAGCACCCGACTGGTTTATTATTTTGAATAGCAGGGAGAAAAGAAGCTTTCATAATAGCATCAATAGCCGCTTTATTAAGCATCTCACCTGCACTCATTAGAACCTCAGTTCTTTGAGGTTTTCCAAATTTATCCAAATATACTCTGATTATTGCTTTACCTTCAATGCCTATTTGACGAGCCATAGCTGGATATACAACGTTCTTTTGTAATTCAGCTAAATCTACTACTGGTTCTTTTTCTAAAGGAATAAAGATTTCGGGAGATGGAATTTCTTCAGCCGGAGCAACAATAGTATGATTTTGTAAGTTCTCAACTTTAAAATTTGGAACTGTTTCAGGGTCAACATTTCCGACATGGCTTGTTGCACTGGTAATATTGTCATACGTAACGAAATCATCTAATTCCTGATTTATTTCTGCATCTTTAACAGGAACAGGATTACCAGCCACTTGCTCAATTCCAAATACGACTTGCGAAACGTCTGGAGGAATTACCACATTTGGTAATTCAATGTCAGTAGTTTGAAGTTTTTCAAGTACTTCGATAGTAAAATGTGGAGGTTGAATTTCTTTATTAGTAGCAATTTTGTTTGTTAAAGACATAGCAATACTAATAATAAGCAAGAGAACAACAACAATAGTTGTGATAATAAAGGAACGCAAAGTATTCCTTTTTATAAATTCCTTTAGTTCAACAGCTCCATAAGGAATTGGAACAGGAATTGCGATAGTTAAATTATTAGATGACATTTTTATTTACTCCTTCCACGCCTGTTTTATAAGTAGTTCTTTTTTTTTCAGTTATGCAGAAATAGTGATAATATATCTCCTTTTTCATACTCTATTATTAAGACACAATGGCAACAAAAATAGTTACAAAAAATTTACTATTCAGATTGTTATTGTGTAATATAATTGAGAACACGTTCATTTCATTTATTAGTCATCTGAATTACTAAATCCAGAATTCCTAATCCTATAAAAAAAAAGAGTTAGGAGTTATAATTCGTAATGAATAATTTATGGAAATATCGCAAAAGTTGTCATTCTGCCTCCCCATATAAAGCAAGTGTTTATTTAAATTGAGATGACATAATTTTATCCCACAAAACTTTACGAAAGTTAAGAAACTTTCGCAAAGTGCAAGAAAAAGCAACGTAGTTGCTTCCTGTTTGTAGAAAAAGTATTTTAAGTTTGCAAAACTCCGTAGGAGTGTTCTGTTTGTAGTAAAGATAGGTCGCAACTACGTTGCTTTTCTTTTTTTTCATCATTATTTCTACAAACCGGATACTCCTACGGAGTTGAAAGAAAACAAAACTCTGTCAAGTATGAGCACAATTGCTTTTAACTAATTTTAAACTTTCAATAAGTAAGAAGATTATTAGTACTTTTGTAAAGTTTCCCAACTTTGCAAAAGTTTAAAATCTAAACTATCTAAACCTTCTAATCATTCTAAACGCTATGTCATCTCCATTTAAATAAAGGTTTTCCTTTATTTTGTGGTTCAGAATTACAAATTCAGTCTTCTCTTCTTACTTTGCGAAAGTTTCTTAACTTTTGTAAAGTTTTGTTGAGTAAGATATAAAGATGTCATTGTTAACGAAGTGAGAAACCTCAACATCTGTGTTAGCAAGAAGTTGTGAGATTTCTCGCTGCGCTTGCCAATGACATCGCTACTTTTACTCTGCAAAACTTCTTGAACCAGATGTCCTACATCTGCAAGATGTAGGACATCTTTATCTTATGTCATCTCCATTTCAATAAAACACTTACTTCATTTTGCGCTTCGAAATGACACTTTAATTATATTTATGAAAGCAACTTGGTATTCCTTAAAAAAAAATGTCTTGTCGGCAAATATTAAGCTATTATTTGCAACAAACAAGACATTTTTCTTCTTAAAAAATTATCTTAATTTGAAATTTATAGGAATACTTACCCAGCATCCAATAGGTTGTTTATTTTGGATAGCTGGAGTAAAAGTAGTTTTCATAATAGCATCAATAGCAGCTTGATTAAGCATCTGAGAAGCAGTCATCTGAACTTCAGTTTTAACAGGTTTGCCGTGTTTGTCCACATAAACTCTGATAATAACTCTGCCTTCTATACCTGCCTGACGAGCCATATCCGGATATACTACTCTCTTTTGCAGTTCTGCTAAATCCACTCCCGGCTCTTTTTCAACCGGAATAAATTGCTTAGAATCCGGAATATCTTCAACGGGAGCAACGATTTTTTCCTGTTTCAAATCCTCAACGTTAAAATCAGGTGCCTGATTAATATCAACAGTACCAGTTTCGTGAAGAGCACTTTGAATATCTTTCACATCAGCAAAATCAGCAAGTTCTTCAGTAATATCGGCGTCTGGAATAGGTACTGGCGTACCAGCTCTTGCTTCCATACCGTAATTAACTATTTGCTGAGCATCAGGCGGTGGAGCAGCTTCTTCAGTTTCACTGTCCTCAGTAGGAGGTTGAATTAAGTCAAGTCTACTGACAACTGGCGGTCCTATTACTTTATCGCTGTCAGAACTGGTTAGAGCCATAACAATATTAATAATAAGTAATAAGATAACTACTATCAAAGTTATTATAAATGAGCGCCAGGTGTTTCTGCGAATCAATTCCTTGAGTTCAACTGCACCATAAGAGGATTGAACAGGAATTGCAATAGATACATTATTGGATGACATCTTTACTTACTCCTTCCACTCCTGTATTAGTTAATAGCTTTTTATCATCGTCATTTAAGACAGAGATAGTGAACTTGCGTTTTCTTTGGACTGGAACAGTTTGTCCCTGTTCGTTAACTTCAGTTTCTTTTGATAATTCTTCAATAATAGACATTTCAGCAATATTCAATTGGTCAAGTACAGAAACCATTAAATCATATTTTGCTTTTTCATCTATTTTGAATAATGTAATCATTCTATTTTTAACATTTGGTTTTAAGTTTTGTTCAAAAGCCAAATATTTAATACTATCAATTTTAATAAGTTGAGGCTTGTTAGTATTAGTTGGGTCTTTTTCAATATCAATAGTTCCAACATACCAGTAAGTTCTTCCATCTTCAAGCAAACATATTGAAAGCAATTCAGAAGCTTTAACCTCAACTTGTGCGTAGATTTCAGGTGGAATACGCATTTCCATTACTTGTGGCTTAAGCATTGTTGTTGTAAATAAAAAGAACATCAGCAATAAAAAAGTAATATCCACAAGTGGCGTCATATCAACGTGGAAACCAAGACGCTTCTTCTTTTTTCGATTAGTCTTCTTGCCCTTTTTTACGGATTCTGGGCGACCTAATGCACCACCTCCAGCCATATTATATCTCCTTTATATATTCTATTATTTTAACACTATAAAAAAAAATTTGTTACACATTTTTTACTCACTTGTTCTTTTTTGTGTAACATAGTTGAACACGCGCTGATTGTTCTTATTCATTATATTAATTACAGTGTTGATGTATTTAAAATTTACATCTTTGTCAGCATCAATAGCAAATACCGCATTACGATTAACAGCTTTCGTTGCTTTTATCAAGCGACTTAGCATAATAGTATCTACTCTAACTAACATCTCTTTCTGTAATTCTTTACGCAATTCTTCCGGTAATTCTGGATAAGTATCTCTAATAGTATCTCTATCAGAAGTATTTGTCCAGCCGAAATAATATGCAGTATCGGTTGGATTCTTATCGTCAATATCAATGTTTATGAGTGCTAAATCTTTTTCTGGAAGCTTAGCAGTATCTGCAGATGCAAAAGGTCGAGAAATTGTAAATTGCTGGTCAGCTTCTGCTTCACTTTTAAATTTAGTCGTAAACATCAAAAAAACTAAAAGCAGGAATGTGATATCGACAAGTGGTGTCATATCAATCACAAAGCCCATCCTTTTTTTTCTAATTTTTGGCACGGGCATACCCTCCTTTTAATGTTTTACATGAACAGTAAATATTTGTGTTACGTTTAAGATTGCTTCGTCAATCATATAAACATAGTTATCAACTTTTGTTGAGAAGAAATTATAGGCAACGATTGAAATAATAGCACCAGCCAAACCGCCGGCAGTATTATAAAGAGCTTCAGAAATACCAACAGCAAGAGTTGCAGCGTCAACAGTTCCAGTGCCACCGAAAGCAGCAAAGGCACGAATCATACCGACTGTTGTTCCAAGAAGACCGAATAACACGGAAATTGAAGCGATTGTAGAAAGAATAACCAAATTCTTTTCGAGAAGTGGTGTTTCAAGATTTGTAGCTTCGTCAATCGCTCTTTGGACTTCAGACATTTTCTTTTCTTTGTCTAATTCCTTGTCGTCTTTTACATCTCTAAACCTTTCAATCGAAGCCCGCATAATGTTTGCTAAGCTTCCACGTTGCTTTTCACATTCCTTCAATGCATCATCGTAATTTCCCTTTACTAAACTATCAATGGTCTTTTTGATATACATTGAAATGTCGCCTTTACCTTTTGCTTTATTTATTGATAATTGTCTTTCAATAGAAAATGTAACTGCTACGATAATTAAACTCATCAAGATTGCAACAATAGGTCCACCTGTATAAATCATACCAACAATATTGCCGGCTTTTGGTTCTTTACGCAATTCTCCATCATTAAAGTTATCCGGATTACCGAAATAAAATGAATAAATAGCGTATGATATTACTAATGCAAGAACTATCACGATGATATTAAATAAGTTTTTCATATAACCTCTTAATTTTTAAATATTTATTTTGAAATTGATTTAATTGCGTCGTCTAATGATGCGAAAATTGGAAATACTAATGTTAGCTTGGTAATAACAAAAATATTTTCAATAGATTTACTTACATTACAAAGGACGATTTGTCCGTTTCGTTTAGCGAAATTTGCATGAGCAGCTATTAGCACACCAAGTGCAGTAGAGTTCAAATAAGTTGTCTTTTCCAAGTCAACTATTAATCTACTCTCATTCTTTTGAGCTATTTCTGTTAGTGTTGCTCTCAAATGGTCTGTTTCTTCGCCTCCGACGAACTGACCCTTGAGGTGAAGGATTGCTCCACCAATTTGTTCTTCTAATTTTACTTGAGACATATATCACCTTTATTATATTAATATATTAAATTTCAACATTCATAGTTTTCAAAAATAAAAAAAAATTTAATTTCTTTTTAGTTTTTTTATTATTTTTTCAGTTAATTTTTTGTAATTTAATTAAAATTGATGATTAATCCTTATACCAAGTTGCTTTTAATAATAAAATATGTTTATTTGTCATTCCGATACGAAGTGAGGAATCTCAATGTCTGTGGTAGCAAGGAGTTGTGAGATTTCTCACTTCGTTTCGAAATGACACTTTAATTATATTTATGAAAGCAACTTGGTATTATTGTTTAATTTACTCATTTTACACATTCTCTTCTTGTGAACAGGGCTTATACATTCTTAAAAATTTTCATTAAAGCTATACGACTAACATATTAATAGTATAACTTTGTTTTTTTTTATAGACAAACAAACTCCTTCAAAAGTTACACTTGAGAAGGAGGTTTTTTTAAAAGTTGTGCTTAACGTTTTTTATGTATGAGAGGAAAAGCATAGCTTTTATAAAAGTTGCTTTCAAAAATGTAATTTGGTAAAAAGTAAAAATTATAATTACATTTCGGACCCTCTAATAAAGGAAGTGATTTATTTAAATAGAGATAACATTAATTAACACAGTCATTCTGAACGAAGTGAAGAATCCAGAATAAATTCTTTAAACCACTATCCTCTGGATTCTTCACTTTGTTCAGAATGACAGACAAACGAAATGATGTCATTGGCAACCCCCTGATAAAAGAAGACCTTTATTTAAATGGAGATGACATTAATTTACCCTGTCATTCTGAAGCGCAGCGAAGAATCTCACAAGTCATTGCTACCACAGACTTTGAGATTTCTCACTCCGTTTCGAAATGACTGACAATCATATTTTATCTTTAAAAGCAACTTGGTATTAGTCATTGGTCATTAGAAAAATACTAATGACTAATCACGAATGACTAATGACCTATAAAAAGCTATTTTTAAGATGGATTCTGACATCTGCCAGAAATAATCATTTAGTTATATCATTTCTTTTTAAATAAAGGTTTTCCTTCTCTTGCATAAAATTCTTTCTTTTCCATTTCGTCTTTAAAATTATTTAGTATAAAATTGAGATTAAATAATGATTAAAATTAAAAATATAATAATACTTACAATAGTATTTTTTACTTTGATTAGTTCTGCATATTCCTGCAATATATATTTTTCAGTAATAAATAATAAAAAAAATGAGTATAAAACAGGCGAGGAAATCGTTCTTAAAGTAAAAATACACAATACTCACAGGTCTTGCCCAGAGGATATAAATAAAGTAAAGTTTGAGGAAAACGGAATCAAGATTTTAACTGCAACCCGTTGGTCTGAAGTAGAAAATGGAGTTTACGAAAGAAAGCTTAAGCTAAAAGTAGAAGAAAATAAAAATGGAAAAGCATCAATAAAAGTAATCAGGACTTGCGACAAAGAAGGCGGCAAAAAGTCTTTTAATGTGAGCGTTTCTAATGGCAAATGATGAAAAAAGCAGCTTTTATACTATCTTGTTTGTTTTTCTTACTAATTCCGCTTTTATCGGTTTATTCTGAAACTGATACGCTTTTTGAAGATGAATTTGAAGAATTTGTTCCATATTCCGATAGTTCATCAGTTTGTAATTCAACCTGCAATGACTGCGATAGTGTTCAAACAAGCACTGAGGGTGAATTTCGCCTGAATACCCGTCTCAACATCACTATATTAGGATTAGCATTAACGATTTTAAGTGGAATTTTTCTACGATTTGCTCCCACCCGAAAGCTTAGATACTTAGTTTTGTTAATAGCACTAATAATTTTTGGATTTTACAACGGTGCATGTCCCTGCCCTATTTCGAGTTTGAGCAATGTATTTATTTATTTTGCCGGAGGCGAAACGCATTTTGAAAATATGCTGTGGTTTATTGGTTTGCTACCAATTACTTACATTTTCGGAAAAGTGTGGTGTGGCTGGGTATGTCACCTTGGCTCTTTGCAGGAGTTTATTTATTCTCATCAGAAAATCAAATTTTTAGAAGGTCCTACTGCTCAAAAGATTCTGAAATATCTTCGCTATATTTTAACTATAACTTTAATTGTCCAACTATTTATTGTACCGGAATATCTTTTTAAGGAAATTGACCCGTTTCGTTTAGCATACAATTTGGGAATAGGCGCAACTACACTTAACTGGATTTTATTAGCACTGCTGCTTTTAACATCTGTTTTTATGTATCGTCCATTTTGCAGAGGAGTTTGCCCTATTGGTTTGATGCTCGGCTGGGTCGCAAAAATACCCGGTGCTTCCGTCCTCGGTGCAAATGAAAGTTGTATCGGATGCAATTTAGCTGTAAAAAGTTGTAAAATCCAAGCTATATCGCCTAAAGAAAATTATAATATTTTGGATAATAAAGAATGTATTGCCTGCGGAAATTGCATTGATGCCTGCTCTAAAAAAGAAATGAAATTCTTTAGAAAAAATTCATCTCATAGAGACGAGCAAATTATTTGCAAAAAAAATTAAAAAATTGAAAATATTTTTTAAACCTTGTAACAAAATATTCGCTCTGATGTTATTGTTTATAAATAATTAATTATTCTTAAATATTCCTGATGGGAGATATATGAAAAGGTTCTCAATAATAATAATCGCAGCGTTTTTTGTAATATTTTTGGCTTCCTGTGAGCAAAATGCAAGTCCAAATATTGCTAATGATGAAGATTTAGCTTATGGTTCGGTTTACGTTCCAGATTTAGAATCTGTTGATGGCATTTGTGATGATGCAAATTTACAGAATAAGATGCGTTTCCACGGAAAAGATAATCCTTTTAAAAAAGTTGCTTTAAAAGGTATTGCTTGGAAACTTAACTTAACTGAAGAGCAACAAACCCAAGTAAGTACATTTTTGCAAGAGCATAGAGATTGCATTACATTAATTGTAGAAAATTTAAAAGCCGACCAGGCAACAATTATTGAAAATGCAAACGCAGAAAGAGCTGCAGTATTGGAGCAGTTGGCAAATGGCGAAATTGATACCGTTACTGCAAGACAGATGATTAAAGATATTAGCGTTGCAAAACGTGCTGCACTTCAGGAACTACGCGAGACCGCCAGAATTGCAATGGAAGAATGCGCCACTATTCTTTTTGAAAATATCGAATCAATCCTAACTGAAGAACAATTAGTAATTTGGCAGCAGTGGCTGGAACGATTTAATACTCAGCACGGCAGAAAAGGCAAACACTAAATAAATCATTCAAAAATATCACAATGCACTTCGTTGATTAGCTCCATCTTAAAGATGGAGTTAATCAATTCTAAATCACAATACTTTTATTCAATTCTTCTAATTTCCCATAATTTCAGAACTCATGACTCCATAACGAAAATAAAGGAGTTAGGAGATTTGCTTAGTAAAGAATAATTTCGCAGTTAACAATCTAATATTTTATTAGTTATTGGTCATTAGTCATTGGTTATTTGTATGTAACTACTAATGACGAATGACGAATGACGAATGACCAATTGAAAATACTTATATTAAAATTTCAGAACTCCTTACCACTCGTAGTTTGGTATTTCGCGGTCTTGTCATTCTGAACGAAGTGAAGAATCTCACAAGTCATTGCTATCACAGAGTTTGTGATTCTTCACTTCGTTCAGAATGACATACTTTTTGTTATAATTTGCGAAATTATTCTTTACGAGGCAACTCTCCTAACTCTTTTATTTTCGTTATGGGGTCAGGAGTTCTGAATTTACTTCTTATTATAATATATGCGAAATACCAAACTACGAGGCATCAGGAGTTCTGTAACTACAAAATACGACACTCTGCCGTTATTATCAGTTGATTTAGCACAAATTTCTCAAATATATAAAATTTATTAAAAAGTAAATTAAATATTCTTCTTGCATTATGAAAGATAATTTATTAGATTTGTATCAAGAAAGAGTTTTTCAAATATGAATGTTATTTTTTAAATTTTAAAAAGAAAAAACTTTTTTCATTCTTTTTCGTTTTAAAAATATTGATGTGATTAATTTATTATTTTTATCATTAAATTTAAAATATAATGAAATACTTAAAAGAATATTTAATTGCAACTGATAAAAAGAAAGAAGTGCTTAATCCTTCTCAATTTTATAAATTTTATAAGCGAAACCAAAGAAATGATAAAGTTTCATTTGAAATTGATTCACCTGCTTTGGGAGAAAATAACTTTGGTTCTGTGATTGTTAGATATAAAAGTCCTTTAAAAAACTATGAAATTTTAAATCAAAGTTAGGGAAACTAATGTTACAAAATCAATTAAATACCAATGCAAATGTTGAACAACAATCTGAAAGCAATACATCTTTGTTACTTGATAAAATGAATTTCTTAAACTTCAAAAGGAAGAATTATCAACTCGTAAAGAAGAAATTGATATAAGAAAAAAAGAAATAGGACTTGATTCACAAAAAGACATACACGCATTTGAATTTTCTAAAGAAGCACTAATCAAACAGGCAGAAGACAGAAAAGATGAACGAACAAAAAAATTCAGTTTTTATAATTCTATTGCTAAATTTGGTTTGTTATTCTTTTAAACTTTTTATTGAACGACTTGAAATCCAACCAATTGTTTTGTAATTCATAAATTCAAAATCACTTATCATTTATCATTCTTTCTTTGCATTCTTATTGATTTTTCTTAATTTTGAAAGTATAATATTTTCTAAAGAAATATCAATAATTATGTTGATATTTAAGAAAAATATTAAAAATTTATTGAGAGGTTTATATGAATTTTAAAATTGTATTAGAGCCAGCAGAAGAAGGTGGATTTAATGTTACAGTTCCAGCTCTTGACGGCTGCTTTACTCAGGGAGAAACCGAGGCAGAAGCAATACTCAACGCCAAGGAAGCAATACTATGCTATATGGAAGGGATTGAGAAGTTAAATAACTCGTTATTGCATACTGACAGTAAAGTTTACAATATGGAACTTGCTTTATGAGTAAAACATTTTCAGGTAAAGATTTAATTAAGGCACTTAGAAAGTATGGATATAACCTTGACCACCAACGAGGTAGTCATATTTTTTTATATAACCAAGAAAGAAATTCAACTATTTTGATTCCTAATCATAAAGAAATAAAAAAAGGAACTTTACACAACATATTAAAAAAAGCTGGTATTACAATTGACGAATTGAAAGGAATTATTTAATTGCTAAAGAAAAATATGAAAAGAAATATTATTATTATAGTTTTGCTAATATGTGCATTAAAGTTGCAAGCCGAAGACATAATTGTTACTCCGAAGCTAAGCAATGACACCAATAACGTTTTAATCGGCGATAGAATAAAATTGCTTTTAGAACTTGAATGTAATAAAAAGCTAAACGTTGTAATGCCGGTAATTCCGGATACAATCGGAGCAATTGAAGTGCTGCATAAGTCTGCAATAGATACCATAACAGAGGGCAATAAATATCGCTTCTCTCAGAAAATTGAAGTAACCTGCTTCGATAGTGGTGCTTATGTTATTCCACCATTTGTTTTTATGTATGAAAAACCCGGCTTCAATACTCTTTTTCCCGCTGCAACCGATAGCATATTTCTTTATTTCCATACAGTTGAAGTAGATACTTCTCAAGCAATTAAAGATATAAAAGGTCCGATTGACGAACCAATTACTTTTGATGAATATATTGGTTACATAATAGCTGGGCTGGTAGTTATTTTAATTTTCGTAGCCGCATGGTTTTTCCTGAAAAGATACAGACAGCGACCTGCAAAACCCAAATATCACTACGACCCCAAAATACCGGCAGATGTCTTCGCCAAAAGTGAACTTGAAAAATTGGAAAAGGAAAAGCTTTGGCAATCGGGTTTCGTCAAGCAGTATTACATTCGATTGACCGATATTTTAAGGTTATATCTACAAAGACAACTTGATTTTCAGGCACTTGAGATGACTACTGATGAAATTCTTGATAATATACAAAAAGGCAGCATTGCTCATAACAACATTGCATTACTCGAATTCATTTTAAGAGTAGCTGATTTGGTAAAATTCGCCAAATCGCTTCCTCTTCCGGACGAAAATGCAAGATGTCTTTCTGACGCTTATCAAATTGTGGAAAACATCGCAAATGAATTGAAACTTCGTCAGCAAAGCAATGGGAAAGGAGAGTAGGAAGTGGAACACATAATTTTTGTATCGCCGGGCTATTTTTATTTATTGATTATAATTCCTTTTTTGATTGCCTGGTATGTTTTCCGGGAAAAGAAGCAAAAGCCGAAACTACAGGTTTCGACAATAGAGCCGCTAATTCAAACAAAAACATCTGCTAAACAAATTTTCAGGCATATACTTTTTGTTTTAAGGATTTTGCTTATTGCAACGATTATCATTATACTTGCACGCCCACAGTCCACATTAAGCCACAAAGAAGTAAAAACAGAGGGCATTGACATTGTGGTTGCCCTTGATATTTCTACATCAATGGAAGCAAAGGATTTTACTCCAAACCGTCTTGAAGCGGCAAAAAGAACAGCAATTGAGTTCATTGACAACCGCACAGATGACAGGATTGGTCTTGTAGTTTTTGCAGGGGAAAGTTTTACTCAATGCCCTTTAACTACTGACCACAGCACACTCAAAAATTTATTTGAAGGCATAAAAACAAATATGGTTGAGGACGGAACTGCAATAGGGCTTGGGCTTGCAACTGCTGTCAACCGGCTAATGAATAGCACCGCGAAAAGCAAAGTGATTATTCTAATTACTGATGGAGTAAACAATACTGGCTACATTGCACCTATGACTGCTGCTGAAATTGCAAAATCTTTTAAAATGAAAGTGTATTCTATCGGCGTTGGCACTCGCGGTATGGCTCCATATCCATTTAAAACGCCTTTTGGCATCCAAATCCAAAATATTGAAGTGCAAATTGATGAAGATTTGCTCAAACAGGTTTCAAATATGACTGGCGGAAAATACTTCCGTGCTACCAACAATAAAGGACTAAAGGAAATTTACTCTGAAATTGATAAAATGGAAAAAACTGCAATTGACGAACTTACTTTTAGTCAATACAGGGACGAGTTTCTTCCGCTTGCAATTCTTGCAGCAATTCTAATTGCATTTGAAATAATTTTGAGCTATACTGTTTTTAGAAGAGTGCCGTAGATAATGATTAATGATTAATGATGGGAGTTGGGAGTAGGGAGTTGGGAATTGAGTTATTAAGTTTTTTGAGACTGGAAATTGAGTAGGACTGATAAGTTCTTAAAAATACTCTTTCCAGCCAGCCATACGAGCAACTTGTTGCTCTTATGGCTAATACCAAACCGCTAACAAAAATGGTAATATAATCTGTCATTCTGAAGCGCAGCGAAGAATCTCACAACTCATTGTTACCACAGACTTTGAGATTTCTCACTTCGTTACCAATGACATTATGATTTTGCACTATTAGTTAGCGGTTTGGTATAAAGAGAACGTATAAGCCCTGCTCTTGAGCTATTCATAACCCACAAATATAAGAGGTGCTGCTATTCTATTTATCCCGCAAGGGATTTGATATTTGTAATAATGTTATTTGGAGTGCTTTTTTATTCTGTAGGAATTAAATATTAATATGTTTTTTTTATATCTAATCCCTACGGGATAAGCACAGTCAAGGGTTATTCTTGTTACAAATATATAATTCCTACGGAATAAATTTTCAAGACACTGTTCC
>CAZCLJ010000074.1:0-12010 GCA_964499465.1 uncultured Hyphomicrobiales bacterium
ATTAGAAGGATTATAGGATTACTTGATTAATAGCATTGTTACAATAATAACAAATCAACAATCAGGTAAAGATTTCAGAACCTTGATTAGAAGGATTATAGGATTACTTGATTAATAGCATTGTTACAATAATAACAAATCAACAATCAGGTAAAGATTTCAGAACCTTGATTAGAAGGATTATAGGATTACTTGATTAATAGCATTGTTACAATAATAACAAATCAACAATCAGGTAAAGATTTCAGAACCTTGATTAGAAGGATTATAGGATTACTTGATTAATAGCATTGTTACAATAATAACAAATCAACAATCAGGTAAAGATTTCAGAACCTTGATTAGAAGGATTATAGGATTACTTGATTAATAGCATTGTTACAATAATAACAAATCAACAATCAGGTAATCTGGTTAATCAAGTAAATCATGGTTCAGACTTTAACCGCACCAAATTCATCGGAAAGGAAAAAGACAAAGAAAGCAACTATGGTGATTTTGGAGTAAGAAAGTATGATGAGGAGATAGGAAGGTTTACCAGCATAGACCTATTTTGATATAAATATAATATAATAAAGTGTTTTACGTCAAATTTTATTATGATTATGAAGAAATATACTGTTATTATAAAACCATTAGCTGAAAAAGATTTAAGAAATTTACCTAAAAATGATAGCGTAAATATTCTAAAAAAAATTATTAGTTTAGAGAATAGTTTTCAGGGTGATATTAAAAAATTGACTAATTTTACACCAGAATATCGACTAAGAGTTGGTAATTATAGAATATTATTTGA
The DNA here is from genome assembly GCA_964499465.1 of uncultured Hyphomicrobiales bacterium. Classification (GTDB taxonomy): domain Bacteria; phylum Bacteroidota; class Ignavibacteria; order Kapaibacteriales; family UBA2268; genus JAAYJM01. The sequence continues at coordinate 797 of CAZCLJ010000074.1, forward strand.
ATTAGAAAAAAATAATATTATAGTTTATAGAATTTTACACAGAAAAGAATCATATAATTAGGAGTTAAAAATGGAAATCAACGCCCAATTAATAAAAAAAGGAAATTTGATAGATTATGTAGTTATTCCATATAAGGATTATTTAGAAATCAAAGAAAAAATCAACGATTATGAAGATATTCAAGAATTAAGAAAAGCAAAAGCAGAAGACTATTTTAAAGAAGGAAAGACTGCATCTTTATTATTGAATGAATTTAAAAATTACTAAAATTACACTCCATTCGGTAAAGTTCTTTATTCATATGAAATTAACCGCACCAAATTCATCGGAAAGGAAATAGACAAAGAAAGCAACTACGCCGACCACGGCGCGTGCAAATACGATGATGAAATAGGTAGGTTTACGAGCATAGACCCGCTGTGGGAGAAGTATTATTCGCTCACACCGTATCAGTATGCAGGAAATAACCCGGTGAGCTTTTGGGATCCGACAGGGGCTTATTTTGAAACAGAAAATTTAACAAAAGAAGATAAAAATAAACTTAATTTAAATCCTTCTTTTGTTTTATATTTTAATTATAAAGGAAATTGATATGAAACTGAATTTCACAATGTCATTTATTAGCGTACCCGAAGGTTTTATAGGATACGTTGAGGAATTACCTGGAGCAAACTCCCAAGGTAATACACTTGAAGAAACAAGAAATAATCTTGTTGAAGCAATAGATTTAATTTTAGATGCAAATAAATATCTGTTTAATATTGACAAATTGAACTTAGCTTTTCAAGAACATTTAGAGCTTGTTGAAGTATGAAAAGAAGACACTTGATTTCATTTTTACAAAAAAATAATTGTATACTCTTTCGTGAAGGTGGAAATCATTCGGTATATATTAACCTTGAATTAAGAAAATCAACAACTGTACCAATGCATAACGAAATCAATGATTATTTAGTTAGAAAAATTTGTAAAGATTTAGGTATAAAATCACCTTTTTAATTTACATTTGAACGAGAAAGCAACTACGCCGACCACGGCGCGTGCAAATACGATGATGAAATTGGTAGGTTTACCAGCATAGACCCGCTGTGGGAGAAGTATTACACTTGGACTCCTTACCATTACAGCTACAATAATCCAGTTCTGTTTACAGATGGTAATGGAATGCAACCTGGAGTTCTTACACAAACAATAAAAGATGTATCTAAATTAATTGGTCCAGCGGCTGTTGCTATTGGAACTAATCCACAAGTGCAAAAAGCAGCCGAAAAATCATTAGATTATATTAAAGAAAAAGTTAATCAATTAGATAATTTTTTATCTAACGGTGGTTATGAAAATTCTGAAAATTATCCATCTGAAAATATAATACAAACCGATGCAACGTCGGTATCTCCGCAAGACCCAATTATATTAAAAGATGGAAAAGGAAATACGAACCCATTCGAAGGTCCTGTAGATAATCCAGTAACAGTTGTAGATCCAGCTGGAAATGCAATTCCAGTAGATAAAGGTCAGCAGTTAACTGGTTCAAAGATAAAGATGCAACTGCAATACAAGTAAGAGATAAAGATGGTAGATTTACTGGAACTAGAAAAGACCCTGGTCACAAACCTAATGAAGGAAGTCATAAAGATCCAAGAAGTCAAAATCCCCATGGGAATGTACCAGGTGTTACAAATCCTGATGGTACCCATTTGTTACCAATAAGATTACCAAAATGGGTTTCACCAATATTATAAAGAAAGGATAAATTTATGAAATTCACTTATGGTGATTCAGCGAAAGTAAAAGAAAATGCACCGAAAGAGTTTAGGCCAGGAGAATATGTAGCAATATGTGGAATTACGATTATTGACAATGATTATTTAAGTTTAAAGTATAATTTAAAAAAAGGTACGATTACTTATACAATAGAATTTGACGATGGAAGCGTTATTCTTATACCCGAAGAATTTTTAGATGAATGTATTGAATAAATGTATTTTACTTATTTAATAGCAATTTCCGACTTACCAAGCCACTTCGGCTTGGTAAGTCATTCTTAACGCTCATTTTTTTTATTTTAATTTTTTTTGTTAAATTGCTATAATTGATATATTAGGGAAAGTTATATGTTGACGAGTGTAAAAATAGAAACAAAATTATTAGATGAAGCAATTACTTATGGTAAGTATAAGTCAAAGAAAGAATTAACTGAAGAAGCATTAAAGACCTTCATTATGATTCACAAACAAGCAAGAATCAAAGCATATCGTGGCTCTTTGAAATGGAATGGAAATTTAGAAGAAATGCGGGAAAATTCTAATGTTATTAGTTGATTCTTCTGTTTGGATTGATTTCTTCAATGGAGTTATCAATCCACAAACCGATTACCTATATGATAATTTGGGGATAAAACCTGTTTATATAGGTGATATTATATTAGCAGAAGTGCTGCAAGGATTTAATAATGATAATGATTATCAAACTGCAAAAAGTATTTTTAAAACTATTCCAGTTTTAAACTTATGTAATGAATATATTGCTATTAAATCTTCTGAATATTATAGATATTTAAGGCAAAAAGGTATCACTGTCAGAAAAACGATTGATTGCATCATTGCTACTTATTGCATTGAAAACAATGTAACTTTACTTCATAGAGATAAAGATTTCGATTGTTTTCAGCAATATTTTAATCTGTTAATTCCATAACATATTTTAATATAGCAAATATGATGACGAAATAAGGCGTTTTACCAGCATAGACCCGCGTGTTTCCCAAGTCATACAATGACTGCCAGTCATCGTATGACTGAAACACATTTCCCAACTTTCGTAAAGTTTCCCAACTTTGCGAAAGTTAAAATTCTAAACTTTCTAAACTTTCTAAACCTTATAAGCCATTTACAAGAAAAGAATTATCTAATATGTCCAAAATACTTTGAAAATCATCTGGGACATCACATTCAAAATATAGCTTTTCATTTGTATCGGGATGGACAAATCCAAGAATGGCTGCGTGAAGCATTTGTCTTTTTGCAATATTTAAGCACTGTTCGGCAATCTTCCTTTTTTGAGGGACATTACCGGAATAAACAATAGTATCTCCACCGTAAAAATTATCACCAAAAACTGGATGGTGCTGGTTTGAAAGATGAACGCGTATTTGATGAGTCCTACCAGTCCATAGTTTTAATTCTACCTGTGTAAGGAAATCATATCTTTTTAATACTTTAAAATCAGTAATTGCTGGCTTCCCCCCTTTTCTAACTACAGCGAACAGTTTCCTGTTGTTTGGCGACCTTCCAATATCACCAGTTATTCTGCCCACATCTTCCTTTACATTTCCCCAAACCAAAGCCCTGTATTTTCTGTCAATTGTTCTATTGTGGAACTGCTCAGCAAGTAGAGAATGAGTATGAGTATTTTTAGCGACCACAAGCAAGCCGGAAGTATCTTTATCTAGACGATGAACGATACCGGGGCGTATTTCATCTTTTAAAAACACAGTGCTTTCATCAATAGTTTCCTCGTCTTCTTCGTCATCAAATTCTAAAGAAATTGCCTCCCGCATACCAAAATGATAAAGAAGTGCATTGACTAAAGTGCCATACCTATTTCCGAACCCGGGGTGAGTTACCATTCCGGCAGGTTTATTTAGAACGAGTAGGAATTCATCTTCAAAGCGAATGTCAAGTGGAATGTCTTCTGGGACCAGTTCGAGTGGCGGTGGTTTTAAGATATTACAAACAATAACATCATTCGGTTGAATTTTTTTACTTGATTTTACTATTTTCCCATTAATTTGAACTCTGTTGTCATCAATAGCTTTTTGGATTTTAGTGCGTGAGGCGTTTTCAACAGAACGTTTCAAATAAGTATCCAAGCGTTCCGGCTTCTGTCCAGCCGGCACTTTGAAAGTATAAGTCCTTTCGATATATTCAGGGTAATTATTCTTTTCCATTTTTGAAAACAGCTATCAATAAAAACCCCCTCAAATTGAGGGGGTTTTGTGTGTGTGGGTAAATAGTATCAGAAAAATGTGAGAATTATTTAGTTCGTGATGGCATAATAATCATAAGTAAACTATCGCTGTCATCGTCCGCTTTTATTAATACTGCTTTGCTATGCTCAGAGAATTCGAAACGAATTCTATCATCATCGCCAGTATCAATATATTGAATAAGTTCTTCCAATAATTTATGGTTGAAACCAATTTCCATTGGTTCACCGTTGTATTCTCCATTAATTGATTCAAACCCGCTTGAAGCAGTATCATCGTCTTCAGCACCAATTATAATATCATCAGCAGTAAGCTTCATCTTGATTTGATGATTCATCTGATTTGAAAAAATTGAAATACGTTTAATAGTATTGAGTAATTCCGATTTGAGTAATCTAATAAATAAATTATTATTGATTGGAATTACAGACTCATAAGGTGGAAATTTTTCATCAATGATTCTTGAAACAATAACAGTATTTTCTGTATCGAAACGTGCATGAGTAATTTTACTGCGTGTTACAACAAAAGATACTATCACATCATTTTCAGATTTTTTTAATAAATCAGCAGTTCTTGCAGAAAATATAATATCCATTTCGTCAGGTAAATTTTGCTGTTCAGGTGAAATGCAAGCTTTCACAAGACGGTAGCTATCGGTTGCTACAGAATTAATGTAAGAACCTCTGAACTGGAAAAGAACCCCATTCATAGCTGGACGATATTCATCATTAGAAACTGCATAAGAAGTTTTTTCTGTTAAAAAGCATATTTCATCTTTTCTTAGATAAATCACAGGTGGTTTCTCCTCGCCTTCTTCTACCAAAACTTCATCAGCAACACTATCGACAACAGGTTGAACAGTTTCAGTAGTTTTATCAAAATTAATGCTTGGTTTTTCAGATTTAAACAACTCTGGTAAAGTAAGATATTCATTCGGGTCAATACCTTTCATCTTATACTTACCGAAGCTTGTTTGAATCTGAATATTGAATGATTCATTATCGGATTTGAATTCCATAGCACCGGTATTTCCTAATGCTCGGATAATGTCGTTGAATCTTTTACCCGGAACAAGAACCTCACCTTCTTCCTCACAGGTTACATCAACTTTTGTCATAATTGTCATATCTTGGTCTGATGCAATAATGCTAAGGACATTATCTTTGGCAGAGAAATGAAGATGTTCTAAAACCGGTATTGTTGATTTGCGAGGAAGCGCCGGGATTGTTTTTAGCAGTGCTTTCTGTAAGTCTGGTAATGTTATTGTGAAGTTCATCGTAACCTCAATTTTTTTAAAACTATTTATCAATTATTTAATTAAATTTTCTTAAATTACAAAAAAAATAGAATATTTTATAAAAATAAATAATTTTTTAAAAAAATGCTCACAAAATACGGATTAAGTAACATATTGATACTTTTTGGGATAGCTGTTTTATTGATAATTATCTCAATAATTTTTTTTAAAGGATGGATTTTTTATTCATTATTAATTCTTGCTGTTATAATAATTTTTTATACTTTTTGGTTTTTTAGAAATCCGTCGAGAGAACTTCCTGTTGCAGCAAAAAATGATGAAAGCTTAATTGTTTCTCCTTCTGATGGAAAAATAATTATTATTGAAGAATCTTATGAAAAAAATTATATAAAAGAAAAATGCACAAAAGTAAGTATTTTTCTTTCTGCTTTCGATGTTCACGTTAATTGGATTCCTGTAAATGGAATTATTGAATATTTTAAATACAGCCCCGGTGATTATTTAGTCGCCTGGCATCCAAAATCTTCGGATTTGAACGAACAAACTCATATTGTGGTAAATTCAAAATATGGGAAGCTATTTTTCAAGCAAATAACTGGTATAATGGCACGTCGTCTTGTCTGGGATATAAATCAAGGGGATACTGTAAAAGCCGGTCAAAAATTCGGTATGATGAAATTCGGCTCCCGTATAGATTTATACCTGCCTCTTGATGCTGAATTGTTTGTAAAACTAAATGATAAAGTTGTCGGCAGTGAAACAATAATAGCAAAGTTTAAAAAGGATTAAAAATGAGAATTACTCGTTCTATTGTTCCTAATCTGTTTACTTTGGTAAATCTGTTTATGGGATTTACAGCAATAGTTTACATTGCAAGAGATGATTTTACAAATGCTGCTCTTTGCATCCTTGTTGCTGCTATTTTCGATATGCTTGACGGAGCAGTAGCACGATTAATAAATGCGGCAAGTGAATTCGGAGTTGAACTTGATTCTCTTTGCGATGCTGTTTCTTTTGGGGTTGTTCCCGGCTTTATGCTGTATAAAGTTCATTTTTATTTGTATCAGGATATGGGGATTTTGTTAGCTTCACTTCCAGCTCTTGCCGGAGTAATCCGATTGGCTCGCTTCAATGTTAAACTTACTTCTCTCGAAGATAAAAAGTACTTTAGCGGACTTCCTATTCCTTCCGGTGCCTTGACTATTCTGTCCTACATCATTTTCTTTCATAACGAAAGTTTACTTACTCTGGAAATCAAAACCATTTCTATTTTTGTAATTACATTTATTACATCTCTTGCAATGGTTTCAAATATTAAATTTGACAACTTACCACGCTATTCTTCAAGATACATTAAAAATAATAAAACTATATTTATTATATTCAATCTCGCAGCTATAGCGATAATCATTTCAAAAGGTTTTTTAATTTTACCATTTATGCTTCTATATATTATTGGTAGCTCAATTCGTCATTTTATTCGTTGGTTAAAAACAAAGTACGAAATTGACGATGATTTTGATGATAGCGAGCAAGATGAAATCAATCACTATGAATAATAAAACAGAGTTTTATGATATTCCCAAGGAGATTTCACGGAATATTTCTCAGTTCATCAACCACATTACTTTAGAAAAAGGGCTTTCAGAAAACACAAAACTCTCTTATCATCACGATTTAACTGTTTTCGCTGAATTCCTTTCTTCTCAAAATATAAATAGTTTAAAGAAAACTAATTCAGAGCATATTTCTTCATTTATTGAGCAGTTAAACGAACTTGGATTAACTACTTCTTCGCGTTCAAGATATTTATCAGCGATTAGAAGTTTTTTTAAATATTTGATTAAAAACGATATTTGCGAAAAAGACCCGACTGAAACTATTAATATGCCTAAGCTTTTAAGAAAGCTCCCAGATGTTTTAACTATTGAAGATATTAATTCGATTTTAGAAAGTTGCGATACTGATACTTTAGCAGGAATTAGGGACAGAGCAATAATTGAAACTCTTTATGCATGCGGACTTCGGGTTTCCGAGCTGTGCAGTCTCAAGCAGCGGGATATAATTAAAGATGTAGAAATAATAAGGGTTTTCGGTAAAGGAAGCAAAGAAAGATTAGTTCCAATCGGCAAATCTGCAATTTATTGGATAGAGCAATATGTTTTAAAAGCACGCCACCAGTTTATTAAACTTTTCAATACAGACGACTTGCTTTTTTTAAATCAGCGTGGCAAAGGTTTAACGAGGATGAGTATTTGGAAAATTGTAAATTTTTATGCAAACAAAGCTGGTGTTACTATTAAATGCTATCCGCATATTTTCAGACATAGTTTTGCTACCCATCTTCTCGAAGGAGGAGCAGATTTAAGGGCAGTTCAGGAAATGCTCGGACATTCAGATATTTCTACCACGCAAATCTACACTCATCTTGATAAGGAATACATCAAGGAAGTCCACCGCACTTTTCATCCAAGAGCATAGTTGTTTGAAAGGCAGATGGACCTTGAATAGTTAATTTGTTGATTTGTTGTTATTTTATACCAAACCGCTAACATCAGAACTCCTGATGCCTCGTAGTTTGTTGTTTCGCATTTTTTATTATAAGAAGTTAAATTTGAATGTAAATATTTTCAATAGGTCATTCGTTATTCGTCATTGGTTATTAGTAGTTACAAACTAATGACCAATGACCAATGACCAATGACCAATAACTAATAAGATAATATTTGCTAACTGCGAAATTGTTATTTACGAGATAAATCTTCTAACTCCTTTATTTTCGCTATGGGGTCAGGTGTTCTGAACATAGTGGTAATATAATCTGTCTTTCTGAAGCGCAGCGAAGAATCTCACAAGTTCATTATACCAAAGTATTTGAATTTTAATGATATAGATGTCCTACATCTGCAAGATGTAGGACATCTTTATCTTATGTCATCACCATTTAAATAAAGCACTTGTTTCATTTTGGGGTTCAGAATGACAGATTATATTACCACTATGTTAGAGGTTTGGTATAATCTTAATTCTATTTTGCAATTACCATCATTTTTGTTTCAGTATATGGTCCTGATTCAATTTTATAATAATAAACACCATTTGGAATATCTGATGCCAGAACATTAATATCCAATGAATAGTAACCGGGTTTTAGTATTTGTTCAATTAAATTTGCAATTAAATCACCGTTGGTATTATACAATTTAATTGTAGTAATCGCTTCGATTCCGACCGAATAATTAATTGTTGTTTTAGCGGAAACAGGATTAGGGATGTTTTGAGATATTGTATAATCAACTCCGCTTAATTTAATCAATCTAAGATTATTTACACAAACAGGAGCAATTTTTATATCGCCCGGGATGCTGTCAACTTCAATACAGACTGTATGTCTTGAAATACCGCAGGGAAGTGGATTAATTTTGCCATCATTATTGGATAAATAGCAATACATTTTAAATTTGAATAAAATATCATTTTCATTTGCAGCAAGGGCGCTATCGCCAGCCATAGCTACTTCTAAGATTCCTCTGTCAACAATCTTAACATACTGGCAAACCCAATCTTCTGTCATTGTTCCTTCTTTTATTATGTCTTCACAGCCATTTTCAATGACTGGATAAACTGAATAATCATTTCTTAATGAATCTTTAAAATACACTCTTGCGGTTATTGATTTGATGTTTGACCTGACTAAGTCATAAATTTCACCGGGCTTCTTGTAATATTTGAAATCCATAGTTAAAGTATCACCCGGGTTTGCTTCGTAACCTTTTGGTATTTCAGTAATTGTTCTTATCAGAGAATCCTCGCAGATATTTGCAATATTGAAGCTAATTGGGTAGCCATAAGCGTACCCATCTTTTGTTCTGTCCCAGTTTCCATAAGCATAAGCAGCCCATTTCGTATTTTCTTTGCCTTCAATTCTATGGTTTCCACTTCCAATTACTTCTGTTATATAAGAATAAGGAGTGCCGGCAATTTGCTTTATTGAGTTTTTCCAAAGCGATGTTATTTTCTTTCCGTCAAAGTAAATATTTTCTTTTTCTTCATTTCTAAAAGTAAGATAGATAAAATTGTCTATATTGGTTGGTGAATAAAAGTTTTCATAAGAGCACCACCTTGGAATTGGAATTAGCATAATCAACATTCCCTGACCGCTAAGGTGGGGATTTTGTGGTTCATCATTACGTTTGCTATCAATAATTTCAGTAATACCGAGCATACCCCGCTCATTCCACCAAGCTTTCCCATACTGTCCGACAATTACAGGATTGTTAGATTTGTAATAAGCTGCTTCTTCCTGATTTAATATATCGAAATATTCACCTTTGTTTAAAACCTTGCTAATTTGCAAGAGTCCGCTTCCATCTTTTTTCATCTTATAAATAAAAGTTGAATCTTTGCAGGCAACAAAGCGGATTAAATCGCCATAATCATTTTCAACTCCACTTAAACCACGCTGTCTGTTCAAATATTTTATTGGAACAGATATGTATTCTTTTCCAAGCATTTCAACTGGAAGCATCTGCTCAATCAGCATATTTCGGGCAAAGTTTGCGTAATGTTGTTCATAATTTTCTAGCTTATAGCCGGTATAATACTCTGGAAATGCACCTTTTGTATGTCCGGAAAAAACTGCTATTGGTTTATTTGAACTAATAGATGTTCCTGTAATATCACTATCCCAGTTTTGAACTAAAGAGTTATCGTTTCTTCCTAAAATCAGAAAAGTCTGCCCTTTCATAAGTGTTATTTGTTTGGTTACGCCTGCCTTGACTTTTTCTGTCGGCTTTGTCGGTGTGTATTTGATTTCGGTGCTGTCTTCAGTTGCAACAATCAGGATTTGAGCTGGTTTCAACTCGTCTGTTTTATCCTGATAAAGATTTAAAGTAACATAATTTATGCCCAAACCTTCAAGAGGAATAACGCGGAAAGTCTCACCAGTCCATTTGTAACTATAATAAACTACAACGGAAATCGGGTCTAATGCAGAAATATAAATCCCATTTTTTGTAATCACTTCAGATTCCCTGCACATAAATTCATCACTTATTGCAACTTGAGTTACCTGATTGGCTTTGATTTCGTAACTACTTTCGGTATTATTTGAAAAAATGAGAGTTGCTTTTGTATCAACTTTTGAAGAAAGCCACAATTCAATTGGATAATTTCCGCGAATTTCTTCATATTGCAGCATTTTTGCATAAGGCAGTGCAAGCCAGTATTTTTTCCCGTTTGTAACTTCCTGTGGTTGTGCTTTCAAAAGCATTTGAAAACAATTTGAAAAAAATATGTAGAGCAATAACAAAACAATAATTTTTGAATAATTCCGCATCTCATTTTCCTTTCAATAATTTATTTTATTCAATTTAATGATTTTTCTTCAATTTCAATAACTGATTATTAATTTTATTAATCAATATATTAATAATATAACAATAACTTTAATTTTGTTTCAAAAATAATTAGGAAAAAATGAGCAGGTTCTATGCTAACGCTTAGAATGAGGAACTTTGATAGAAAGATATTCCATATCTGCCAGATATGGAATATCTATTTCTTCTCCTACCCATTTGCACTTGGGAAGGTAATGAAAGCGCTAAAGTACGTAAATTCTGCAATAAGACGAGTGAAATGAGTAATAAGACGAGGAATATGTTCAATAAGATGAGTAGAACGAGTAGTAAGACGAGGAATATGTTCAATAAGATGAAGAAAATGTTCAATAAGATGAAGAAAATGTTCAATAAGATGAGTGGAATGAGTAATAAGATGAGGAAAATGTTCAATAAGATGAAGAAAATGTTCAATAAGATGAAGAAAATGTTCAATAAGATGAGTGGAATGAGTAATAAGATGAGGAAAATGTTCAATAAGATGAGTGGAATGAGTAATAAGATGAGGATAATGTTCAATAAGATGAGTGGAATGAGTAATAAGATGAGGATAATGTTCAATAAG
>CAZCLJ010000074.1:12110-17300 GCA_964499465.1 uncultured Hyphomicrobiales bacterium
ATTGTTTATTATTCATTTTCCTGTTCTTATTGCTCATTTTATTTATTTAATTTAATGAATGATTAAGTATAATGTTGCTAAAACTAATTTGATTAATTAAATATTGCAGTTTAAAGATGCCAGAGATTGTAAAATTTTTCATTTCACTGATTGTAATATGGAAATTTTTGTTTTTAAAGAGTATTTTCAGTTGATTATTAGTTGTCTGTTACTTGTGGTTTCAAACAAATATCTAATGATAAATGACCAATAACAATAAGCTGAAAGCTGATAAGTAATAACTTCAGAACTTCTGCCCTCTCGTAGTTTGCTATTCCGTATACCTGTCATTTCGAAGCGCAGCGAGAAATCTCACAAGTCATTGCTAATCTGGAATTTGAGATTTCTCACTTCGTTTCGAAATGACAATTAAATTTTGCACAATTAGTTAGCGGTTTGGTACAAAACAAAAAGCCATACAAACAACTTGTTGCTCGTATGGCTTACTTATTATTGATTTTTAGTTGTCAGCAAACAGCCGTCAGCAAACAGCTGTCAGTTTTTACAAACAAATAATAACCCAATAACCCAATAACTCAATAACCCAATAACCCAATAACCAATAACCAATAACCCTATAACTTAATAACCAAATAACTCAATTATCAATTATCAATTAATTTACAGCAATCTTTCTTTATCTTCATCAATGATTTCTGGAATTTGGAAATCCAAAGTTGCATTAATATTTTCTACACCGTTTTCTGTTCCGATTTCAACTCCGTTTTCATCTGGAATCTCATCTTCTTCGTGAGCAACTATAGTAATATCAGCAATTCTATCATCGGGGTCTAACCTAATTAAACGGACACCTTGAGTATTTCTTCCAATCGTTCTGATATTTTGGACGTGCTGGCGAATAAGAATACCATTAGCAGTAATAACGACTAAATCTTCGGTATCAAGAGCGGTTAACATTCCAACGACTTTACCGGTTTTTTCAGTAACATTCATTGAAATAACGCCTTTGCTACCACGATGAGTCAATCTGAAATCTTCATATTTAGTGCGTTTCCCGTAACCCATTTCGCCAACAACAAGGACTTGTGAATCTGAACGTTTAATCACAACCATAGAAATAACTTCGTCGTCTTTACTCAAATTGATTCCTCTAACGCCTGTTGCAGTGCGTCCCATCGCCCTAACATTGCTTTCTCTAAACCGGCAGGCAATTCCATTGTGGGTTCCGAGAATAATATCGCAAGTGCCGTCTGTGATTCTTGCTGAAATCAGTTTATCATCATCATTCAATCCAAGAGCGATAATTCCGTTTGTTCTAACATTTGCAAAGTTGGTTAAATCGGTTTTTTTAACAACACCTTTTTTAGTTGCCATAAAAATATAGCTCTGAGCATCAAATTCCTTAACTGCAAGGTATGCAGTAACGATTTCGTTAGCTTCTTTTTGGATAATGTTAGCAAGGGAGCGTCCCTTTGAATTTCGGCTTCCTTCAGGCAAATCATAAACCTTTACTCGATAGCATTTTCCAATATCAGTAAAGAAAAGCAGATAATGGTGGGTTGCAGCTTTGAAGATATGCTCAACGAAATCGTCATCGTGAGTTGCAGCGCCACTTGCACCACGACCGCCTTTTCCCTGACGTCTGTAGCTCGAAACTGGAGTTCGTTTGATAAATCCTTTATGAGTAATGGTGATGATTACATCTTCATTTGCAATCATATCTTCAACTGTGAATTCGCGTGAATTGAAAACGATTTCAGTTCTACGCTCATCTGAATATTTTTTCTGAAGTTCTAAAAGTTCGCTTTTTATTATTTCCATTTGCAACTCTTTGCTTGCAAGAATCGAACGCAAACGCTCAATAGTTTGGATAATTTCCTTGTATTCCTGCATAATTTTATCGCGTTCCAAACCGGTTAAACGTTGCAAACGCATTTCCAAAATTGCTTTTGCCTGTATTTCAGAAAGTCCGAATCTTTCCTGTAAATTAATAGAAGCAATTTTGGGGTCAGCAGATTCTTTAATTGTTCTGATTACTTCATCAATATTTTTTAAGGCAATTAAAAATCCTTCTAAAATATGGGCTCTTTTCTCGGCAGCATCAAGTTCAAATTGTGAGCGTCTTACAACTACTACATTTCTATGCTCAATGAAGTGATGTATAATTTGCCCTAAGGTCAGCACTTTCGGTCTTCCATTGACTAATGCAAGATTAATTGCGCCGAAAGTTATTTGCATTTGAGTATGCTTATAAAGGTTATTCAAAACGACCGAAGGAATTGCATCGCGTTTCAATTCGATGACTATACGGATACCGTCTCTATCGGATTCATCGCGTACATCACTAATATCTTCTAAAGTTTTTGCACGGACAAGGTCGGCAATTTTTTCAATCAAACCAGCTTTATTAACCTGATAAGGTATTTCGTTTACGATAATAGCTGTTTTTTGTTTACTGGAGACGCTTTCTTCAATAATTGCTTTAGCACGAAGAGAAATTTTTCCCCTGCCAGTAGTATAGCACTCTTTTACTCCATCGTAGCCATAAATAATTCCACCGGTAGGGAAATCGGGTGCCGGGATGTATTTCATCAGTTCTTCAGAACTGATTTCAGGATTTTCTATTTTAGCAATAATGCCGTTAATAACTTCTTTTATATTATGTGGTGGCACATTTGTAGCCATACCGACTGCTATACCACTTGCACCGTTAACCAATAAAGTTGGAAGAACTGAAGGTAATACTGTCGGTTCTTTTAAAGTTTCATCAAAATTTGGACGGAAATCTACTGTGTCCTTATCAATATCTCTCAGCATTTCCATAGTAATCGGAGCGAGGCGTGCTTCAGTATATCGCATAGCCGCTGCTGAATCTGCATCTATTGAACCGAAATTACCCTGACCATCAACCAGCGTATAACGAAGAGACCATGGCTGAGCCATACGCACCATAGCTTCGTAAACTGCTGTGTCGCCGTGTGGGTGGTATTTACCAAGGACATCACCGACTATACGTGCTGATTTCTTGTATGCTCGATTTGGTAACATACCCAATTCATTCATTCCAAATAAAATCCTTCGATGAACTGGTTTTAATCCATCACGAACATCGGGCAATGCTCTCGAAACTATGACTGACATTGAATAATCAAGATAAGAATTTTTCATCTCATCTTCTAAAATTGTAGGTACTATTTGCTCACTTAATAATGACATTTATTTTCGCATTTTTACTGATAAATACTTACAAAATTAAGCAATTTTTAGCAAATTTACAATTTTTTAAATATCCAAATTTTCGCTCCCCTAAAGTCCTTTTGTTCTATTGGATGAAATCCTTTATTTATAAATTCTAAAAGCTTTTCTTCCGGCTCAAGATGAAGAGAAATTAGTATGATTCCAACTTTTGCTTTATTTATTTTAGATGTATCTTCTACACATAGCACCAAATCGTCTATACTTAAATTATATGATTCTTTTTTAATATAATATTCAAAATAGGATTTAAAGTGAACTGTCCCCAAGACTGTATAGTTTGGGAATATTCTAGCTTTTTTGTCTGCATATTCTATTGCTTCTCTTGTTTGCTGTTTGCAAATTGTTGGAATTTTTTTTCCAAAATATTCTACACTTCTAATATATAAATTAAAATAATTTGAAAATAAGAATAAATTGATTAGGAGAAATACTAATGTAGAAAAAATCCCTAATTTAAAGAAATGCTTATCTGTTGCAATTTCTTTCTGTGTCATCAGATTAGACGTATTTAATTTATTTACAGATGTATTTTTTTTCCAATTACAATATTTTTCTAAGAAATAATTATTTAGTTCATATATAATAAATGCTAAAATTATATAGACCGCTGGAAAGAGTATTATTAAATTTCTATGAGTTAAAATTGGAGTAGAAATTAGTGAAAAAATGAAAACTAATATGAACGGAACAAAAATCCATAGCAAAAGAACAAGTATTTTCTTATTTTTCTTATTATAATTTCTAATATTTAAAAATAAAAAAATCATTTGTTTAATTGAAAATTCGGCATTCGTTTTTTTTATTTGCTTATATTTAATCCATAAAAACAGCATCATAATAAAAAATGAGAGAAACATAAATACGACAGAGAAGCCAGATGCAGAATAGTAAAATTCTGCAAAAGTTAATAAACCCGGTTTTTTTATCCATACATCTTTTATAGAATAATGATTTAGTAAAGTGTTTATATATGGGAAATACGAAACAAAAAATAAAAGATTTACTATTACAAGATATTTAAAATACTTTTTTTGTTTTATGAAAAGAAAAGTTAGAAAAATATTTGACAAAACAACAAATAGCAATCCGAAGTAATGTGTATAAGCTAAGGCAATGCTGTTGAACAAAAGAAAGAATAAAAGAAAAAATGGAATTCGGGATTTTTGCCTGTTTTCAGAATATTCAAATATCTTCAAAACTAAAAGTGCTTGCCATATAACCAAAAGAAGCATAAGAGAATAAGAACGAACTTCTATACTATAATAAATTGGCGTTAGTAAGAAAGCAATAAAAGCAGCTGAAAGTATCCCGACATCATCTGAAAATATTCTTTTTCCTAACAGAAAAATGAAATATATTGATAAAATTCCGGCAACAGCCGATGGCAATCTTAGCAAAAATTCGCTGTTTCCCAAATAATGAATGATATAGTAAAGCATTATCTGATAAAGTGGTGGGTGGACATCTGGAATTATTGCTTTTTCATACATTTCAGATATACTGCTATAGCTCGAAATCCTTAAAGATTCCAATTCATCATTCCAAAGCGAGTAACTGCTAATTATATTAAAACGAAGAGCTGCTCCAATCAGGATTATTGAGATTAAAATCAAATAATTTAAAGTCTTTTTTTTCACTGAGTACTCACATAAATTAATAATTACTTTTCTTTCTCTTATAATGTAATTTTATATCTTACAAATATACATAATTCAAATATCTTTTTTTAGGAAGAACCTTAAATAACTCAACTTACACATTCCCCTCTTGAGAGCAGGGCTGTGTTATTCGGCTGTTGGCTATCAGCCATCGGCTTTTAGCTTGTCATTCTGACGGATGTCAGAATCCATCTTAAGAAGCAAGTGAACTTGCACACTTGCTAGTGTTGTAATTCGTTAAAAGACTTATTATATTGTGTCATTTCGAAACGAA
>CAZCLJ010000075.1:0-17229 GCA_964499465.1 uncultured Hyphomicrobiales bacterium
AAAAGAGTAAAGATGTCCAACACTTTCCCAAGTGTTGGACATCTGGAAAAGAAAAGAGTAAAGATGTCCAACACTTTCCCAAGTGTTGGACATCTGGAAAAGAAAAGAGTAAAGATGTCCAACACTTTCCCAAGTGTTGGACATCTGGAAAAGAAAAGAGTAAAGATGTCCAACACTTTCCCAAGTGTTGGACATCTGGAAAAGCAAGAACCTTCGGAAGGTTAAAGAGAAAAAAATTATAAACATAAATATTAATAAATTATGAAAAGATTTATTTTCGTATTACTTGTAATTTTAGCATTAGGAACAGTTGCTAAAAGCCAAACCCAATCTGACACTTCAGATGCTGTTTGGTCAATTGTGATGCCGCAGGCAGAATCACAAAATATAGATATGGGCAAAGTTCTGCTCGGTGAATCAAAAGATTCGCTTGTTTCTACATTTATCAAAAATACCGGTTCTTATAAGTTCCGTGTTGATGAAATTTATTTTCAAGGGGCTGATGCTTCGGCTTTCGGGCTTGTTTCCGGCTTTCCTGTTTACGAAATACAAGTTGGAAAAAATCAGTATGCTGAATTTCGCTTTATTCCAAATCGCGTCGGTTTGCATCAGGCAGAAGTAGTGATTATCACCCAAGCTGATACTCTAATTCAAACAATCACTGGTGAAGGAGTTCAGCCACAACTTCAAGTATTTAGTGGTATTCTTGATTTCGGCGAAGTCGAACTTGGCAACGACAAAATTATTCAGGATACTGTTTTACTAAAAAATATTAGCAGTAGTCCAATCGAAATAACAAATACAGTAATAATGTTTCCAAATGAAGAGCAATTCAACATAATCTCTGGTGGAGGTGCTTTCACTTTGCAGGCAGGCGAAGAAAGGCGTCTTTCATTGCAGTTTAAACCGAAATATGGCGGAAGAACATCTGGTAGAATTGGCTTTGAATATAATGGACCTGGCTCGCCAGCTATTGCCCAGCTATTTGGAACTGGAATTGGTGGTGTGATTTATATTCCTAATGATTCCGCTTTTGCCGGTGAAAAAAGAACTATTCATCTCGTTTTGCAAAAAATCAAGCCAGAAGGCATTCAATCGCTTGCAAGCAGTTTTTCAGCTACTTTGAGATTTCAGGGAACTATTCTTGTTCCTCAGGATTTATCATTAGTAAGTGATTATAGAAATGACTCAATTATTGTGAATGTAAATGCAGTAATACCTAACAACACTACACTTGCATCAATTCCTTGCATAGCTGGCTTGGGAAGCGTAGAACAAACAGATGTTGAAATCCTTGATTTTAAATTCTACGATAATTCTGGAAATGATATTTTCTATAACGTTGAATCAATAAACGGCACTTTCAAATTGCTGGGTATATGCGAAGAAGGTGGAAAACGTTTGCTCAATCCCAACAATAAAGTTTCAATAAATCAAATTGTTCCAAATCCAAGTTCTGGAATTATTTCTGTTGAATTAAATTTAATAGAAAAAGGAAAAACGAGTTTGAGTATGTATAATTCGCAAGGAAACGAAGTTTATGAAAAGCAAATTGAAGGTGTTACTGGCAATTTAAAAGTGGACATAGAAACAAACGCATTTTCAAATGGCTTGTATTTCATCAAGCTCCAAACCCCAACCGTAATTCAAACAAGGCAGTTAGTGATAGTGAAATAATAAGTTCAAAGCAACTGACCACATAAAGAAAATAAAGGAGTTAGGAGATTTACTTCTTAAATAATAATTTCGCAATTATCAAATATTCTTTTATTGGTTACTGGTTATTCGTTATTCGTCATTCGTTTTTCTTTTACTAATGACAAATAACTAATGACCAAGTAAAGAATAAATATAACTTCAGAAATTATGATATGAAGATGTTATAGAAAGCGAAGCAAATAATCTCACAAGTCATTGCTACCACAGAACTTGAGATTTATCACTTCGTTTCGAAATGACAAATCAGAGTTTTTTAAGGTAATCGGTTAATTAAAAAGAAAAAATGGAAAGACTTGAAATATTAAATTCGGAATACGGAAAAGCAATTGCAGATATTAAAGATGCTGTTTTGCAAAGTAGATACAAAGCGGCATCTCTGGCTAACCGAGAGCTATTACTGCTTTATTTTAGTATTGGTGAATACATTTCAGAAAATACCCGTAATAAAAATTGGGGAAAAAGTGCGATTGAAATTATTTCAAATCAATTACAACAAGAGTTGCCCGGCTTACGCGGTTTTTCTTCTACAAATCTAAAAAATATGCGTATATTTTATGAAGAGTGGAAGGATTATATTCCAATTAATTTATTGACTCAACCAATTGGTAATATTGAACGTTTTTCCGATAATGAAATTCGTCAGTTATCAACTGACGAATTAGTTGAACCTAATAAAACACTTGATACAATTCGGCAGTTGCCAACTGCCGAATTAGTTGAACCTAATAAAATGCTTGTTACAAATCGGCAGTTGCCAACTGCCGAATTTAACTCTTATGAAATTGATGTATTTTTCAAGTTAGGTTTTACATTACATCGAGAAATAATAAGAAATTGCGATAACATCAATGAACGTTTATATTATATTAAGGAATCTGCATTAGGTAATTGGAATCTTGAAAAGCTAAAATATAACCTAAAAAGTAATCTTTATTTTCACAAGGCAAAACTTCATAATAATTTTGAAAATACTATTGTGAATGAAAATTTTCGTAATAAAGCTATCAACTCATTCAAAGATGAATTGCTTCTTGATTTTATAAACATTACTGACCCTGATGAAGAACCAGACGAAAGGGTGCTTGAACATTCAATAGTGAATAATATAAAGATGTTTATAATGGCAATTGGTAATGATTTTTGTTTTATCGGAAATCAATATCGTATTATTATTGATGAAGAAGAATTTTTTATAGATTTACTTTTTTTCAATAGAACATTGCAGTCTTTAGTTGCTATTGAACTGAAAAAAGGAAAATTTAAAGCAGAATATGCAGGAAAAATGAATTTATATCTTTCTGCTCTTGATGAATATGTAAAACAAAAACACGAAAATCCATCTATTGGTATTATACTGTGTAAAGAGAAAACCAATAAAATAGTTGAATTTGCATTTCGGGATACAAGTAAACCAATGGGAGTTATGGTTTATAAAAATGCAAACGAATTACCAGAAAAATATAGGAATATTCTGCCCGATGCTGAAGAACTAAAGAAATTATTTTAAGTGAAGTTCCAAAAGTTGTCGTTTAGAGAATGCAGCGAAGAATTACAAGTGCTTTGGTAGTAATAATTTGTGAGATTCTTCGCTTTGTTGCCAATGGAATCTTTATTTTAGTAAAACTTTGCGAAAATTTGAAATAAGAAGATGTCCTACATCTCCGAGATGTAGGACATCTAAATCTTAGTGGTAGCAATGACTTGTGAGAATTTTCGCTTTGTTGCGGAATGACAGAACTACGAAATAGCTAACTACTAGTGTAGTAATTCGTTAAAAGACTTATTATATTGTGTCATTTCGAAACGAAGTGAGAAATCTCACAAGTCATTGCTACTACGGAACTTGAGATTCCTCACTTCGTTTCGGAATGACAAGAAATGTTTATTAGGTTTTCAATAAATTATTACACTAGGGGACAGGAGTTCTGAAATAAAAACGCCAACCGTTATTCAAACAAGGCAGTTAGTGATAGTGAAGTAAAATTTTATCATAATAAATATTAATGCAAAATGAAAAAACTAATATTAATTTTAATTTTAAGTCCAATTCTAATTTTTTCTCAAAATGATACAAACCGCATAAGTTTTGGTTTATTCGCAGGATACGGATTAAATTTTCATTCAGGGGATTTTAAGCAATTGCCTTCTTGCCCAAGTTGCTCACCCGGATTTACAACTGGAACCGGAAGTGGTATTTTAGCCGGTTTAATTTTTGATTTACCAGTTTACAAGCAATTTATTTTGTCTAATAAACTTTTTTACCGGGATATTAGTGCTACTTTAGAAAAAGATGAAAAGACAACAGTGTTTGTAAATACAGTAAAACAAGAAGGTGAATTTAGACATACCCTTGAAACAACAATAAATGTAATTGGTATTGAACCAGCATTAAAATATCCTATTTTTGAGAATTTATTTATCAATCTTGGATTGTCTTTGTCTTATATGCTCACTAAAGATTATTCGCATATTGAAAGAATTACCAAACCAGAGAATTATGGCACTTTCATTGATGAATACGGCAACGACACTTATTCAAGAGAGCGTCATAAGTTTTCAGGTAGTTTCGATGACAGTATGGCTCAAAGCGAAAAAAATGACCTTTATTTCGCACCAATGCTTTCAGTTTCATACAAATTGCCACTGAATACAGCCGGTAATTTGTTTTTTGAGCCAGAACTTGCGTATAATCTCGGAATAAATGATTTGATTACCCATAATCTCGTTAATAAGTGGAAAGTTAGCACGTTAAGTTTTATTGCTTCAATAAAATACTCTCCTTCTGCTAAACCGGAAATAATTGAAGAGCATAAACGATTCGAGCAAATTGATACGGTGTATATTGAATCTGAAATTTATGCTACAAAGCTTTTTAAAATTGGTAGGGTTACGACAAAATCAAATGTAGAGAAAAATGAAAATGTTATTTTAACCACAGAGATTTTAACAAGAACAGATACTCTTTTTACTCCAAAGCAATTCGCATTAAGCGGTTCAATTAGTGCTGTAGGAGTTGATGAAAATGGTAAAGAGATTCCAAATCCAATATTCAAAATAGAAGAATTTGTTTATAATCGCTTGGACCCATTGCTTAATTATATTTTCTTTGATGATAATTCTTCTGAAATACCAAACAGATATAAGTTAATAAATGGAAAAGAAGCTGGGAAATTTAATTTGGATAGCTTATATCAGGTGCCAACAATGGAAATTTATTACAATATATTAAATATTATTGGCGAAAGAATGAAAAAGTATCCCAAAGCTAATATCACGCTAATTGGTTGTAATTCAGATTTTGGAGCTGAAAAAGGAAATATAGCTCTGTCGCAGCAAAGAGCAAACAATGTAAAGGATTATTTAGTTAATATTTGGCAAATTGAAGAAAAACGTATCGGAATGAAAGCACAGAATTTACCAGATAAAGCATCAACTCCAATTAACGAAAAAGATAAAATTGAAGAAAATCGAAGAGTTGAAATTATTTCTAACGACTTTACAATAACAGAGCCAGTTTTTATTGAAAACATTCAAAGAACATCGAATCCTCCAATAGCCCGATTTTACAATACATTTAAAACCGAAGCCGGTGTTGAGGAATGGGAAATTGTTGCTTACCAGAATTCTGAAGCAACAGATACTTTTAAGGTAAATGGAATAAATGATCCTCCAGATAAATATGATTGGAAAATTGACGAAAATCAATTATATGTTCCAAAGTTTATGTTACCCGTTAATTTTCAATTATTATTAACAGATAAAAAAGGACAAATCTCCAAAAGTAATGAAAAACAGTTTGATGCTGAAATTATTACTATTTCTGAAAAAAGGAAACAGAAAATTGAAGATTTTGAAATTGAAAAGTATAGCTTAATTCTTTTTGATTTCGATAAATCTAATATTGAAAATTCCAACAGAGAAATTGTGAAAATAATTAATCAAAAAATTAAACCCAAATCAGTAATCGAAATAAAAGGTTATACAGACAGAACAGGCGACCCGGCACACAATTTGAAGCTATCAGAAGAACGTGCAAACTCAACAAAAGCAGCTATTGGAAGAGAAGATGCTAAAGCAAATGGAATTGGTATGCAGCAGCTTTTGTATGATAACAATTTCCCTGAAGGCCGCTTCTATTGTAGAACAGTTGAAGTAATAGTAAAAACGAAAATGGTGAAATAAGAAATTGAGAGCAATTATTTTTAAGTCATACGAGCAGTTTGCTGCTCGCTTGACATTGATGTCATTCCGAACCCCACAATTAAGTAAGAGCTTAATTTAAATGGAGATGACATTTTATAAACTTTTGCAAAGTTAAGAAACTTTACAAAAGTAGAAGAAATCTTCTTACTTTGCAAAAGTTTCTTAACTTTTGTAAAGTTTAAAACAAAGATGTCATTGGCAACGAAGCGAAAAATATCACAAGTCATTGTTACCACAGTGTTTGAGATTCTTCGCTTCAGTTTGACATCGCTATTCCTTGCTTTTAAAACTTTACTAAAGCCCAAGAAACTTTCGCAAAGTAAGAAAAAGCAACGTAGTTGCTTCCTGTTTGTAGAAAAAGTATTTTGAGTTTTCAAAACTCCGTAGGAGTGCTCTGTTTGTAGCATTGACCCGCTGTGTTTTCCAAGTCATACGATGACTGCCAGTCATCGTATGACTACGCAAAATGATAAATGCTTTTAAAACTTTACTAAAGCCCAAGAAACTTTCGCAAAGTAAGAAAAAGCAACGTAGTTGCTTCCTGTTTGTAGAAAAAGTATTTTGAGTTTTCAAAACTCCGTAGGAGTGCTCTGTTTGTAGCATTGACCCGCTGTGTTTTCCAAGTCATACGATGACTGCCAGTCATCGTATGACTACGCAAAATGATAAATGTTTTTAAAACCAAACCGCTAACTAATAGTGCAAAATCATAATGTCATTTCGAAACGAAGTGATGAATCTCAAACTCTGTGGTATCAATGACTTGTGAGATTTCTCACTTCGTTTCGAAATGACACTTTAATTATATTTATGAAAGCAACTTGGTATAAGATGGATAGCATTACTTCCTGTTATTAATCGAATTTAGTAGTTTCTCACATTGAATAGAAACGACACCGGGTTCCTCACAAACAACTCCAGCAGCATAATTTGCAATTATTGCAGCTTCCTGAAGAGATGCTCCACCAGAAATAGCAGCTGCAAAAGTAGCAATGGTAGTATCTCCGGCACCTGAAACGTCAGAAATCATTCTCGCTTTCGTAGGAATAGACATAATATTTTCGTTACCTTCAAAAAGGAACATACCGTCTGAGCCGAGTGTAATCAACACATTTTTACATTCAATTTTGTCTAATAGCTTTTTTCCGGCAATTTTGACGTCTTCAATTGTTTTTATTTCAAGATTCAATGCAACACTGGCTTCCTTACGGTTGGGCTTGAAAATAGTTGCATTTCTATAATTAAAGAAATTTTTAAATTTGGGGTCAACAAACACTGGAATATTCTTTTTATTTGCATTGGAAATAACCTGAGAAATTAGATTCCGTGTTATAGCTCCTTTGTCATAATCTCCAAAGATAATACCAGATAGATTTTCCAGATTAGAAATAAAATCAATAAAAAACTTTTCAATTTCTGGATTAATAAAATCGCGTGTTTCCATATCCAAGCGGGCAATATGCTGATTATTGCCAATAATTCTGGTTTTGACAGTAGTTGGTCTGCCCTCTTCAAAGAAAAGCCCATCTGGGGATATTCCTTTTTCTTCAATAATTCTTTTAAATAAAATGCCAGATTCATCATTTCCGAGCACACCGCAAAGATATGCGTCAATACCAAGTGATTTCAAATTATTAGCAACATTTGCAGCACCGCCAAGATGATATGTTTCACGCTCTAAATCTACTACTGGCACTGGTGCTTCAGGTGAAACCCGCGATACAGCACCCCAGAAAAATCTGTCAAGCATTATATCGCCAATTACTGCTATTTTCTTATTTTGACAACTATTAAGTATTTCTACTGCTCTTTCAAATTTTATTCCGTTCATAGTTTTCTTTTAAAAAAAATTTTACATTTTAACACTAATAAAAAGTAAAATTACTAAAAAATGAGCTATTTTTTTTGAACTTTATCAAAATATACATATTTTTCTGTTACGACCTTATATTAAGAACTACTGACTCCATATCTAATACCAAGTTGCTATCATAAATATAATTAAAATTTCATTTCGCCCCCCCTTATAAAGCAAGTGCTTCATTTAAATAAAAATGACATTAATTTACCCTGTCATTCTGAAGCGCAGCGAAGAATCTCACAAGTCATTGCTACCACAGAGTTTGAGATTCTTCACTTCGTTCAGAATGACAGACAAACGTAAAGATGTAATGGGCAACCCCCTGATAAAGGAAGAACTTTATTTCAATAGAGATGACATTACTATAAGAGCCATTTTGACGGATGTCAGAATGACAATCTATTGATATAATATCCATTAATATAAAGTTCTTACTTCATTTTGGAATTCTGAATTACAAAGAAAAATTATCAATTATCCATTTTATTTTATAAAAATAAACAATTATATTTGCACATATAGAATATTATTACAAAATATTCGTTTATTATAAATTAAGAAAAATTGAAATTGAAAATGGAAAAAATTAAATTTTTAGCACTGATTGTATTCATTGAATTATTACTCATATCATCTTATGTAAGCATAAAAGCAGAAGAGGAACTAGAATTCGGTGGAATAAAATGCGGAACCTTGCTTCCAAAGGAAAAGCAAAACAAAAAGTTAGATAAAGTTCAATTCAAGGATTCACTTGTATTTCAAGTGAAACATATAAGCGAGAGCGGAAAGTTTCTCATTCATTACGATACAACAGGCACCGAAGCTGTTTCACCAGAGGATTTAAATAAAAACGGTATTCCGGATTATATTGATTCTGCAAGTTATTTTTTTGATATGGTTTATAAACTTTATGTTGATACAATCGGATATATATCACCTATTAAAGAGAACATTATATCAGACAAGGACCGCTACCAGATTTATATAATGGATATTGGAAATGGAGAAGCAGCTATATATGGAGCTACATTTTCAGATAGCCAGATTTATTCCAAAAATACTTACACACGCTATTATTCTCATATTTATATTGACAATAACTATAGTCCTACAGATTCAACAATTTTAACAGATACTGCAAAAACAAAGAAAAGAACTTATTATGAAACTGGAATTAACGCCCTAAAAATTACAATAGCTCATGAATTCCATCATGCTATTCAGTTTTTTTATGGAATTTCTCCTTATGCCCAAACATTAATGGAAATGACAAGTACTTTTATGGAATGGCGAGTCCACCGCGAAACTTATGACTATATGCAATTTGTTAGGAATCTATATAAAAACTTTAATATGTATTCATTTGGTAACAGTTCGGCTGATGTCGGTTACCGATATGCAATTTTCGGTCAATTTATTTATAAAAAATATGGCGATATTATTTTAAAAAGAACATGGCAGTTGATTGGTGTAAAAATTCCCGATTATGTTGCTTTGGATAGTGCTTTCCGTGAACAAGGCAGCGACTTATTAACCGAGTGGCGTAATTTTATTCCATGGCTCTACTATACTGGCAGAAGAACTATTCCTAATCACTATTTCGATAAAGCGGCTGAGTTTCCAGAAATAACTTTTTATAGAAACGAAAAATTCAAAAGCCCATCTTTCGTTGAAGCAGATAGTTTAAAACCATTTGAAATACGTGGATACCGCTGTCATCTGCCAATTGGTATTGATGTTACTGACGATACTCTTGATGTGATTTTATCTAACCTTGATTTTGAAACCGCAAAATTTCAAAGGAAAACAAAACGCTCATTCAATTTTTATATTTTGAATCATTTCCAGCAAGAAGCTATACAGCTCGGAAATACAGATTATTACTATAAATTTGCAAAAAACAACTTCACCTTCGATTCTATATATCTTAGCAGTGGAGTTCCAACAAAAATTATCAGCTATTGTTATCCAAATCCGCTTAAAATCTCCGAAGGAAACGATATGTTCTTTCCCGCTCCAGATAATGCCAAGCTTGATGTAAAGGATTTAGTTGATTTAGTTATTTATAATTCAGAAATGACTGAAGTTTACTCAAAAAGATCTAACATTTACGTTGACGTAATCGAATCTGTCAAAGGTAATAAAGTAGTTAGATGGAGCAGCATTCCAACTGATATAAGCAGTGGGATATATATTTACAGAATTATTTTCAAAGGCAAAGAAGCTGTAGGTAAGTTTGTTATTATAAATGATTAGTTTTAAACTAATGGATAGTGTTAATATTGAATTTTAACTATCTTTCTGAACTCCCGGTATAAGAAGACTTTTAATTAAATGGAGATGACATTACTAAAAGTGTCATTCTGACGGATGTCAGAATCCATCTTAAAAATAGCTTTTATAGGTCATTAGCCTGAATAATTCATCCTATGACTTCCCAGTCATCGGATGAATAGACTCAGTATCAATTTTAGAATTTATTAAAAATTAAAGAAAAAACTTAGTTTTTTTACAGAATAATAAGCAAACCATTTATAATCAATCACTACTGAATATATTTTTTAAATCTATAAATAATATAGGTTAGTATATAACTACTAATGACTAATGACTAATGACTAATGCCCAATGACTAAAATATTTCTTTGTCCTTTCTCATATAGAAAACCAAGATGAATTCTGACATCCTTCAGCATAACTAAAAAGATGTCATTGATAATTATACTATCAACCAGACTTTTACTACCAGCAATTACTTTCTTATATAGCCAAAAATATTTGCAGCAACAACTCCTACCAAAGCGTCGTAGCCACCATAATCAAATTCGCGGTAGTAAACAAAAGAAATAAAAGTATTACTTGTTGAGCTTGTATTTCCTTCGTATTCTTCGAAGCTTTGCCGCTCTACTGCTTTAGTATCAATATTCAAGCTACCGGTTCCGTATAAATAATTGTGGCGACCGCGCCTTACCCACTGCCTCAATTTATAAAAACGCTCATCTTCGTCATAATACATCATCCAATCTTCAGTTGGTTTCCAGTTGTTGAAAGAGCCAACAACGAAAACATCATCATTGCTAATCCAGCCGTCTGGGTCAAGCAAAAACTCAAGATAAATATAGCCGTCATTTGAAGAAGTAACGAAATTTGTTGTCATATAGCCGTCATCAGCGTATTCATCAAAATAGCTATTACGTCTTAAATCTGAGAAAGAAAGACGAACAGGTCCATTAATTCTTGGGTATTCAGCCAGATTGGTTAAATTTAAAATTCTATACTCATTTTCAGCTGGAATACCTTCAAGACGAAAACGTTTGCCTGCACTTGCTATTCCTCCTTCCATCGAATTGTAGCGGGTTCTGTATTGCTTCAGATTAATATTTAAATCTCTTCTTTCAGTAATATAATATGGTTCAAACCAGCGATTATTCCTGTAAACAACTACGGTGTTCAATCTTGTATCAATCATATTTTGAGAAGCATAAACAATTGTTTCGATGTCCATACCAGAAGAGGCAACACGGGCTTCAGGCGAATAAAAAGTTGTATAAATACTCATTTCAGCTTCAACTTTCGGTAGTAAAACGAAGAAGCGTGCTTCACCGATTGGTTTGGAGTCATCGTCATAATCAAACAGCTTTACTTTCCAATTTCCTGCATAATTAAATTTTACCTGAGCATCTGGGGCTTTAATTGTTCCTCTCCATGAATAGTTTGTTGAAAAAAATGGAGCAGATTCCCAATTTATATTGCTTGTTCTGTTAAAAACAATATCGTTCAAAAATACATTATCCGTTTCGTTCCAATCAGCAGCACAATGAAAAAATTTTGCATAAATGCTCGGTGGAAGGTCTGCCTGAAAATCAAATTCTATAGTAATTGTCGTACTTCCGATTGAAACATCTTTTTTAACTGTTTCGTTTTGAATAACTAAAATGGGTGGATTCGTTTCTGTTTCGCCACCATAGACCCTTATAAATTTAAGCTGATATTTCTGAGCAATTTCGTCTTCTGCAAAAATTAATGAAGGTAAAAAAATTAATATGTAAGCAAACATTAAGAAGATTTTTGCAATTAATGGCAGATGCAAAGAATTCCACTTTTCTTTTCTAAATTGATTAGAAACATTATCATTTTCGGTAATTTGTCCTACATTCTCCATTGAGAATTGAAAAGGAATACTATTTTGTGATTTATATGTCATAAGATTTTTTTCTGTCATTTTATTCAATATTTATTTCTAAAATAACAATTTTTATTTTATAAATATAACATTCCTGCAAAATTTTTTTAAATAATTTAAGAACTCCTGATGCCTCGTAGTTTGCTATTTCGCAGTCTTGTCATTGGTAAACGAAGTGAGGAATCTCACAACTCATTGTTTCCACAGAACTTGAGATTTCTCACTTCGTTTCGAAATGACACATTTTCAGGGTAATTTGCAAATTTTTTCTTTACGCCTCAAATCTCTTAACTCCATTATTCTAGTTATTGAGTCTGGTGTTCTGAGATTGTTTAATGCTAAAACCATTTTCTTTTGACGGATGATGATTTCTACCTGACGGATGATAATTTCTACCTGACGGATGATGATTTCTACCTGACGGATGATGATTTCTACCTGACGGATGATAATTTCAACCTGACGGATGATGATTTCTACCTGACGGATGATAATTTCAACCTGACGGATGATGATTTCTACCTGACGGATGATGATTTCTACAAAAAAAATATACTTTCAAACAATAAAAATTAGCATTCAAACGATAAAAATATATTTACAAATGGTTCAACTATATATCTCATTATTACTTTTTATTAATCAAAGTTATAAACTTTTATTACAAAAGTAAAAATCAGCTTGATTAATCATACTAATTAAAATTCAAAGAATAAAAATAATAGTCAATTAATCAAAAACATTATTTCCGTTCTAAAAAATATATACTCTTTATCTTCTTATACTTTAAGAACTCCTGATGCCTCGTAGTTTGCAATTTCGCAGTCTTGTCATTCTGAAACGAAGTGAAGAATCTCACAACTCATTGCTACCACAGAACTATAGATTCTTCACTTCGTTACCAATGACATCTTTATTTTTATCGGTCATTCTGAACGAAGTGAAGAATCCAGAGAGTAGTGGTTAAAAGAAATTTTTCTGGATTCTTCACTTCGTTCAGAATGACTATGATAAACGATGTCATTCCCATTTAAATAAAGCACTTACTTCATTTTGGGGTTCAAAATGACATACTTTTTGCTATAATTTGCGCAATTATTCTTTACGAGGCAACCTTTCTAACTCCTTTATTTTCTTTAAGGGGTCAGGAGTTCTGAATCTTCTAAAATCAATAAAAGAAAGTATTACTGAATACTAAACAAGATTAATTTATTATAAAATTTCAACTCCTATACCAAATCAATAACAACATAAGCAAGATGATATGTCATTCTGTAGCGTAGTGAGGAATCTCATGCTATTTGCTAGTGTAATAATTTATTGAAAACCTAATAAACATTTCTTGTCATTCCGAAACGAAGTGAGGAATCTCAAGTTCTGTAGTAGCAGTGACTTGTGAGATTTCTCACTTCGTTTCGAAATGACACAATATAATAAGTCTTTTAACGAATTATAACACTAGCAATGACTTGCGAGATTCTTCGCTGCGCTTCAGAATGACAGTTTAATTGTCATTCTTGCGTATGGCAGATTCCATCTTGCTTTTTAGTTATTATTTGTTTATAAAAATACTAATGACTAATAACTATTGACTAATGACCTAAAAAAACTATTATTAAGATGGATTCTGACATCCGTCAGCATTATACTTTTAGTGAAGTTATTTCAAGTTCAAAAAAGTCTTTTTTTTTGGGGCTATGAACGTCACTTTTATTTTACTACCTTGTAGATGTTTAATTTTACCTTACCATTGGATTATTTCGTTTCTCTATTTTCATATCCTGAAGCTGTGGTGCTTTGATTGAGAAACGTAAATAAAATCCCTGACTGTATCCGATGGGATACCACTGAAAATATAGCTGCCAGCAATGCAAATCCTTTGTAACAGTAATAACCGGGGTTAAAAATTCATTATCAATAAAATCATAGCTTGCTGTTGTTTGGAAAGCCCATGTTTTTGTCAAATTGAATGAAAAACTTGCATTTGCAGTTAAATTCCTTTGAATGTTATTCATTAAATAGCGGGAATACTGGAAATTCATACTGAAAGATAAATTCCAGGGAATATTAACATTTGAATAGCCGGGCGAGTTATCTCCATATAAATCTCTTTCATAACTCGAATACTCCATTCTTTGAGTGAATCTTTCCCCCAAACCAGCTTCCTCTTTTTTTGCTGTGTCTTTGACTTCTGTTCCAAAAGTAGTATTGTCAGAACTCCCGGCAGACGAAAATGTAGTAGAAAGTTGCAAACTAAAGTTAGTCAGTCGGGCTAATCCCTTTCCTTCACTAATTAAGAAGCGGTTTACTTTTGAGTATGTTTCGTTTGTTTGCCCTGCGTTTCTTTTGTCCTGGTCATAAAGAGTGAAACCGGCAGAACCGTTTAAGTTCATATTCAAAATACTCGGCGTCCTGAAACTCAAATTCAAATCGCTGAATTTGAGTGAATCTGCAACGAAATTATATGAGCCACCCAGAGTAAAACGCATCAATTCTACAACTTTGTCTGCTGCGGTATCCTGAGCTACTTTTGCCTCAAAGCTATTTAAAAAGCTGTATGAAAGCGATTGTGAACGCTGCCTTGATGCTATTCCGCCACCATCAAGTTCATAGACAGAATACATTACATCTTGATTATACTTTTCATCGTAATAGCTGTCATAAAATCCGTATTTTTTATCAGACAAATCCGGCGTCCAGGAAAAAGAAAAAGTTGGCTGAAATGTATGCCTAATCGAATTTATTCCCCAAATTTTTGGGTTTACTATTCCATAAAGTCGGGTTGATAAGCTAACGGCAGCAGAAAAATTATATTCTGTAAAAAAGCCGTTTTCATAGCTTTCTGTAATGCTGGAATCTTCCGGATTGAATTGCTTTTTTACTTTTCTGAAGTAGTTGTTTGCATTGAAATTTAGTGATGGAGTAATGGTAAAATACCCGAGTTTAGGCGAAATAGAAATTGAAGGTGAGTGCGAAATTTTCCTTTGGGCTTTTATGTGATATGAAGTGTCCGGGCTTGTTGTAATGGTCTTTGCTTCGTTCCAGTTAGCATTTGCCCTGTATATAAATGAAATGTCGCTTAGCCAGTTCTTCTTTGCAAAAAGTGATTTCAGTGGAAACATTTGCGGTATTGAATAAGTAACCTGTCCACTCTGGTTGTAAGTGTTATTTATAATGTTTTGATTGCGGGAATAGCTAACGAAAAATGATGTTCCATCGTCAAAGCTACTTGTGTATGAAGCATTTGAAGTAATATCCTGCTGAATTCTTTCGTAAATATTGGTAGAAGTATTTTTGTTATAGTTTTGCGATGAAAAATTAAGATAAGCAACAATTTTGTCCTGAGGAGAAATATTATGATTATGGCTCATTTGGAAACTCCAGTTAGTTGAAAAGTTGTCATCAGGGTCGAAGCGAACTTTTCCGTAATCCAAATTAAAATAACCATCGTAATAGTTGAGCAGTTTCCACCTCGTCCTGTTTTTTAGCATATAGCCGCCTTTTGAGTAAAAATCAACTAGAAACTGAGTATCGTAATATTCACTTAAATTCAGGAAAAGACCGAGGTTTTCAATAACTGTTCCTCTGCTTTTAGAAAAGAAAAATGATGGAATCATAATACCAGATTGTCTTCCACCTTGACTTGGAAAAAATAGCCCAAACGGAATGATAAAAATTGGCAAATCCTCTACGTAAAAAACAATTGGGTCGAGAAAAACTCTGTCGTTAGAAACAACTTTCATTTCCGGAGAGCCGAAGTAGTAGTGCGGATGAGGAGCATCGCAAGTGGTATAGCAGCCGTCTTTTACAAACAGCTCATTTTCACTGATTTTTTTAATTTTACTTCCAAAATAAAAGCCCTCGCTCATCTCTGTTTCACCAAGGACAATGTTTCCCCGCTGCGTCTTAAAATTAAATTGCACCTTACTTCCAACATAGTTTTCCTTATTGTCCATAAAACTTGGAAAACCAATAAACTTATTAGTTGAATCTTTTTTGCCTTCCGCACTTAATGTTGATTCATTGAAGTCTATTTCAATGTAGTCGGCATTCAATTTTTGCGTCTTGTAATGCAGTTTTGCATTTCCCTGCATTTGCATTTTTTTCGTTTTAAAAAGAAAGCGGACTGTATCTTTTGCAGAAAATTGAATAATGGAATCAATGCCGGATTTTGATTTCTTCTTTGAACTTGCTGAATCAATTTTTGAAGTATTAATCTTTATTTGGCTTTGATTTAATAAAATTGAATCCGTCTGAGAAGAAGCAATTCCAACAAGGAATAAAAGAAAATATATGTGTAAAACTGCTCTCAATCTATTTCGTCCATATTAATTCTATTTACTGAACCGGGATTTTTTATACTGAATTGCTTATCAAAACTGCTTACAACTTCAATTTTATTGAAACCAAGTGTTGCTTTCATCTTGCTTTGCGGGAAATCCATTATTATAGTTTGAGCTAAATTGCAATCATCAACAATAATGATATTTTGAAAGGCAACATCTAAAACTATTTTACCATCGCGGGTTTTTCGCTGATACTGAGTTAACTGGAAATCTTCTGAAAACAATGCGAAATCGACAAATTCTGAATTTTTATTATATCTGAAAAGTTTTTGGCTGCTGCTACTTTCTTCCTGATAATCATTAAAAGAAAAAGGAACTGTAGATTTTAAAATTGAAACCAAATCGCTAAAAGAAATAGGTATATTGATTGTTTGTTTGATATTTTTTTCGTTTGGAGTGCCTTCGTAAATTGTATTATTTATCATATTAAAAATAGAAAAATAATCTTTATTTGCATAAAAGCTGCCGACTGGAACTCCAAAAAGAGCGCTTATAGTTAACTGAATTGAATCAACAGAAGCAATATTTATAGAAAGTTGGGCAGATTGGGCATCATTTTCACCTCCACCAGCAAAATCGCCTTTTATCTTGAATGATTTATATTTACTACATTCAACAGACGTATAATTACTATCTTTTAAAGTAGTTGTTTGCTTAACAGAAGAACAGGCAGCAAGAATGATAATTAATATAAATAAAAAAACTTTTTTCATAATAAAAATTGCAAATAATAATTCTCAAAATTAATGAATTTACGTTAATCTTGCCTGAATATTTTAAATTGTGAAATAATTGGATTAGTGATTAGTGATTAGTGATTAGTGATTAGTGATTAGTGATTAGTGATTAGTGATTAATGATTAATGATTAATGATTAATGATTAATGATTAATGATTAATGATTATTGGGTTATTGG
>CAZCLJ010000076.1:0-7092 GCA_964499465.1 uncultured Hyphomicrobiales bacterium
TTATTGGGTTATTGGGTTATTGGGTTATTGGGTTAATGGGTTATTAGGTTATTGGGTTATTGGGTTATTGGATTATTGGGTTATTGGATTATTAGGTTATTAGGTTATTAGGTTATTAGGTTATTGGATTATTGGGTTATTGGGTTATTGGGTTATTGGGTTATTGGGTTAATGGGTTATTAGGTTATTGGATTATTAGGTTATTGGGTTATTGGGTTATTAGGTTATTGGATTATTGGATTATTGGGTTATTGGGTTATTGGATTATTAGGTTATTAGGTTATTAGGTTATTGGGTTGATAAACCATAAACCATAAACCATAAACCATAAACACATAAACACATAAACACATAAACCATAAACCATAAACAATTAAACAAATCAACAAATCAACAAGTAAACAAATAAAAAACTATGATTAAATCTTACACAAAAAACAGCCCATTAGTTTTGGGCATACTCGGTGGTGGGCAGCTTGCAAAAATGCTTGCTAATGCAGCTTATCGTTTAGGTATTAATGTTTCAGTAATTGAAAAGGAAAAATCATCTCCGGCAGGTGATATGACTCAAAGTGAATTTGTCGGGTCCTGGGAAGATGATGAAATCCTTGAACAATTTCTTGAAAGTTGCGATATTGTTACTTTGGAAAATGAATTCATTGACCCAGTAATTTTAGACAAAGTAGCTGCCAAACGTCCTATTTATCCTTCTCCAAATACTCTTCGGCTAATTCAGGACAAGTATATTCAAAAGGAAACTTTCCATAATGCTGGAATTGAAGTTCCAAGCTTCCAGATGGTTAATTCTATTGATGATGCACTGAATTTTGCTAAAGAGAAAAGCTATCCGGTTGTTATTAAAGCGAGAAAATATGGATATGACGGATATGGAAATGCAACTGCTTTTAATGAAGATGAATGTGCTTCTGCAATTGAACGTTTTCATAAAAATAATCCGAGCAGGGAGCTTATGATTGAAGAATTTATTGATTTTTCAAAGGAGCTGGCTGTCCTTGTTGCACGGAATTTAAATGGCGAGATTGCAGTTTATCCCTGTGTGGAAACAGTTCAATACAGACATATCTGCCATTCTGTTATAGCGCCGGCAGAAATTAGCAAGGAACTTTGCAGGCAGGCACAGGAAGCAGCACTAAATTGTGTTAAATCAATTGATGGAATTGGCATTTTCGGTGTTGAGCTGTTTTTATCAAAAGACAACAGAATTTTGGTTAATGAAATTGCTCCCCGTCCTCATAATTCCGGGCACTACACTATTGAAGCTTGCTATACTTCCCAATTCGAAAACTGCATTAGGGCAGTGCTTAATCTTCCGCTTGGTTCTCCTGAACTAATAACTCCTGCTGCAGCTATGATAAATTTACTCGGAACAAGAGAAGGGATTGGAACGCCGGAAAGCATTGAAGAGCTTTTGCGTCATAAAAAAGTGTGGCTTCATCTTTATAATAAAAAAATGTCGAGAATAGGCAGAAAGATGGGACATATTACAGCTTTAGGCAATTCAACTGAAGAGGCATACAAATTAGCACAATCCGCTGCCGATGCTATTGTTTGGTAAATTCGGGACCTCCTGATGTCTCGTAGTTTGTTATTTCGCAGATTTTATTATATAAAATTAAATTTCAACATAAGTATTACCAATAGGTCATTAGTCATTCGTTATTAGTCATTAGTAGTTACAAACTAATGACGATGACTAATGACTAAAAAGCAAGACAGGTGCTGACATACTCCAGAATGACTAAAAAGATGTCATTGGCAACCCCATTATAAAGGAAGACCTTTATTTAAATGGAAGTGACAAAAGGTTTAGAAAGTTTAGATAGTTTAGAATTTTAGAATTTTAGAATTTTAACTTTCGTAAAGTTAAGAAACTCGTGCGAAAGTGTTTAACTCTTTTTACTTTGTTAAAGTTTAAAATCAGTTAAAAGCATTTGAACTTACTGTAGGAAGAGATTTGTTTTCTTTCAACTCCGTAGGAGTATCCGGTTTGTAGAAATAATTATGAAAAAAATAAAAGCAACGTAGTTGTGACCTGTCATTACTACAAACAGAACACTCCTACGGAGTTTTGCAAACTCAAAATGCTTTTTCTACAAACAGGTAGCAACTACGTTGCTTTTTCTTAACTTTCGTAAAGTTTCTTAACTTTGCGAAAGTTCAAAAATCTAAACTTTTCTAAACCTTCTAATCTTTCAAAACCTTTTGTCATTTCCATTTAAATAAAGTTCTTACTTCATCTTGGGGTTCTGAATGACATTATAACATTTTTAAAATGAAATTAAATAATTTATACCTGTAGGTTACAGGCATTCCTGTAACCTACATTTTCTTTTCACCTTAACAATATTGTCTATTGCTTCAACTTATTCTTGTTCGCTTACAAGTTTCCATTCGGTTCCGTGAATGCTCACAGTATTCCACCAGACTTCTCTTTTTTTCTTCTGATTGTTTTCATTTGTATATTCATAGCTTGTGTTTCCTGAAAC
This sequence comes from uncultured Hyphomicrobiales bacterium, assembly GCA_964499465.1. Lineage (GTDB taxonomy): Bacteria > Bacteroidota > Ignavibacteria > Kapaibacteriales > UBA2268 > JAAYJM01. The sequence goes on from CAZCLJ010000076.1 coordinate 2,508, forward strand.
AGCTCCAATAATAGATTCACAGGCAGTTCGTAATCCGGGGAATTCATCAAAATATTCATCAGTAAATATATTTTTGCCAATTTCTTCATTTTTTCTGTAAATTAAGACGGTGCCAATATTTTCGAATGCCCATAAAGTAAGTCCGGATTCTGATTTTAATTCAAGTTTATTGATTAATCCTTTTAAGTATTCATTGACGTCAATTAGAACTGATAAAGCTCCAAGATATTCACCGTCTTTGTAAATTGGGCATACAAGAGTGGCTCCCCAAATTCCTTCCCAAGCGTTAAAAGAGTAACTGAAAACTACATCTTTTGTTTGGAGCATTCGCAGATAGCTTTCTTCTTGGCTCAGGTCTTTATTAATAACAACAGAATACTGTTCTGGCTCAACCATTGTTATGATACCTTCTGGTGATATATATGTAATATCGAAACCAAATTCATTTGTTTCCATAAATGGCTTCAATACACTTCTAATGTTAGCAGTGTCGGTGCCGGTAATCCCTACAAGATAAGCTAATTGCTTTAATGTTGATGAAAGAGTACTCATATCATAGTTAATCCAAATTTTTAGAGTGTTTAACTCTGTTGGAGGCGACTTTTGTTCAGGGTCATTTGAATTGGAACAGGCACTTATTATGAGTGCCATAGCAATAAATAAGAAAACTTTTTTCATTGTAAACTCCTAAAAAATTATTAAAAAATATTATTTATATTATTCATAAATAAAAAGTAAATTCTTTATCACTTCTTCCCAAGTTGCACTTGGGAAGGAGTTAAAAATTGCATTGCATATACTTTTTTTTATTCAATTTCTTATTCCCCTCTTGAGAGGGGCAGGGCTGATACGTTCTTTAATTCTCCTCTTGAGAGGGGCAGGGGGTGTGTTCTTGTTATAATTCGTTATTGGTTTATGGTGATTCGTCATTTGTCATTTGTCATTCGTATTTTTTCTTTTACTAAAGACTAATAACTAATAACCAACAACCGACTCCGAAAACTATAAACCATAAACTATGAACCATACGAAAGCTGAAGAACACACTCCTTTAATCCCCTCTCAAGAGGGGAATTTGTGAGATGAACTATTCAAATAAAAAATCTTTATCTCGGTTTTTGCTGTAGCCGAAATGCTTATAAGAAAGTTCAGTAGCAGTTCTTCCGCGGGGAGTCCTTTGTAAAAATCCCTGCTGAATAAGGAATGGTTCGTAAACCTCCTCAATGGTGCCGGCTTCTTCGCCAACAGCAACAGCAATCGTGTTAACTCCGACTGGACCGCCATCGAATTTTTCAATAATAGTCAGTAAAATTCTTTTGTCCATATCGTCTAAACCAAATTCATCGACTTCGAGAGCTATCAGAGCCATTTTTGCTATTTCGTTGTTGATTACACCATTAGATTTAACTTCGGCAAAATCCCTTGTCCGCCTTAGCAATCGGTTTGCTATACGGGGAGTTCCGCGGGAACGCGATGCAATTTCAAAAGCACCTTCTCTGTCAATTTTCACATTAAGTAGTGCAGCAGAGCGAATCACTACATTATACAAATCGTCATTATTATAATAATCCAAACGATTTGAAATTCCGAAACGGGAACGCAATGGAGCAGTGAGCAATCCGGCGCGTGTCGTAGCACCAATAAGAGTAAAATGTGGTATGCTTAGTTGAATTGTTCTTGCTGAAGGTCCGGAATCAATCATTATATCCAAACGATACTCTTCCATTGCCGAATAAAGATATTCTTCAACAATAGGGGAGAGGCGATGAATTTCGTCAATAAAGAGTACATCAAATTCTTCTAAATTTGTAAGCAAACCTGCGAGGTCGCCGGGCTTTTCGAGGACGGGACCTGAGGTGATTTTTATTTTGCTTTCCATCTCTTTTGCAATTATGTAGCTAAGAGTAGTTTTTCCGAGTCCGGGCGGTCCTGTTAGCAAAACGTGGTCTAATGGCTCTTTCCTTTTCCTTGCTGCCTGAATAAAAACACGTAAATTCTCAACTATTTTCTTCTGTCCGGTAAATTCTTCAAAACTTTTAGGGCGAAGCGTTGTATCAAAATCATCTTCATAAACTTTGTCCGGAACTACAAGTGATTTCTTTTCTTGTTTTTTCAATGACATATCTCTCTTTTTCAATTAATTTTTTTTGCAATACTATCAATGATTGATAATAAAACAAAATTACAAAAAAGTTCAATTGAATTTTTATAAATATTTTCTTTTTTCTAACCTTTATTATTCATAATATTGAAAAAAGTTATTTTGAACTCCTTCCCAAGTTGCACTTGGGAAGGAAGATATCTTTTCAAGCAGTGCTTTTCATTTTTTTATGATTAAAGAGTTAAAGCATAGCTTTAGTGAAAGTTACATTCCCAAGTGCAACTTGGTAATGAGTAATAAAGAATCCACTCTTTATTTATGAATACCTCAACTTTCCTAGTTGACATAAGTGTTTGTAATATATAAATAATATAGAAAAGAACAAAAGTGGTAAAAAAGACTATAAATACACCTCCCCTTACCCCTCCTTGTTAGGAGGGGAACGCTAAAACATAGAACAGTTCTTATTCCCCTCCTAATAAGGAGGGGCAGGGGAGGTGTTAAAAGGTTCTATTAATTAATGAAGTATTTTTTAAGGATAAAAACATATTATTTTATTTATAAAGCACTACTACTCTATATTTACTTCATTTAATCTACTAGGAAAGTTGAGTGAATAATGTAAGCTACAAAAAATTTTCTATTATTTTTCAAATTTTAAATTTTAATTTTGAAAATAGAATTTGCTCAAAATTAATGAGAAATGAAAGAAAAGCCGTAATGCAAAATAAAAGAGAAGAAGCAACGCAAATACCTGAAATGAAATACAATATAGAAAAGCCACCAACGGGGGACAGAGTTACAGAATTTCTCAACATCTTTGCTTCGATACTAAAACATTCAAATTACAGAATTGCCTTAGAGCATTATATAAAAGTATCTGCAAAATGCGGACGATGCTCAACTTCCTGCCATGTTTATTTAACTACACGCGATTTAAATGATATTCCCTGCTATCGTTCAGAACTACTTCTGAGCGTTTATAGGAGATATTTTTCTTTGGAAGGAAGTATTTTTGCAAGGGTATTTGGTGGCTTTGAACTGACAGAAGAGCATATAGACAAAATGGCTCATTCTTTTTGGAATTGCACTGCTTGCCGAAAGTGCGTTTTAGAATGTCCTTCCGGGATTGACCACGGTTTGCTTACCCATCTTGCTCGCTATATAATGGCAGAAATGAATTTGGTGCCTCGCGCCTTAGTCATTTCAACACGCGAGCAACTTCACGGCGAAACAGCGAATACTTCAGGCATTCCGCTTATTGCACTGAAAGATTCTCTTGAGTTTCTTGAAGAAGAATTGCTTGAGATGACCGGAGTTGACATAAAATTTCCAGTTGATGTAGAAAATGCTGAATATATTTTCTTTGCACCGGTATCGGACTTTATGATGGAAGCAGATACTTTGATGGGAATAGCTGCTGTTCTTCATTCTGCCGGAATTAGCTGGACTATTGGTTCTAAATATTTTGATGCAATAAATTACGGACTGTTTTACAGCGATTTAGTCCTTGGCAGAGTTTTGAAAAAGATGGAAGAAGAAACAAGGCGTTTGAAAGCAAAGAAGATATTGATAGGTGAATGCGGGCATGCCAGTCGTAGTGCTACTTTCCTGAAAACATACTGGAAGGGAGACGACTGCCCACAGATGCTCAATATTATGGAATTGACCCATAAACTCTTAAAAGAAGGGAAAATAAAATTAGACCCAAGCAAAGTAACTGAACGGATTACATACCACGACCCCTGCAACATAGCAAGACAGGGCTGGATAGTAGAGCAACCGCGTGAAATTATCAGCGCATTTTCGAATAATTTTGTTGAAATGACCCCAAATAGAACAGAAAACTTTTGTTGCGGTGGTGGCGGCGGAACTGTTTCTATTGACGAAATCAGGAAATACAGGACACTGGTTTCCGGAAAAATTAAAGCAGAACAAATTAAGAAAACTGAAGCCCATTATGTTGTTGCGCCCTGTGCTAATTGTAAAAAACAGTTCAGGGAACTAATGGAAGACAACAAAGTTGATGGTGAACTTGTTGGTTTGCACGATTTAATTTTGAAAGCAATAGTATTTGATTAGAGTAGTTTAAAATGACATTCAGAACCTTAAATGAAATAAGACCTTTATTTTAATAGAGATGACATAATTCTTATCAAATAGTTGTGTAAAAGAAAATTTAAAATAAGGTAATAAGGTTTATTGATTTTTGGTGCATATTTTCTACTAAGGTTTTCAAAAAAAAATAAGTTTTTTCTCTAATTTTTATTAAATTCTAAAATCGTTACTGAGTCTATTCAACCGATGACTGGGAAGTCATCGGATGAATTATCCAAGCTATAAAAAAAATCTAACCTTATTTTTATGATAAACCTTAGTAGAAAAATTTCAACCTGTTGATAAAACCTTATTAGCTTATTTTATATAGACTTAATAGAATAGTGTAAAAATTTTAGTAGCGATGTCATTGGCAACGAAGAATCT
>CAZCLJ010000076.1:7192-16944 GCA_964499465.1 uncultured Hyphomicrobiales bacterium
CACAAGTCATTGCTATCACAGAATTTGAGATTCCTCACTTCGTTTCGGAATGACATCTTTAGTTTGTCTGTCATTCTGAAGCGCAGCGAAGAATCTCACAAGTCATTGCTATCACAGAATTTGAGATTCCTCACTTCGTTTCGGAATGACAAGACTGCGAAATAGCAAACTACGAGGCATCAGGAGTTCTGAACTTATAACTCCTAAATAAATTTAGGAGTTATTCTAATAATTAGAGTAACTCCCAAATTTATTTGGGAGATTAACTGCGAAATTATTCTTTACGAGATAAATCTCCTAACTCCTTTATTTACGTTATGGGGTTAGGAGTTCTAATCTTTCTAAACCTTGTGTCATCTCTATTTAAAAAAGGTCTTATTTTATCGTTAGGTTGCTAATGACAGAAAAATTATCAATTGTCAATTATCAATTATCAATTAATTTTCCTTTTCTTTTCCAAAAAAATTCCTTATTTTTAGATAGTATAAATTTTGAGTAAAGAATATGTTACCACTAAATATAGCAATATTATGGCATTTTCATCAGCCCTATTATAAAAAGGAGGGGGAATTTATTCTTCCCTGGGTCAGGTTACATGGCGTTAAGGATTATTTTGATTTACCATTGCTTTTTAATGAATATCCCAATCTAAAACATACTATCAACTTGGTGCCATCTTTGCTAATGCAGATTAGTGATTACATCAGCGGAGCAACTATAGATAAAATTCAAAAGCTAACAATAAAAGCTCCAGAAAACCTGACAAATAACGAAAAAAGCGAAATACTACGCCTTTTTTTTCTTTGCAATGTGGAAAATATGATAGTCCCTTACTCTCGTTTTAACGAACTCTACAATAAAGCAAAAGATAAGGAAAATTTCATAAAATACGCGACTGAGCAGGAGTGGTTAGATTTGCAGGTTTGGTATAATCTTACCTGGTTTGGATATTTTTCAAAAAAGAAAGATAGTATAAAAAAGTTATTTGAAAAGGGAACAAATTTTTCAGTTCAGGAAAAAATGCTATGTTTGGATGAACAAATCAAAGTGCTTGAAAATATAGAACCATTTCTAAAAATTATATCGCTAAAAAATCAGGTGGAGTTAAGTTGTTCGCCGATGTATCACCCGATTCTGCCGCTACTTTGCAATAGTGAATCAGCAAAAGAGGCGATGCCAAACCTTCCAATGCCTAACCATATCTTCAGATTTCCTGAAGATGCTTTAAGCCAAATCAAGCAAGCTAAAGAATACGTAAATGCAAATTATGGAATTAACGTTAATGGAATTTGGCCCTCAGAAGGTTCTGTTTCAAATGAAACCCTGAAATTAATTGCTGAAGCGGGTTTCAAATGGGCAGCGAGCGACGAGGAAATTCTTGCTAATAGCTTGAAGGAAAAATATCGCAATACCGACAAATATTTTCCAAGAAAAATTCAAATAGAAGGCAGCGAAATAGCAATGCTTTTCCGTGACCATCAACTCTCCGATGCTATTGGTTTTACATATTCCCGCTGGAATCATTTCGATGCAGCAAGTGATTTTTGCCAACGGCTAAGAAATATAAGGAGTGAAATCATAAGTAATTGCGGTGAAGATGCTCTTCGTTATGCTGTAGTTCCAATAATTCTTGATGGCGAGAACTGCTGGGAATACTACCGCGAAAATGGAGTTCCTTTTTGCAAAGAACTTTTCAAACAACTTTCCAACGAAAGTGAATTTCATTCCCTTACATTTTCTGATGCTATTGAACCGGAGCGGCTTGAGTACCTTCCTCCAGTAAAAAGCATTAGAGCCGGCTCCTGGATTAATGCAAATTTCGACATCTGGATTGGCGAAAAGGAAGACAGAATCGCTTGGGCAACTCTAGCTATTGCCCGAAAAAAAATCGAAGAAAAAAAGAATATTATTAGCAAAGAAAGTTACCAAAAAGCACTGAATTTGATTTATATCGCTGAAGGTTCGGACTGGTTCTGGTGGTATGGCTCAAAGCACAACGTAGAAAACAAAGATGATTTCGATGTGCTTTTCCGCTGGTATCTTGAGCAGGTCTATTTAGCTATTGACGAAAATATTCCAGATGAAATAAAGTATCCAATTGGAAAAGGAAAAAATATTCAAATCCAAACTCAATCGCAGAATATTTTAAATATTAATATTAATGGAAAGTTTAGCAATTTAGAAAATTGGAAAAATTCCGGAGTAATTGAATTAGATAAAAGTTTAGCGGAAATGCACCAGGTCGGCGAAATCCTGAAAACTGCACGTTACTGTGAAGCGGAGAATATGATTAGTTTCGCTTTTGAATTTAAAGAACTTCTAAACACTAATTATAAAATAATTTTATATATTTTAGAACCTGTTGATTTGCTTTTCCTTATTGAAAATAAAATATTTACTTACTCATCTATTGGCAATATAAGACCCGAGAAAATTGAATTTGCAAACGATGAAATCATTGAACTTCAATTTTCAAAGGAAAACATTTTGCAGCAGCTAATCAAAGAGAAAAGTAATTTAAAATTTACGATAAAAACTATTACTGATAAATCTAACATTATTTACCCGCGACAAGGTTCTTTTGAAATGGAAATAAGGAAGTAAAAATGGGAAAATACGACATAAAACGCTATAATTTCGATACAAAAAAAACAATTGATATTTATAAAAAAGAAGAACCGAAATCAAAATATTCAAAAAAAGACATTACCAATTTAGTTTTAATTGCTTTAAGAAGGAATAATTTAGATTACTCAAGAACTTTTGAGAGCTTCAAGAAAAAAATTCTGGAGTTAAATAGTAAAGTCAAAAGCCAACCCACAAAAAAAGTTGTTAACGTTGTTCGCTACTGGCTTTCTGAAATTACTTAGAAAAATCGGCTATTGGCTGTTGGCTGTCGGCTGTCGGCTGTTGGCTGTCGGCTATCGGTTAGTGGTTAGTGGTTAGTGGTTAATGGTTAGTGGTTAGTGGTTAATGGTTATTTATACCAAACCGCTAACAATAATAGTAATGTAATCTGTCATTCTGAAGCGCAGCGAAGAATCTCATAACTTCTTGTCACTACAGACTTTGAGATTTCTCACTTCGTTTCGAAATGACATTAAGATTTTGCACTATTAGTTAGCGGTTTGGTATTAGAACAAGGCACATTATCAATTATCAATTGTCAATTGTCAATTATCAATTATCAATTATCAATTATCAATTGTCAATTATCAATTGTCAATTATCAATTATCAATTGTCAATTGTCAATTGTCAATTGTCAATTGTCAATTGTCAATTGTCAATTATCAATTATCAATTAAATAAAGTTTATTTAACAAAATATATTTTTCTACTTCCTTTGTTAAAAATTCACTTACCGGTTTTCCAGCAGCAATATTTTTTCTTATATCGCTTGAAGAGTAATTCATTGCCTCAGTTTTTAGATAATAGAATTCTATATCATTGTATTTGTATAATTCTGAATTTGGAAGTTTGTTTTGAGAAGAAAAGATGAAATTATTGGAATTAAAAAATCTTGGTGCGATAGTAAGATTAGCTAGTTTTAAAATTTCCCTGTAATCTTTCCATTTGTGGAATTTAACTAAATTATCCAAACCAATTAGAAGAAATAAATTTGAATCTGGATACAATTCTTTAAAGTGTCTGATAGTTTCAATTGTATAAGAAATACTTTCTTTTTCAATTTCGCAATTAGATATTTCTATGGAAGGAGTTTGATTTACTAACAAGTTAAGCATATTTAAAATATGCCTTTTATCAATAATTTCTGAATTATTTGGGTTAATTTTAAAAGGAGAAACAAAAGTAGGAACGAAATAGCATAAATCTAAATTCATCTGTTCGATGAAGCATTTAGCAATTCTAAGATGAGATTTATGCGGTGGATTGAAAGTTCCGCCGAAAATGCCAATATTTTTCATAAAAAAAAAAGGGACTTATCTAAATCAAGTCCCTTTGCAAGTAGAGTTATAAAATGTTAATTTATAGGATAAACAGACACTTTAAGTCTGCTTCTGTCTTTGTGTTCAAATTTTACTTGACCATCAATAAGGGCAAAAATAGTATAATCGTTCCCAAGCCCGACATTTTTACCGGGGTGGAATCTAGTACCGCATTGCCTTATGATAATATTACCAGCTTTAGCAAATTGTCCGCCGAATAATTTTACTCCGCGTCTTTGTGCATTCGAATCGCGTCCGTTACGGGTAGAACCGCCACCTTTTTTATGAGCCATATCTATATCTCCTTATAAGTTATTTTCAATTTTAAGATAATCAGGAGTGCTATCATCTACAACCGCGGTTTTTACATTAATATCGGAAGCAGATATGTCGCTGATTTGAATTTTCGTATATTTTTGACGATGACCATTTAATTTACGATATCCTTTTCTTCTTTTCTTATGGAAAACGAGGACTTTTTCATCTTTCCAATGCTCTAAAACTTTTGCTACTACGCATCCGTCAGTGTATGGACTTCCATATTTAATACTGTCATTTTCAGATAAAAGAAGCAAATTGGAGAATTTAACTGAATCTCCGGCATCTGCTTTTAACAATGGAACACTTACGATTTGTTCCTTTTGAACATTAAATTGTTGTCCACCAATTTCTACTACTGCAAACATAATATTTACCTATATCCTATTTAATATACAGAATACAAAATTAAAACAAAAAATTATAAAAACCAAATATTTTTTACGAAGCTACACTTTTCTTTGAAAAAATAAGAAGAGGTTCGCCATTTTTAACAGTTTGTTCTGTTATAATACACTTTTCTAATCCAGTTAAGTCTGGTAATTCAAACATAAAGGGTAAAAGAATTTCTTCAACGATAGCACGAAGTGCTCTTGCACCAGTCTTTTTTACTTTTGCTTTTTTAACAATTTCTTCGAGAGCTAATTGCTCAAACTCTAATTCCACATTTTCCATTGCAAAGAGTTTTTGGAATTGCTTGATTATTGCATTTTTGGGTGAAACTAAAATACTAAGCATAGCTTCGTCAGAAAGCTCTTCAAGAGCAGCAAGCACTGGAAGACGACCAATTAATTCGGGAATAAATCCATATTTTAGTAAATCGTCCGGCTCAACTAAATTAAGCAAATCATTTCTATCTTCAATTTTATCTAAAGTTTGGGCAGTAAATCCAATTGAAGCTTTTCTCATTCTGTTTGCAATTATACTTTCAATTCCTTCAAAAGCACCACCACAAATAAATAGAATATTGTGAGTGTTTAAATACACAAGCGATTGCTCCGGATGCTTCCTTCCACCTTTTGGGGGAATACCGGCAGTAGTGCCTTCTAAGATTTTTAGAAGTGCTTGCTGAACTCCTTCGCCGGAAACATCTCTTGTTATACTTGAATTTTCGCTTTTCCGTCCGATTTTATCAATTTCATCAATATAAATAATGCCGTATTCAGCTTGTTTGGGGTCGTAATCTACTTTTTGAAGTAAGCTAAGCAAAACAGTCTCAACGTCGTCTCCCACATAACCAGCTTCAGTAATCGTTGTTGCGTCTGCTATTGCGAAAGGAACGTTAAGAATACGGGCGAGAGTGCGGGCAAGCAATGTTTTTCCGGTGCCTGTCGGACCGAGCAGCAAAATATTGCTTTTTTCTAACTCAACGTCTTTAAATTCTTCATTTTGATTTTTATCAAAAATCCTTTTGTAATGGTTATATACAGCAACAGAGAGTACTTTCTTGCTATGCTCCTGTCCAATAATATATTCATCTAATTTTTTCTTTATATAAGAAGGTTTTAGAAGTTTATGGGAAAAATCTTTATTAATAGGTTTTGTATTATTTTTCTCATCTAAAAGTGCATAAATGCTTTTAACACAGCTATCGCATATATAAACACCAGTTGAAAAACCTTCATATAGCTGCGCAACTTCATTCTGATTTTTTGAACAGAAAGAGCATTTATAAGTCTTTTGATTTGGATATTTTCCGTTTTTTGTCATAATTAATCTTTTTTCTCTGAATTAACTTCAGCATTACCGATAAAAGTATTTCTATCTAATATTTTGTCAATAATACCGTAATCCAATGCTTCTTTTGAAGACATATAATAATCTCTGTCGGCATCTTTTCTAATCTGCTCAATTTGTTTGCCAGTATGTTTAGAGGTGATTTCGTAGAGGGTTTCTCTGATTCGAAGCATTTCTTTGGTATAGATTTCAATATCGCTTGCCTGTCCTTGCGCACCGCCGAGTGGCTGGTGCATAAGAATTCTTGAATTTGGTAAAGCATATCTTTTTCCTGAAGCACCTGCAGCAAGGAGAACCTGTGCCATTGAAGCAGCCATTCCTATGCAAATTGTTGCAACCTCGGGCTTTACGAACTGCATTGAATCGTAGATTGCAAGACCGGCGCTAACACTTCCACCAGGAGAATTTATATAAATATTAATTTCTTTATTCGGGTCTTCACTCGAAAGGAAAAGGAGTTGAGCAATTACTAAACTTGCAATATTATCGTCAATAGGTCCGCCTATAAAAATAATGCGTTCTTTCAAAAGACGTGAATATATATCATAAGAACGCTCGCCGCGTCCGGTTTGTTCTATTACTATCGGAACTAAATAACTATTTTGCATTTCTTCTTTCATAATTATTTATCTTCTAAATTATCTTTAGTATTAATTTCTTCTTCAGTATTAATTTCTTCTTTTATATCTTCATCGTCATCACCCCAGAAGTCATCTTCATCAGAATTTTCATCTTCATCAAGAGTATTTAACTCGTCATCATAGACGTTATCGAATTCTTTATGGTCATGGTCGTGGTGATGATGAGGAATATCTTTAATATGCTTCATCATTTCTTCCTGCTTCATTTGCTGCATTTTCATATAATCATCGAAAGGAATTTCGGTAGTAACAGCAAAATCAAGTAGGAAATCCATAACTTTCTGGTCTAAAATAAGTTGCTTAACACCTTCAGATTTTCTGATTTTTTCACATAGCTGAGCATCATTAGCAATTTCTTCGCCCATTTTTGTGATATATTCATCTAAATCATAATCTTCTACAGCTATATTTTCATTTTCAGCAATTTTTTCAACTATGTATGCCCATCTGACATTTCTTTCAGCTACTCCGGAGAAAAGATATCCATTTTGTTCATAGCTAAATTGTAGTTCTTTGCCGGGAAATTGTCTTTTAAATTCTTCAAATTGCCTATATGTTTCTTTTTGAACTAAATATGAAGGTACTTCAAATGTATTTTCGTTTAAGAGATGTTCTCTTAATTGCATATTCATTTCCTTCTTTGATTTTTCGTTCCATTGCTCCTGGAATTTAAAATTGTAGCTGTCTCTTAAATCCTGCAGATTATCGAATTTATTTTCTGAGTATTCTGAAATAAATTCCGGTGTCAATTCTTGGGGAATAATTTTGCGAATTTCTTTTACTGTTACTTTTAAAGGAATGTCGTCTGATTTTTCATCAAAATTATGTGGATTGAATTCAAAAGAATCATCAACTTTTAAACCGATAAGAGATTCAACAAATTCTGGGAGAATATCCCTTTTGTGCAAGAGCATCTTTTGTTCATGGCTTTTATCTGAATCACTTAATACTGCTCCAGTTTCTTTGTCGATTTCATCAAACTCAAGTTTAACCTCATTGTATTTATCGGTAATTTCATCTGAATCAACAAAAGTTCCTTTGGTTAAGGAAATTTCTTCAATTACAGAGTCGATACTTTCTTCAGAAACTATATGGACCGGCTCATAAATCTGTATTCCACGGTATTCGCCAATTTCAGTAGATGGAGTGGATTCAAAATGCACAACAAATCTTGCTCCGTCATCGGTTAATTCAGCATTTTCCAATTTTGGTTCACTTGTTATTTTTAACTGTTTCTCTTCATTGACTTGCTTGAAAACATCATTTGCAATTTCATTAATCGAATTTTCGCGAATCATTTTACCGAACATACGGATTACCATATTCATAGGAACTTTACCTTTACGAAAACCTTTAATTTCAACGTATTTTTGAGCTTCTTTATATTTTTCCTCGAATTTCGGTGCAAGTTCGTCATTGGTCAGGGTTATTTCTAATTGCTTAGTTAAACCGTCTAAATCAGTTATTCTTGTTTCCAATTTAATATTCCTCGTTTAATAAAAAAATGTGCGGACGGGGAGACTTGAACTCCCACGAGTTTCCTCACTAGATCCTAAGTCTAGCGCGTCTGCCTATTCCGCCACGTCCGCAGTCAAGATTACAAAATTACGATATTTTTTTGCATTTTAAAAGAACTTTTTTCTTTAAAGTTAAGAGTTTATAAAAAATTGTTAAAATTACTTTCATACCAAACCGCTAATAATAATTGTAATATAATCTGTCATTCTGAACCCCCAGATAAAGGAAGACCTTTATTTAAATTTAGATGACATCAATTAACCCTGTCATTCTGAACCCCCAGATAAAGGAAGACCTTTATTTAAATTTAGATGACATCAATTAACCCTGTCATTCTGAAGCGCAGCGAAGAATCTCACAAGTAATTGCTACCACAGAGTTTGGGATTCTTCACTTCGTTCAGAATGACAGACAAAGGTAAAGATGTCATTGGTAAGCGCAGCGAAGAGTCTCACATATCATTGCTACCACAGAGTTTGAAATTTCTCACTTCGTTGCAAACGACATCGCTAATTTTTACAAACAAAACTTTACGGAAGTTAAGAAACTTTCGCAAAGTGTAAGAAAAAGCAACGTAGTTGCTTCCTGTTTGTAGAAAAAGTATTTTGAGTTTGCAAAACTCCGTAGGAGTGTTCTGTTTGTAGTAAAGATAGGTCGCAACTACGTTGCTTTTCTTTTTTTTCATAATTATTTCTACAAATAGGATACTCCTACGGAGTTGAAAGAAAAATAAACTCTGTCAAGGGTGAATACAATTGCTTTTAACTGATATAAACTTTCGCACGAGTTTCTCGGAGCTTTGCGAAAGTTAAGAAACTAAACTATCTAAACCTTCTAATCTTTCTAAACCTTATGTCATCTCCATTATAATGAAGCATTTGCTTTATCTTGGGGTTGCCAATGACATCGTAGTTTGTCATTCTGACGGATGTCAGAATCCATCTTGGTTTTCCCTAAAGAGAATGGACAAAGAAATATTTTAGTCATTAGTCATTGGTCATTAGTTGTTAGCAAAATTCGAATGACGAATAACAAATGACTAATGACCTATAAAAACTATTTTTAAGATGGATTCTGACATCCGTCAGCATTACACTTTTACTTTTGTCATCTCCATTAAAATAAAGGTCTTCCTTCATTTTTGGAGGTTCGAAATGACAAGAAATGTTTATTAGGTTTTCAAAAAATTATTACACTAGCCATACTATCAACTTGTTGATGGTATGGCTAGTAGAGAAAGTATCAGCCCTACTCTCAAGAGGGAAATGAGTAAGGTTAATTATTTAACCTATATTATTCATAAATTCAGAACTCCTGATGCCACGTAGTTTGCTATTTCGCAATTAATATAGTTCTGATATTAAAAATAATGTAATTTCTCATAATTGCAAACATATAACTCCCAGATAAATTTAGGAGTTATTCTAATAATTAGAGTAACTCCCAAATTTATTTGGGAGATTAACTGCGCATTTGTTTTTTACGAAGCAAATCTCCTAACTCCTTTATTTTCGTTATGGGGGCTGGAGTTCTGAAATTTAAAAAAAATATTCAGTAGTTATTGATTATAAATGGTTTGCTTAATATTC
>CAZCLJ010000077.1:0-16894 GCA_964499465.1 uncultured Hyphomicrobiales bacterium
TTATCAATTGTCAATTATCAATTATCAATTATCAATTATCAATTGTCAATTATTTAATCAACTAAGTATTTATACGTATTGATTAATTTAAAATTTATTGTTATTTTTATATTATGAAAAAAAGTATATAGTTAAAATTATGATAATAATATAAAAAATAGATGGTAAAAATAATGAGAAACCAAAGAACAGCAGTAAAAATAGGAATAGGTATAGTAGTTCTGCTTTTGTTATTTTCAACATTCAATCCTGCATTATTTTCTCAAACGAAAAATGTAGGAATTGGAACTGAAAACCCTAATAGCTCTGCTTTGTTGGATTTAGATGTTTCTAATAATACAGAATTTCCAACAAAAAAAGGTTTGCTTATTCCAAGAGTAGCTTTAACAGGAACAAATGATAATACAACAATAACAAGCCCTGAAGCAAGTTTGCTTATTTATAATACTGCTACAGCAAGTGATGTTACTCCAGGTTTTTATTATTGGAGCGGAACTGCTTGGGTAAAACTTAAGACTTCTGCCGATGCTTATCCTTATCTGCCTCTTGCTGGCGGAAGTATGACGGGCGCTATAAATATGCAGAATAATTTAATCGAAAATATTGGAAATACTGGCACTGATTTTACAGCAAGCGGTGGACTAAACCTTGCTGATGCTGTCTCTGCTACCCGCTTCACTTCTACTGTTGCTACTGGCACTTCTCCTTTTACCATCGCTTCAAATACTTTAGTTGCAAATTTAAATGCCGATTTGCTTGATGGAAAAAATCCTACTGATAGTGCTTGGAATGCTAATAAATTGAAAAATATTAATATTTCTTCACAACCACCAACTGCCAGCCAACTTCTTCAGTTTAATGGGACAGAATGGGCACCAGCAACATTAGCAAGTAGCGGAACAGTTACTTCAGTTGCATTAGAAATACCAACTAATGAATTTAATATTACAGGTTCTCCTATAACCGATGATGATACAATTTCTATAACTTGGAAAAGTCAAACTGCGAATTCCTTTTTAGCAGCTCCTTGGAATACTTCTGGAACTCCACAATTTCGCACATTAACAGCTGAATTTATCCCAAATTTACCTGCTACAAAAATAACTGAAGGCACACTCCCAGTTGCAAGAGGTGGAACCGGTGGTAGTAGTTTTAATGGAATACTAAAAGGGAACTTATCCGCTCCTATGACTACTCTTACTGCTACACAAAGACAAGTTACTTTTTGGTCTTCTAATAATGAAATTTCAGGTACTGATAGCTTAAAATGGGCTGCAGGAACATTTTCAATTACTGGTGATTTGCAGGTAACAGGCGAAATTGACCCGATTTCTTTAACTTTAATTCCACAGGAAGATGAACCAACTGCAGCAGAAGGAAAAATCTATTATGATAATGTTGCTAAAGGTTTAAAAGTATATAACGGAACTGAATGGGTAGCTCTTGGCTCTGGTGGCACCGGTCTTCCTGCTGGAACAGAAGAAAATCAAACTTTAAGGTATAATGGAACTGACTGGGTAGCAAGTAGTGTTTTGAAAAATACAGGAAGTAAAATTGGAATTGGGACTGCTTCGCCCGATTCTACTTTGCATATTGTTGGAACTGCCTATTTTACAAGTAATACCAGAATTGGAGAAAACCTGTTAGTTGATGGAAGTATTTCCTACACTCCAACAACAGTAGTAGAGGGCACGGAAAATATCAATCCTGCTGGAAAAACTTATATTAAGGTTAATTTAACCGGAACTTTTACTTTATCAGATGGAACATCTGTTGGGCAGATAATTATTTTGCAAAAAATATCAAGTGGAACCGCATTGCTCGTGCATTATACAGAAAGTAATCCTACAAACTGCATACTTACGGGAGATTGGTCTGGTGATATATTTGACACTATTCAATTAATATGGGATGGTTCTTATTGGGTGGAAGTTAGTAGGTCGAATAATATCATAGTTGATTAATTCTGTCATTCTGAACCCCAAGATAAAGGAAGACCTTTATTTAAATTGCGATGACATTGTTCTAAACTTTGCAAAGTAAAGAGATTAAAGTCATGCTATCAACTTGTTGATAGTATGACTGAGAAAAGATGTCATTGGTAAGCGGAGCGAAGAATCCAGAAAATTCGTGTAAAAATTATTTTATTATTTTAAGAGAGGAAATAATTAACAGGTTCGAATAAATATATTTGCTCGGAGGTTTTATGTTTTTTTCAGTAAAATCTTTCAATTTCGCATTATTATTTAGTTTTATGTTATTTAATGCTCTTTTGTGTCAAAGTGTTAGGACAGAACAAGTCATACGGCTTGAGAATCCAAGCGACAATTCAAGTTATATTCTTTTAAAAGCACCGAACAATTTAGTCGGTCAGCATACTGTAGATATTCCATCAACAGGCGTTGCAGCAACTTTGCCACCCGGAATGATTGTCCCTTATGCAGGAAGTACTGCTCCAGATGGCTGGCTGCTTTGCGACGGTAGTGCTTATGATATTACAACGTATTCAAATTTATATAATGTTATTGGAACAACTTATGGAGGTAGCGGTTCAAATTTTAATTTACCGGATTTATGTGGAAAAGTACCAATTGGTACCAGTCCAAGCCATTTACTTGCTTCAAGTGGCGGTGCAGAAACGCATACTTTAACAGAAGGGGAGATGCCGAGCCATAATCATTTGTTGGGAGCAAGATTAAATGGAGTGGGTTCCATTTTATCTACTAATAATACTCTATATAAAATAAACAATATGTATACTGCAACAGATCCAGATACTTTTTTAAGGACAAGTACCATTTCCAGCACTGGCGGAGGTCAGGCACATAACAATATGCAGCCATATATAACGTTGAATTATATAATAAAGTATTAGGGGCTGGGTTCTGGGGGTTAAATGCTGGGGACTGAATTATGGTTTATGGTTTATGGTTATAAGTCATTGCTTCCTTTACTTTTAGCTGACAGCCGACAGCCGACAGCCAACAGCTAAAAACATTAACAATTAACAATTAACAATTAACAATTAACAATTAAAAAAATGTCTGCAGTAAAAAAAGAAAAATATACAGAGCGGGAATACCTTGAAATAGAACGCCAAGCGGAAACAAAAAGCGAGTTCTATGAAGGTGAATTTTTTGCAATGGCTGGAGCGAGCCGTGAGCATAATATAATTTGTTCAAATATAAACTATTTACTTATGCGACAGGTAAGAAAACGCAGATGTGAAGTTTATATGAGTGATATGCGTGTCTATATTCGGGAATATGGTTTATATACTTATCCTGATATTTCCCTCGTTTGTGGTGAAGCAGAATTTATTGATGGTGAATTCGATACATTGCTAAATCCAAGTGTGCTTGTAGAAGTGCTTTCCAAAACTACAGAAGATTACGATAAAAACCAGAAATTTGATTTTTATCGTTCAATAGATTCTTTGAAATATTATTTAATTGTTAGGCAAAATCGTCCTTACGTTGAAGTATGGAAAAAAGTAAAAGAGGATTTTTGGGAAGTGCAGTTTTGCGATAAGTTAGAAGATGTTGCTCGTCTTGATAACTTGGAATTAACGTTGGAACTTGCAGAGATTTACGAAAAAATTGAATTTAAAGAAGAAGATGACGAAAGAAGAACTTTACGGAGAACTTAAAAATAGCGGAATTTTCTGGAGCTATAATAAAGATGCAGAGTATCTGAGCGACAAACTGCTCGTTGAGCATACTCTCATTTGGGCTGACGTTCCGGAAATTATTAAGCTTTTTAAAATCTTCGACTTTGAATTTATTAAAGATGTTTGGGAAAGGAAAATTGTGCCAGACGAAAGATATTTTAAATTAAATGTATATCTTGCTTTCGTTTTTTTTAACATAGAGGAACCCTATAGTTTTATTAGAGAAACAGCAAAAAAATATTCGAGATATGAGAGAATAGCTAATTGTTAATTATTAATTATTAATTATTAATTATTAATTATTAATTGTTAATTATTAATATAAGAATAGCCGACAGCCGACAGCTGACTGCTAAAACAAAAAGATATGAAAGAAAGAAAAATCATAGTAAAAGGAACAGATATCAGAGTTATGAATTACAATGACTTTGATTTTATTTGCTTGTCTGATATGATTAAAGCGAAAGATGGAGATTTTTTTATATCGGATTGGCTGCGAAATAGAAATACTATTGAATTTCTTGGTGTGTGGGAAAGTATATATAATCCAAATTTTAATTATGGCGAATTTGCCACAATTAAAAGTTTTGTAGGTCTTAACAGTTATAATTTTCTTAATTCCCCTCTTGAGAAGAGCAGGGGTGTGTAAATTGGGTTATTGGGTTATTGAGTTATTAAGTTATTAAGTTATTAAGTTATTAAGTTATTAAGTTATTAGGTTATTGGGTTATTAGGTTACTGGGTTATTGGGTTATTTTACTAATGACTAATGATTAATATAAGAATTAGCTGAATGCCGACAGCTAACAGCTGACAGCTAAAATAAAAGGAGTTTATTATGGAAACAATAAGTATAAAAGTAAGAAATTCAGAGCAAAAAGCAATGATAATGAATATTTTGGATAAATATTGCAACGAAATAAATTATGATTTAATTCCAGATTACAAAGTGGATTTTAAACATAATAAAGAATCAAAAGGCAAAATTGAAGATTTAGCTGGTATTTGGGCAGATTATGATATTGATGTAAATCAGATAAGAGAAAAAGCATGGAAAAGGGTCTAGTTATATGCGATACAAATGTAATTATTAATTGGTTGAAAAATGAACCAATTACAATAAATTATTTGAACCAAATCGGTGATGAAAGCATTGCTATTACTTCCATTTCTTTTATGGAAATATTACAAGGAGCTAGAAATAAAAATGAATTTGATTATTTAATAAAAACAATTAATAATTTTAAAATTTTGCATTTTACTGAAAGAGCATCCTTGATTAGCACTCAATTAATTGAAAAATTTGTTTTAAGTCATAAATTGCAAATACCAGACGCAATTATTGCAGCAATAGCAATTGATTACGAATTACCATTGTTTACTCTGAATTTAAAAGATTTCAGATTTATACAGGAAATTGTTCTTTGGAATAATTAATAATAAAAACCGACAACTGACAGCTGACAGCCGATAGCCGACAGCTAACAGCCGATAGCCGACAGCCAACAGAACTTTGATGAACCAGATTTTCTTAATCAGGTAATCTTTAAATCAAGAAAATCAAGGTTCAGACAAAAAAGTGTAATTGAGGTAATGGATTAAGCCATTGAGACGATGGTTTTAAAGAATCTAGCAGTTCGAATGAACAAGTTAACTGTTACCAATGACATCGTTATTTGTCGGTCATTCTGAACGAAGTGAAGAATCCAGAGAGTTGTGGTTTAAAGATATTTTTCTGGATTCTTCACTTCGTTCAGAATGACTGTGTTAAGTAATGTCATTTCCATTATAATAAAGCATTTGCTTTATAAAGGGGTTTGAATGAACAAGCTAACACTTGAAATGAATAAACTAAGTGTTTGTTTGACCAAACTAAGTGTTTGAATGAGCAAGCTAAGTGTTTGTTTGACCAAGCTAACTGGTTAGGATGAATAAACAAACTGTTAGAATGAATAAACAAATTGAATTTTTGAGTGATAAAACTAAAAGGGCAGCTGACAGCCGAAAGCTGACAGCCGAAAGCTAACAGCCGATAGCTGACAGC
The DNA here is from genome assembly GCA_964499465.1 of uncultured Hyphomicrobiales bacterium. Lineage (GTDB taxonomy): Bacteria > Bacteroidota > Ignavibacteria > Kapaibacteriales > UBA2268 > JAAYJM01. The sequence continues at coordinate 5,715 of CAZCLJ010000077.1, forward strand.
TGAAAACCATAAACAAAAAAACTATGAGAATAAAAAACATACATAAAATATTAATTTTACTTTGCATTAGCATTGCAATACTTTATTCGAATGCTTATGCGCAGCTAACTGTTACTAATGGTGCAAAAATCTATTTGAATGCCGGTAGTAAATTAGCTGCAAAAGGTGGTATAAGTTTGCAAAGCGGTGGCGAAATTATTCATAATAACTCCGCTGTAAGCACTTTATTTGTTTCTGGCAAATTTAATCATTTAGGCACTTATTCTCAAAATGGTTTTGGAATTTTGCGGTTTTTTGATGGCTATCAGGATACTATTGCCGGTAATGATTTGACTTTGGAACGGCTTTGGATTAGGAAAAGCGGTATTGGAATGGTTAACCTTGCTTATGGAACTGATTTGACTATTAGCTCGGCTCTTCGGCTGATTTCTAATAGCTTGCTTAACATAGACCGCTCAAATTTGACAATCGACTCTCTTGCAATGATTTATCCGGATTCTGTTTCAACTTATTCAACCGACCCAATTACAGACAATTTTTCTGATGGCAAACACATTACATCAAGAGGCGACAGCGCTAGCACCGGAACTTTGATAAGAAAACTTCGCAAATACGGTGATATTCCAAGCGATATGAATATCCGCCTGCCGATTGGAACGCCAAACAATCCTGCCAACCCAACTGCAAGGTATTACAGCCCAGTCCGTTATGTTTTTAATGCTTGGGAAACAAGGTTCGGAACAAATGCCTTTATTTCAACTCAATGCGTTGCAGCAGAGCATTACGCAACTGAAGTAAAGAATGTTGCTTTAAAAAAATACTGGCGCATTGATTATGACAGTATAATCGTTGAGCCGGGTGGATATAGCGTTAGATTTAGTTATAACCAAAATGAAGTGCAGGGCTTTGAAGAATTGTATTTGCTTTGCTTACTTTTTAGACCTTACGATGGTGTAAGTGGAACTTATTATATCAATGCCGGTTCGGGCTATGGAGTAGAACCAATTAATAATAGATTTTATGTGGATGAAGTAAATCAAAAAGATACTCTTGCTGAAACTCAGCTTTTGCTTGATGGCGAATGGACTGCCGGACAAGCCGAGGCAATCTCAACTTATTTTTATAGTAGAAAAGATGGTAACTGGGAAGACCCCGACACCTGGTCAAAACAGGGCTATAATGGTGTGGCTTCCAGTTCAGTTCCAAGCACACTGAACGATAAGGCATTTATTGGAAATGGAAGAACTGTTACTATTAACTCGCCAACAAATGAAATTAACAGAACTAATATTGAAAATACAGGGCGTTTAGTAATTGCAAATCCATCGGCTTCTTTGCTAGGGGATTCGCTTTACGTTAAAGATGGTGGCACCTTAGCTGTTTCTCACTCTAATGGAATTAATGCAAGCGGCGATGACGGCAACATACAAACTACTTTCAGAAATTATTCTACAAAAGGAATTTATGAGTTTATCGGCACTGGTAATCAAATCAGCGGAGCAGCGATTCCGGATATTGTCGGCTCTGTAGTCGTAAATAAAAATGCAATTTCTGATACTCTTTCTCTTTCTAAATCAATATTAATTAAAGATTCTTTAATTATTAATCAGGGAGCTTATCATTTATTTAAAAACGGAAACTTTACTTCTAATGGTGAAACAGGCGATACTACAGGCAGAGAAATAAAGATGCGTGGGGGAGAACTTATTGTTACAAGTTTCCCCACAAAATATAAAAATGCGAATTTTGAAGCTGGAACTGTTACTTTCGCTGGAACTGGTTCCTTCCGGATTCCAAGCAGCGGAATTCCCACTCCGGGCGAGCCGGCTGTTACTCAATACTATAATATCAATTTAAAAGGTTCGAGAGCCGCTAATACTATTGTTACTTTAGACCCAACCGGCGAAATTCGCATTAAAGGGCTTTTGGATATTTCTAAATTATCTTTTAATCCGATTCCTCTATCTGAAAGATTTTTGGTTACCGGCTCCAAAGTTGTTTTCAATGGAACGGGCGACCAGCAAATACAAACCGGCTACGCTACTCCTACCGATATTAACTATCGCCTGAAATTCCATAAATTAATTATAGCCGGAACGGGAAATAAAACTCTTGCCAACCCAAATGATGATACTCCAGCGAATGATTTCGTGCTTGTCCGCGATACAGTAGTTCTTCAAACCGGTAATTTTGTATCAAATGGTTATAATTTAAAAGTGCTAAGCGGTTGGCGAACTGTTGCTGGTGCTACTTTCGAAGCTGGAACCGGCTTAGTGAATTTTGAAGCTGAAGGTAAAGATATTCTTGTTCGTTCTAATGGTATTCAATTTAACGACGTAAGCGTAACAGGCAGCTTTAATGGAATTGTTAATTATTTGGACAGCACTACGGTTGGTGGTGATTTAAGCATTACTACCGCTAACTTAAAAGATTACAACAACACTGCTCTTTCTATTCGGGGAAACTATACTAACGCAGGTAAATTCCTTTCCGGAACAGGCAGAGTTTATTTCAATGGAAGCGACGGAGACCAAAGTTTAATCAACAACAGCACTTCAAACTCTTACTTTTACAATTTAACTGTTAATAAACCATCTGGTAATGTCAAAATTGACGGTTCTGCTTTAGTAAAAGTTAATAACAATTTAACTTTAACACAAGGAAATATAGGGGGCAGAACTTCAAGTTCTGTTCCAAATAAACCGCTTGTTGTTGACGGAACAATTACCAGAACTGGCGCAAGTTCCGGACACGTTGACGGTCGATTGCGTTTAACAACTGCAGAAGGTGTATTTTCACGAACATTTGAAATTGGTTTAGGTGATGATTATGCTCCTATGACTTTTGATGTAAATGGTGCCGGTGGCGCTGCAGGGTATTTAGACGCTTACGTTTTGCTTGATACCGATGCTCCAAATATTAATACAACTGTTATTGGAACACAAATACCAAACGGACCTGAACTCGAACAAACAAAAAACGTTAGAAAAGTATGGGTGCTTTTTGCTGATACTACAGGAACACAATTATTTACTCTTGCTTCTTCAAGGAGTTACGACATTGAATTTGGTTTTCCAACAAGTGATATTAGAAACGGCGCCTTGACCGGTAATTTTGAAATAGGACAAAGGGATACTACAATTAATTATATACCTGGTTTCACTGGAAGATGGACAAAACCATTTGTTGCTCAGCGCAATGCTAATTCTACAAAATTTACTGGTAACCAGCTATTAAACAATAATACTACAAACTTTTTTATTCTCGGCGAACCAAAAGTTTTTACTTATTATAGTATTGCTGATGGAAATCTTACTGATACGCTAACCTGGTCAACTGCCGGTTATCTTAGCACAGAAGCCGCTTTAAGACCTCCCAGCTCAAATGATAATATTAGAATTGGTAACGGAAAAACTGTTACTTTAAACAACAGTAATCATTCAATTGGTTCTGGTCGCACTTTTGTAGTCGAAACTGGTGGCGAAGGTTTTCCTAATGGTCATCTTGATTTCGATAATGACACCCGATATTTACAGGGACAAGGAACTTTTATATTAGACAGCGGAGCTGCAATAACTATACGGCATAACGAAGGTATTTATAATTATAATCCCTGGAGTACCAGAAATGACGGATGCATTATAACCCGTTATAGAGAATATAATTACAATAATCATAACAGCGGACATTTTATTTATGCAAGAAACGGAAATCAATTTACTGGTAACGGTTTTCCTCCAATTGTAAGAACCTTACAAATGAACAAACCAAGTGGCACACTTACTTTTACCGGCTCTGCTCCAATTATTCAACAGGTTTGGGATAGTTTGTATTTAGCAAGTGGAACTGCAAATTTATCTACTGTTATTATGAAAGTAGGCGGAAATTTTGTTATTGATAACGGTGCTAGTTTTACGCCGGGAACTACTAGGCCTTTAAGTGGAGGAAGTATTGGCGAGAATAATAGAAGAGATACAGCTCAATACGCTAGTGTTGTTGTTTTTAATGGTAATGGTGAGCAACACATAAGAGGAACTTTTAACGACTCCTCAAATCCTTTAGTTTTCAATAGATTATCTTTATCTAAACCATCTGGAATTGTCATTTCTCATTTTAACATTAGAACACCTATTTTCTGGTTAAAACAGCCGAATAGAGCAAGTTTCGATGTTTCAACATATAATAAATATATTAATGTTTATCATAACAATGATGGTGGAATATATGGACTAGGGCGCCTTGATTTATTTTCAAGTCCTGAAGTGCTAGCAACAATTTCAGATCCAATTTATGGTGCTATTATTGGAAGATTAATAAGATTTATTAATAATCCAGAAAATGAAAGGTTTTTTCCAATAGGAACACTTACAAAATACGCACCTATTGTTTTAAGTAGAGACAATGGATATGGTTCTGTTGCAGGTTTATTAGAAATACAATCTGTTGATGGTAATCATCCCAATTTTAATAATAATAATATAAATCCAAATACAAATATCCAAAGATATTATGAAATAACAAGGCCAGTTGGGCTTACTCCAACTTACACACAAGGAACAACGCCTTTAAATTTAAGAATATATTTTACTCAAGATGAACCACGCGGTGGTATTGACCCTGAAGATTATGTTTCTTTTAGATTAATTTCTGATATTAATTGGACTTCAACGACAAGTATTACTACTGATGATAATACTTCACTAAGTTTAAGAGCAAGACCTAACAATAATCCTTCTTTAACAGGGAACAATATTTTTTCTGCTCCTTCAGAGTTCTCTTCTGCAAACTCAATTACTCTTATGATAGGTGAAGCAGGTGCAGGCACTCCCGAACGCATTTTCTATTCGCGTAACTCCGGAAGTTGGACAGACCCAAACACCTGGTCTTATTCAACAACTTTATATGAAAATACTGAAACTGGCTACGCTCTTGATGAAAATTCAGTTAATGATTATCCAAGATATAGCAACACATCATTTAGGGATTATGCTATTATTGGGGCAGGTGATTCTGTTTACTGCGATACAACAAACTTTTATTTAGCTTATGCTCTTTTAGAAAAATCCGCATCAGGAATGGGAAAATTAGTAATGCCGGGAGAAAATAATTTTACAACCGAGCAGTATGTCCAAAAAAATGGTGGCAAACTTTTTATTGGTAGCACAAGCGGAATAAATTCACCGGCGACTGCTGGAAACATTCTTAGAAGATATACAAGTTCGATTATCAATTATGACTGGAATGATTTGGGAGTAAATAACTTTGCTTATGTTGGCACTGTAAATCAAGCAACTGGTAGCGGTTTGCCAACCACAATAGCATCTCTTGAAATAAACAACACTGGGAATAATTACGTTAATTTGTCAAAAGATGCAAATTTATTAATTACAGACAGCTTAGTGATTTTAAACGGCACTTTTAGAAATAGAGATGGAGATAGAACTGTAACCCTTCTCGGTGATTTTATTAATAATTCTAATGGTAATGGATTGCATTTTGTTGACCAGAGTAATCGTTCAAACAGATCGTTTATTTTTGAAGGAGAAAATATAAGCAAAATAAGAGGAACTGCGGATTCAACTGTTTTTCCAAGTAGAATAATAATTAATAAAACTGCTACTTCAGTTATTGCAGAGCAAAATATTCACTTTAATTTAAATGTTGAATTTCAAACAAACACTTTATTTAGTTTAGCAGATAATTATACAGTTACATTCGGTTCACTTTCAGAAATTGATAATCTGGAAACTTTCAATTCTAATAAGATGTTTAAAGTAAGTGGTGGAGAAAATACTGGTAAATTCAGGAAATTATTCTCAACTGGAACAAATACATCACGCTCATTTATTTTTCCTGTTGGCGAAGATTCTTTGGGGCTTAGGGCAGCAAGATACGGAGAAGCAGAATTTGAGCTAAATACATTTAATTTTACAAGTTCGAACTATTTGGAATTGACATTAAGGTCGCTTTATCCTCATCAATCGCTTACTGGAACACCAAATATGCTAACTAAATACTGGCATGTAACAACAAATAATATAGAACGCCCTGATGCTGGAAGATTAAATTTGCGTTTTAAGTACAACGACAAAGAAGTAAGAGGAAATATTCTTAATTATCTACCTGCAATGTATCGCCGTGCAGATATTTCGCCAGACGACCCGGGCTGGTCTTCAACAATTTTTGCAGCGACAAATTTGCAAATTGATACTACAAATAAGTATGTGATTATTGATAATGCCCAGGCAATGCCTTGGCACGACTGGACTGCTGGCGAACCATCAGCTTTTGCAAAAGGAAGGACTTACTGGAGTATAGCTTCAGGGAACTGGACAAATCCAAGAAGCTGGACAAACATTACTGCAGAAGGAGAGCACGATGAAGATAATGAAGTAGCACTGAATTATCCCGGCTTTTATGCAGACGATACAGTTTTTATCGGTGAAAATCACGTAATTACATTTAATGATAACTTAGTTTATCCAATTGATTCAATAGGTATTGGTATAACAGGAACTCCAGCTTCGCCGGAACTTCAATTTTTAACTGCAAGTTCTTCAAATAAAAAATTGCAAATTAACGGTTCTATAGTTATTGGTAATACTGGACTACTTTCAAAACCAAACTCACCAACTGTAATTAGTATTGATACATTAGATATTTTAAGAGATTTTGTAAATGAAGGTGCTGCAGGTAGAGGAGTAAATATTCATCTTGATACTAACAGAAATATCCAATTAGTCTTCTCTGGTGCTGACAGCACAAGAATATTAGGTGAAGGAAATTATAGTTCCATTGGAAATGTTCGTATTTTTAAATCAGATTCAATTTGGAACACTGTGAATCATTCTGCTTCGTTTTCATCTAAGTTTTCAAATGCAGTGCTAACTATTCCAACAGTAGATTTCGATTTAGATGCCGGAATGTATGTCCACGATGTTTCAACCGACATTACATTATCGACAAATGGAGATGGAGATGTGTTTCTTGGCGATTTAGTCGGTTTAACAGTTAGAAATGGCAATGTTATTTTTAGCGATGGTTTGATTTGCGGACAAAACGCATCGGTATGGCTTATTAATGGTAATCTGACAATAGGAAATACAAAAAATGAAAACTTTCAGTATGAATCTGTAACAACAATTGACATAGCTGGCACAAGTAAATTGAAAGTGGCAGGTAGCATGAGAAGAAAATTCGCTACATCAAGCGTTGATTTTCGGATACGGGATAATGCCCAAATTGAGGTAATGCTCAATGGTGCAACGACAAATTCATCTGAACGCCGTGCAGCATTCGATTTCGGAGAAGCAAATTCACATTTCACAATGACCGGGAACAGCAAAGTAATAATATATCGCCCAATGGATACGAGCATAGCAAGTGAAAAAGACCCCGATTATCTTGTTTCTACTTCAACAAGCACTGTAACAGGTGGCACGGTCCAGTTTGGGCATCCTGATTCTTCGCTAACAGTTCAGCCATTTAATTTAATTGCATCGGTTCCTTTTTGGAATTTAGATTTAGCAAATACTTATGGAAAAGATTTATATGTTGGCTCGCCAATTGTAACAGTAAGAAATGATTTTACTATTAGGACAAATTCGATTTTCAATCAAAATGGAAATAATCTCAATATTGGCGGTGATTTCTTCATAAATGGAAAATATAAGACTGGCAGCTCCGGCACAAGACGACTTTCTTTCAATGGCGATACTTCAACCGTGCCTGCCACTAAGCGCATTCAGACATTAAGTATTAGCAGCATCGGGAACGATAATTTTTATGATTTCGCTGTAAGCAAAGCCGATAGTGGTTTGGTATATTTATCTGGCACTGCAGCTTATTCAAATTTAATTGTAACCAACACACTTGAGTTCTCTATTGGAAACAAGGCATTAATCTATACTGGAGAAAACCGATATGTCCAGGTAGGAACAGGGGAAAGCGATTTAGCTTCAATTCAAAGGTTTGGGCGCGGACATATCAATGGTTATTTGCGGAGATGGATTAATAACGGTCCTCAGGACAAGACTTTTTTCGTAGGAACTCAGCATTATACCCCTGCTCGTGTTCAAATTACGTCTGGCACAGGAACTGAGGGCTTATTATCTGTCAAAGCTTATGGAATTGAGCATCCAGATATTTCAAATTTAGTTGCAATGCAGCCGAATACCCATATTGACCGTTACTGGCAGATTACTCCGAACGGTTCTACTCCATTTGCTCTTGGCGATGGGAGGACATATTCATTAACATTAAGTTTCTTAAAAGGAAATGTCCCGAATGGAGATGTGAAAGCCGGTTCTTCTTTCGGTATATTCGAGCATTTCCGCAGAACTCCGATTTGGAGCGATACAGGGTCTTGGTACTCAACTGAACCAATGATTAGGACTGATTCCAGCACAACTACTTCAAATAATGCACAATTCGGTGATTTTGTAATAGGCGAAATAGCCGGTGATAGATTCTTTTCTGCTGCCGATGGTGATTGGAATACATTAGCAACCTGGCGAACCGGCTCTTACGAAGGTCCAGCAGCAACACGTATCCCTTCCCTTGAAACTGACCGTGTCTTTATTGGTAATGGAAAAAATGTAACAATACAGTATAATAATCCGCGAGTGCGCTCGGTAACTATTGAGGTCCACGATTATAAACCGGGACGTTTGACAATCCTTGAAGAAAAGTATCTACGTAGTTTATCTTTCTCTTTAAATGATAGCTGCTTTCTGGCAACCGACCACCCGTATGGATTCGCATCTGTAAGCGGATATACCCCAAATACAGGTGCTATACGCGCTACTTCTGTTCGTTCTTATGGCAAAGGGACTTATGAATTTATCGGAAATCAATCCCAGGCAACCGGCGATGGTCCAATAAATCCAAAGACAATTATCGTTAATAATTTAGGAACAACAAGCAATTCCGTCTCATTTTCACCTTATCAGTTTATAATTGAAGATTCTTTATTGGTTCAAAATGGAAACTTGGTTATGGGTGATGGTGATATTTATTTAAAAGGGCAATTTGTGGCTGAAAACGGCACAAAAGTTGAACCAGCTTATGGCACTCTGTTTATAAACGGCAGCAACAATCAAAATTTTGTTATGAACGATACCTCTGGTATTTCCTTATACAATCTAAATTTAACAAAAACAACCGGGAATCTATTTTTAAAGGGAAATGCTGATTCTAATACTCTAAAAATTGAAAGAAACCTTACATTTGCTAGTGGCAATACTGCACTTATCAATGCAAGGACATACAATAAAAAAGTTGTATTGACAACAGACACTGCAACAATCACAAGAACAGGCAGCGGATATATAGATGGTTATATGCAAAGATGGATAACTTCTGGCAGAACGTATAATTTTACGGTCGGCTCTATTGATACATCTGGCACTCAAAACATTTTTGCTCCGGTAGCTTTTGAAGCAACGGGGTCTGGTGCAGCCGGCTGGGTTTCCGTTCAAACCAATGTTGGTTCTCAATCAAACGGAGCTCATAAAATGATGGGATTGCAGCCCGGTGCTAAATTCCTTAGAAGATTTTGGACAATAAACGACGTTACAACTACAATAAACGGAAAGTGGAATTTTTCATATACTAATGCTGATTTAGTAAATCCGGACGACGAAGCTGGCTTTACAAGGGCTGGACGCTGGCGCCCCATTGAAGAGCAATCGCCCGGCACTTGGACTTATCCATTTGCAACTTTAAGTATTGATACTTTGAATAATATCTTTTCAACTGATGCCAGTTTCAGTTATGATGAATTTCTTGGTGACTGGGTGCTTGGAAATAGTCTTTCTTTCAGACGAATTTTCTTTAGCAAGCAAACAGGCAACTGGAACGACCCAAATACCTGGACATTCAATTCAACTCACGATGGAGATATTTCCGGTCTTTGGCCCGATGACGAATTGGATTCCGTTGTTATTGGTGGTAAAGATGGTTTGAAACACATTGTTAATTTAAATATTTCAGAAAGTAATGTTGATGGTGTTGCCCTCGGTGCAATTCATCCCGGTGCTCTTGCTTTACCGGGTGAACATTCCCTTACAGGAAAATATTTCCAAATGTTCGATTATTCTATTTTGCAAATCGGTTCTTCTTATGGAATTAATCCTTCTGATACAGCACGGGGAAATATTAAATCTACACAGACAATAGCTTTACCTGAAATGGGTATTTATGAATATATCGGAGCGGAAAATCAAACGATTGGAGAAGCACTCCCAAGCAATGTCTATCGTTTGAAAATAAATAATACCGGTGGTGAAGATAATAACATAGTTGCTCTAACAAGAAATATTTTCGTTCGTGATAGCTTAACTATTGATTCAGGTGTTTTCAATTTGCAAACAAATAATGCAACGGGTTCAGATACTGCGCATTTCTCCGTTCTTTCTGATGCAAGGTTAAGAATAACCGGAACCAATACTTTACTAACTTCTCTAAATGGTTATTTAGGATATAATTTTGATGCAAATAGCTATACTGAATTTTTTGGTGCAGAACAAATAATAAGTAATTTTCCAGCAATGCTTGTAAGAACAGTAGGGCTTGGCAATGTAATTACAAGCGAAGCTGGTTTTAAGCGTGTAAATGATACTTTTAAAGTAAGGGGTAGTATTTGGATAAACAATGCTTCTACTCTATACATTGCTGGTCCGCAACTGCTACAGGTTTCCAAAAATGTTGTGAATAGTTCTATAATAAATAATAATGGAATAATTGAGATTGGAGAGTAGTTAATTATTAATTATTAATTATTAATTATTAATTGTTAATTGTTAATTGTTAATTGTTAATTGTTAATTTCAGAACTCCTGATGCCTCGTAGTTTTCTATTTCTCCAAGTTGTCATTCCGAAACGAAGTGAGGAATCTCACAAGTCATTGTTAACACAGGATTTGTATAAAATGAGATTTCCTACATCTTGCAGATGTAGGACATCTGATAAACGAAGATGTCATTGGTAACGAAGTGAGAAATCTCACAAGTCATTGTTAACACAGGATTTGTATAAAATGAGATGTCCTACATCTCGCAGATGTAGGACATCTGATAAACGAAGATGTCATTGGTAACGAAGTGAGGAATCTCACAAGTCATTGCTAGTGTAATAATTTATTGAAAACCTAATAAACATTTCTTGTCATTCCGAAACG
>CAZCLJ010000078.1:0-16623 GCA_964499465.1 uncultured Hyphomicrobiales bacterium
TCTTCATTTTCGTTCATATTCTCTAATTCTTTATTCTTTTCTTTCTGATTCTTCATTTTCGTTCATATTCTCTAATTCTTTATTCTTTTCTTACTGATTCTTCTTTCTGCTTTCTGTTTTCTGCTTTCTGTAACCGTACTCGGGGTGGGACTCGAACCCACACGGGATATGCTCCCACAGGATTTTAAGTCCTGTGCGTCTACCTGTTCCGCCACCCGAGCAAATACATTTACAAAAATACGATTTTTTTCCTTTTTGTGAAAGAAATTTTTTTTATTTTATAAAATATCTGATATTTTTTATATAAAATCTAAATAATTCAAGTCTAATATAAAAGTCTAGTAAAAAATATCTTTGTAATATTCTGAAAAATATGTAATTTTGTATTCTGTAACTGCGGAAGTGGTGAAATAGGCAGACACGCCATCTTGAGGGGGTGGTGCCGCGCAGGCGTGCGGGTTCAAGTCCCGCCTTCCGCACAAATAAAAAAGTCACTCTTTTTGAGTGGCTTTTTTTATTTTTTGAACCTACTCGAAAAAGTGGGATTACTGCAAAAGCGGATACCAGTAATACCAAACTGCTAACAATAATGGTAATATAATCTGTCATTCTGAACCCCTGATAAAGGAAGCCCTTTATTTAAATGGAGATTACATCGTTAGATGTGTCATTCTGACAACCGTCAGAATGACAAGCAAAGATGTCATTGGTAATCGCAGCGAAGAATCTCACAACTCCTTGCTACCACAGACATTGAGATTTCTCACTTCGTTTCGAAATGACATTATGATTTTGCACTATTAGTTAGCGATTTGGTATAAACTATGCTGGAGGTGGATTTCCGATTAATTGGAAATGACATATTATTGTTTTTAGAACAGACGCATTATATTTAGCCGACAGACAATTGCTGACTGCCTTTAGCTGTTAGCTTGCTATTATTTCAATTTAAATAGGAATTTACCACTTATATAAAGTGAATCTAAATATGGGCGAACTAAAAATATTGTTGTGTCTTTTCTAATTAACGTATAATTAATTATGTTATGTTTGGTATTATTATTCTCTTTGTTTTTCGACATAATAACTGATGGAACAAATATAGTGGTATCAATTCTCTTCACTTTATGGCGTAAACATACAATTTTAGAGAAGAAAAATGCCCAAAGCTGCTTTTCTTTACGGCTCCATCCAAAAGAAATATCAGAAATAGCATTAAAATCATTTGCAAAAATTGTTGTATCTCTATCGGGAGGAGCATTCACAATTTTGAATTTAGCAATATTTGAATCGCTGCTATTTAGTGAGTTTGGAATTCCATTTGCCAGAACCGAATCAATTCTTATATGTAATGAACGAAGACGAAGCGGGTAAAAATAATTATATTTAATTTGTTCTCTGTTAGTTAATGAAATTTTTAACCAAGTATTTAAATCAATTTGACTTGTATCCATAAATGCTTGATATTCTTTTACTTCAAAGTACCCCAGATGTCCATTTTCTTCAATTTTTGCATAAATTAATTCAAGTTCAACTTTAGCTGGTTCATCTATTGGTTTTTTTTTCTTTTCCCCTCCGTATTCATTGGGATTTTCACAAGAAATTAAAGCTATTCCAATTATTAATGCAATTAATATTTTTTTATATTTTAACATATTTTATAGTTAATTAATTAAAAATTGTAAGACATACCAACAGTTAGTCCAATTTTTTTAGTCGAATAGTTCCTTTGTTGATTTCTATAAAGCAAAGCACTTCCTTCTAAACCGATGAAGCCACCTAAACCGCTCTTCGTTATATATTGTCCGCCAATAACAAGTTTTCCAAGTGGTCCGTATTTAGTAGTTCCAAGAAAAATCTGAGTAAATGGTTCAACTCCACCCAGAAAATCCAATCCAGAGAACTCAGTTCGGTAAATTAAACCTACGCAAGCTAATGTAGGATTCTGCTCAATTGTGTATTCGTAACCATCTTCTTCATTGTCGAACACTTGTGGAAATGATTCCTGCCCTACTTCAATTCCGAATTTATGATGTTTTGAAAATGATATAAGCCCTGCAATACTCATATTTGTAAAGAAAATATGATTCTGAGATTCTATATTTGTCGATGGAAAAGAATAACTGTTTAAGGTTCTGAACATTATACAATAATGAGTAAAATCGCTTTCATTTTCAATATCTTCTAAATATTTATCGTTAAAAACTGGCAACAATGGAGTTAAATTATTAGGTAAATTGTCAAAAGTCGTATTTTTTCTGAACATACTGCTATTCTCATTAAGTAAAATATCTGGTTTAGCTGCTATTACTTCCTTATTTAGATTTTCTTTTGGTATGTCAGTAGTTTGTGTTAATATTAAAGGAGTATCTGAAAATTCATTTTTTGAAACAATAAGATTTCCAGTATTTTTTGATGTTAAATTTTTGTTAAAAATTGAAGTTTGCTTCTTAATTGGTTTGTTTTGGTCGATAGAATTTATTTCAGCAATTTTTTCATTTTCTTTATTTTGATTGTTTTCAGTAAGATAATTCATTGTTCTCGGATAATTATTTTTACTGATAAGCGATTGATTTTGTTTGCTAAGCTCATCAATTTGAGAACCATAATAATTTTGTAATAAAAGAAATGTGATTAAAATACTTGCAACAGAAGTAATTAGTGGAACAAAAACCTTTCTTAAAGCAGCATTTTTAGCAACATTAGCAACTGGATTAGCTCCAGATACACCTGTATCATTAGTTAATACAGAAGAAAAGCCGAGTGAAGAAAACAATGCTGTAGTTGTATTTAATGGAGTTGAAAATGCTTCATTATCGTGTTTGATTGTATCTTTAATTTTCATCATATCACGAAATTCACTTCTTAACTCGTCATTATTCGCTAATTCAGAAAAGACATTTGCTTCACTGCTTTGCTCTAATTCTCCATCTAAAAGTTGATTGAGTAATTCAGAGTATTTTTCGTCTGGTATTGTGTTCATAACTTTATCTTTTATAATTTCTGTTCTGATTAAGAGAATTTAGAAAATTCTTCCATATATGGTTTTAAAATTGTCCGTATTTTGTCTTTTGCTCTAAAAATTCTAACTTTAACAGTTCCAAGGGAAAGATTGGTCATCTCAGCTATTTCTATATAGCTCAAACCCTGGTATTCTCTGAGGATAAGGACATCTTTGTATTCTGCTGGTAGTTCATCAATTGCCTGTTTGATTAAATCAAGCATTTCTTCTTTGTCTTGTCTGCTTTTTGTCGATATGTTTAGTGTGTCGTCAATCTCAATTGTCCTTTTTTGATTACGCTTTGAATTAATACACAAATTTCTGGCAATTTTTATAATAAATCCATAGACATTTGTCATCTCACGTTCTTGCTGTGCCGCTTCATAAAACTTTTTGAACGTATCCTGAAAAATATCCTCCGCTTCCTCTTTGTATCCTACAAATCTTCTGCAATATGCATATATTCTGCTTGAATACCGTGAATACAACTCTTTGAATGCTTCAGGCGATTCTTTTTTATCTTTTTTTAGAAGATTAAAAAGTTCTATATCGCTTAAATCTTCAAAATTTTTATTTTTCTTTACAAATAACATTAAATATTACAAAATGTTACAAGAAGTTTTAAAAAAATATTCTTTTTTTAATATATTCTTAATACTGCAATATAAATAAAATATCTGATTATTTTTTGACAATATTTAATAATTGTTTCAGAACTCCTGACTCCATAACGAAAATAAAAGAGTTAGGAGATTTGCCTCGTAAAGAACAATTGCGCAAATTATAACAAAAAGTATGTCATTCTGAACGAAGTGAAGAATCTCAAACTCTGTGGTAGCAATGAGTTGTGAGATTCTTCACTTCGTTTCAGAATGACAAGCAAGCGAAATAGCAAACTACGAGGCATCAGGAGTTCTGTACTTTGCGAAAGTTTAAAATCAATTAAAGCATTTTGATAATAATGGACAGTGTATTGTTTTCTTTCAGCTCCTATGGAGTTTTGCAAACTCAGAACTCCTGACCCCTCGTAGTTTGCTAATTCGTAGTCTTGTCATTTCGAAACGAAGTGAGAAATCTCTCAAGTCATTGCTAATACAGAGTTTGAGATTCCTCACTTCGTTTCGGAATGACAGCTTTTCTGGATAATTTGCGCAATTATTCTTTACGAGGCAAATCTCCTAACTCCTTTATTTTCGTTATGGGGTCTGGAGTTCTGAAACTTAAAATCCTTTTTCTATAAACAGGAAGCAACTACGTTGCTTTTTCTTAATACTTTTCGAAAGTTTTTTAACATTAGTAAAGTTTTGTAAGGAAAAATAAAGATGTCATTGGTCATTAGTTGTTAGTAAAAATACTAATGGCTAATAACTAATGACCTATAAAAAGCTATTTTTAAGATGGATTCTGACATTCGTCAGAATGACAGGGTAAAATATTTCATCTCCATTTTAAATAAGGTCTTACATCGATTTTGGGATTAGATATGACAAATAACCATATTTTATTATTAAAAGCAACTTGGTATTAAATAATTTGAGTCAAAAAAACTAATTTTTTATTTCCCAGTAGATATCTTCACGCAATTTCTCAATCCATTTTCTGAACAATTTTTCTTGTTTATTTAGAGTTGCGTATTGCTCAAGGTCCTGATAATCTTCCTTTAAATCTGCTTTATGGGCTGGAATTGTTCTTTTCTTATAAATAATATGATAAGACAATTTTGGTTCTGAGTTATAAGGAATTGGTTCAGTAATAGCCCCGTCCGGGATTGTGTTTAGAGCATCTAAGAAGTTTTTAGGAATATAATTTAACGGCAATTTACCGATTAGTCCGCCGAATCCCTTGGTTTCAGTTTCATCTGAAAACTGTTTTGCAAGTAATTCAAAATCACCAGTCTTTTCAAATTCCTTTTTTATAGCATTTAAATAACTTTTGACAGAATCAATATCCGCTTCCGAAGGTCCAAATTTTAATAATATGTGTTGAGAATGTAGTGAATCTTTATTTTTGTCAATAGTTCTGATGATATGGAATCCGAAAGGAGTTTCCACTGGGTCAGAAATTTTCCCAAGTTGCAAAGTAAAAGCAGCTTGCTCAAATTCTTTAATGAACTTACCTTTTTCAATCCAGCCGAGGTCACCACCATAAGCGGCGGTTCCGGGGTCTTTGCTGTATCTTTTTGCAAAATCTGCGAAATCGCCACCATTTTGGATTGAATCTTTGATTCTCATTCCAAGTTCATAAGTTGATTTTTTAATATCATTGCCGATATTTACGTTTTTTACAATATGAAATAGTTCAATTTTTTCCGGTACTTCAGGCATTTCAGATAAAAATTCATTGTAGTAATCTTCAACATCTTTTGGAGAAGCTTTTATGCTTCCAAATTCTTTTTCGCGGATTTTCTCGACCATTATTTGCTTTTTTAAATCGTCGAAATACTCTGCCTGCAATCTTGTAATAGACATTCCATAAACATCTTCAATTCGTTTTGTAGAGCCGTAGTGCTTGACAAGGTTGCTAATATGATAATCCCAACGCTGTTTTACTTCTTCATCTGATACTTCAATCGAATCTTCAAAAGCTTTTGCTACGATTAACTTTTGATTAATCATATCGTTTAAAACCGTGTTGAATACTTCTTTGTCGTCCGGATTGATTTTTGGGTCCTGTTGGACAAGGAACGCAATTTGTCCGATTACATCGGAGTGCATTATCATTTCATTACCAACAACAGCAACTATTTTGTCTAAAACCTGCTGGCAATTTAATTTACTATTAGCAAAAGAAATTGCCAGTAAAGTAATTATAAAAAATGTTCGGAATATTGCAGCCAAGTTTTTCATTATTTATTTGAACTTTTTAATTGTTTAATAACTGAACTGATTTTTTTATTATCAATATTTACTTTGAATTTGGTTCTTAATTGCTGAAGCCATTTTTCAGTAAGTTGCTTTTGTAAAATGTCTTGTACTTCTGGTGCAAAATCGGGTATTGCTTCGTCAAATGTTTTCTGGCGTGGTCCTTCAAATTTATTTACTTTAATTATAGAGTAGCCGCGTTCGAAAGGTCTTGGTGGTAATACTTCTCCAACTACAGGTTTTAACGTATCAACCATTTGAGCTATTTTACTGTCTTTAGTATAGCAAAGTCCCCAATTACCTTTCTTTTCTCTGTAGCCAGCCCTTTGTGTGTGTTGTTCAGCTAAAAGTTCAAAATCCTGAGTATTTTTTGCTAATTTATAAACTTCCTGAGCAGCAGAATCTGTTAGCATATAAATTTCAGTCAGGTCGTAAGCAGCAGTTGTTTTATACTTACTCTTAGTCGAATCATAATACGTCTTTGCTAAAGTTGTATCGAATTTCAATTTATCCCATACTTCGATTGCTTCTACTTTAAAAAGAAGAATGCCATCTCTGAATTCTTGCATTAAAGCAGCAAAATCCGGATAATCTCGTTCCAATTCTGAAGCAATTTTTTTAAATAATGGCTCTTCTACGATTTTATTTATTCCGCGTTTGAATCCTTGCTCGTTTAAGGAAAGTCCTCTTAATTCATTTTTTGTTTTAGTTGTTTCTACAAAATTTTTAATGGAAGTATTTTGATTTAAGAAGGAAAAAAGTGGTTTCTCAAGCATTTCAGCAGGAATCTTTCCTACCCAGGCAGTGTCAAGATTTGTCTTTGTAGTATCAAGGTTTGAAATTAATTCTGAAAGAACGTTTTCGTTTATTTTCAAACCATAAGCATTTTTTAATGAATCAAGCAAAACTTTCTTGTCTAATTCTAAATAGATTCTCTTGTAAAGTTTTTTAATGTCTTCTTTTTCTTTAGTTTCGTCTGGGAATTTAGTTGAATCGCGGATAATGATATGAATGCCATAATCGGTATAAACTTTGCCGGAATAAGTGCCATCGTGTAAATCATACAAAGCATCAACGAATTCAGGGACGAGGATTCTTCCAGACTCAGTAAAGCCGGTAGAACGTGAATACCATTCACCAAAATCGCCACCATTTTTAGCACTTTGTGGGTCTTCAGAATTTTCCATTGCAAGCTTTGAGAAAGAAACACCTTGTTTTATTAAATTTAGCAAGCTGTCTGCTTTATCTGAAACTGAAGAAGAATCAGTTTGAAAAGCATCAGAGAGGAGGATATGACGGGCTTTTACTAAAAGGCGTGGTTCATCTTTTAAAAGTTTAATTATTATATAACCGAATTTAATGTTTATTGGTTCGGGGTAAACTTCACCGGCTTTTAATGAATAGACTGCATCTTCAATTTGCTTTTGAATATTTCCAGAAGTAATAAAATTATGAACAATTCCGCCTTTGCGAGCTGTTTCTTTATCATCAGAAGAATCCTGGGCTAATTTGAAGAAGTTAGTACCATTTTTCAACATATTCAGCATATTATATGCTTTATTGTAAGCAATAATTGTATCGGCAGTTGCAGGTTTGTGAGTAATCACAATTATGGCGATTTGCTTTTCAGATTCTCTTAGTTTAAGCATTTTTTGAATAGCCGGCTCAGTAAGTTTTTTTTCATAATAGAAAGATTCAGCTAATATTTTCTTATTGGCGTCAATATCCTGAATTATGCTTGAATCTTGATTAAAACCTCTGTTTAATGCATCTTGAACTTTTAAGCGATAATTTACATAAAGCTCAATAAAATCCAATAAACTATCCTGAGAAATATTATAAAGTTCTAAATCGCGCCTGTTGATATTTTTCTTAAATGCTTTTTCGATATCGGCATAAGTAATCTTTTCGTTACCTATTGTTGCTAATACCTGATGCTTTGCATCATTTTTGCCTTCAGCTTTTTTTGCTTTTGATTTTTGTGCATTTGAAACGCTTGCAGATAATAGAATTATTAAAGAAAAAGCTAAGATTCTTACAATTCCGTTCATTATTTTTCCCTTATATATACTTTTAATATTATTGAACAAAATAAAAACGTTAAAATAAAAAAAAAATTGTAAATTTTCATTGTTTTTTAACTTTTATATTTTTTATTGAGACCATTGTTATATCATCAGATTGAGATGTATCCTTAGAAAACTCTTTAAGCTTCTCTGATATTTTTAATAGAATTTCTTCAGATTTCCATTCCTTAATATTCCTCAATACATCAATCAGATTTTCTTCGCCAAATTCTTCTTTTTCAGCATTTAATGCTTCTGTTACCCCATCGGTGTATAAAAGCAATAAATCATCATAATTGATAACAATATCACCTTCGGTATAGGGGAAAGTATTATCGCTTATTCCAAGAATTATTCCTCCTTCTGAAAGATACTCAATTGTGCCGTTTTTTCTAAGAAGGATTGGTGGATTGTGTCCGGCGTTGAGATAATGGAAATTATTGCTGTGAAAATTTAATATACCGCAAAAAAAAGTAACGAATTTATCTGGACTGGTATTTTGATATACAATGGAATTCAAGCGTTCTACAAGTTCTTTCAAACTGAAATGCAAGGGAGCAAGCACTTTTAAGGCAGCTTGAACGTTAGCCATCAGCAAAGCTGCCGGCATTCCTTTGCCAGATACATCTGCTATTGCAATTAAAATCTCACTGCTTGAAATTGGGATATAATCAAAATAGTCTCCTCCAACGTGTCTTGAAGGGTAGCTACACCCGACAATATCGAAATTATCTATTTCCGGATTTTTATCTGGTAATAAATTCTTTTGTATGTCTAAGGCAAGCTGCAGTTCTTTTTCTAATTGCTTTTTCTCAAGTTCCTGCTCAAAAAGTCGCTCATTTTCTAAAGCAGACATTGCAGTATTGCCTAAAACTTCAATAAATTGCAGATTTTCCTCAGTAAAATTTTCATTGCTCATTTTTTTACCAACTATAAGCACTCCTTTTGTAGTTCCCTGAACAATAAGAGGGGATACAATTTTTGCATCAATTCTTTCTAAGATTTCATCAATTTCTTTCTCGCCCGAGATTTGAATTAATTCAGTTTGATTAAACTGAAAAAAATGGTTAATTACTAATTCTGGAAGTGGTTTATCAAAACGATTGATGATGACATCTTTTTTCCCTTTGTCATTGATTAAAACAATCAAAAATCTGCTCACCATAAGCTGTCCCATTAAACGATAGGAAAGCATACGCAAAATATGATTTCTTGAAAGTAGGGTGCTAAAATCCTTACTCATTTCGAACATCGAAGTTAAAAGGAGATTTCTATGCTCAACGCTGTTTTTGGCTTCTATGAGTGATTGACTGTTACTTATGTTTTGCAATGCAATTGATGTTACTGAAGCTACAATTTTAGCATAATAGATTTCATCTTTTTGTAGGTTCTTATGGTCGAGAGAATCGCCTAAATATATGATTGCTAATAATTTTTCCTGATAAATTATTGGGAGGCAATGCATATAACCAGATTCTACCAGTTGCTTTTCAATTTTTTTTGTCTTTTTTAAAGTATGGAACTCATTAAACATTAAAAACGGAATTTCGTTAGTATTGGCTTTGCCTTTGATTATTAATGGTTTAAAATTATTGTTATTGTCCGGTAAAAGCACAATTCCTCTTATAATCTTTAATTTTCCCATTACTGAAAGCAATGCAGTATTTAAAACTCTTTCCTCGTTTTGCAGTCCAATTAGTTTTGCACTTAAATCAATTATTGAATCTAATTTGATTGTTATTCTTTTTCTTTTGCTCATTTATTTCTCATTAAATAATAAATGAATTATAAACATTATATAAAGTTTTCAAATATACAAATTACTTGTCATTTTTCAATATGGTAAAAAGTTAATTGATAGATTTAATTATTTCTTTATTTGAACTCCTTCCCAAGTTGCACTTGGGAAGGAGGATTTCTTTTCAAGCTGTGCTTTGCATTTTTTTTGACAAAATAGTTAAAGCATAGCTTTTGTGAAAGTTACATTCCCAAGTGCAACTTGGGAATGAGTGATAATGAATTTACTTTATATTTAGAAAAATATTGGCTATAAGATAAAAAGTTAATTGATAGATTTAATTATTTCTTTATTTGAACTCCTTCCCAAGTTGCACTTGGGAAGGAGGATTTCTTTTCAAGCTGTGCTTTGCATTTTTTTTGACAAAATAGTTAAAGCATAGCTTTTGTGAAAGTTACATTCCCAAGTGCAACTTGGGAATGAGTGATAATGAATTTACTTTATATTTAGAAAAATATTGGCTATAAGATAAAAAGTTAATTGATAGATTTAATTATTTCTTTATTTGAACTCCTTCCCAAGTTGCACTTGGGAAGGAGGATTTCATTTCAAGCTGTGCTTTGCATTTTTTTTTGACAAAAGAGTTAAAGCATAGCTTTTGTGAAAGTTACATTCCCAAGTGCAACTTCAGAACTCCAGACCCCATATCGAAAATAAAAGAGTTAGGAGAATTGCCTCGTAAAAAACAACTGCGCAGTTAATCTCCCAAATAAATTTGGGAGTTACTCTAATTATTAGAATAACTCCTAAATTTATTTAGGAGTTATATGTTTGCAAATTTATGAAATTACATTATTTTTAATATTAGAACTATATTAAATGCGCAATAACAAACTACGAGGCGTCAGGAGTTCTGAACTTGGGAATGAGTGATAGTGAATTTACTTTATATTTAGAAAAATATTGGCTATAAGATAAAAAGTTAATTGATAGATTTAATTATTTCTTTATTTTTGTTAATATTGAATTGTATTACTTATAAAGAAGTATTTAATGCAGGGAATTATAGAGAAAATTGCAGATATTCTAATGTTTCGGGAAGGAACAGAAGAAGATGAAGAGGGTTCACAGCAGCCAATTGTTACTACTGGTTCTATTGTCTGGGGAATATTGCTTCGCTCTGTAATCATTGTAGTAATTAGCTTTTTAATCATAGAAATAACAGGACAAAGGAACTGGTGGATTTCTTTTATAGTCTGGCTATTTGCAGTTTACCCGGCTTTTCGTCAATTTACAATTTTTCAGGAAAGAATAAAGAAAGTAGAAGAAGAAACTTTATGCGGTTCCTGTAAGCACTTCGAAGCCACAAGCCAACTTTGCAAAATCTATGATGAGCATATCACCAAATCTTATATTCCTTGCGATGGCTTAAATTGGGAGCCACTTTCCTACGAAGAAAAAAAGAATAGTTAACAACTCAACTTTCCTAGTGGTTGTAAGTGTATGAAATAAAGAAGGAAAAAAATACATTTAAGTGTTAAAAGGTTTTATTAATAAAAATTTTATAAAATCTATCCTGTATTATTCATAAATTTAAGGAAATATTTCAGTAGTTATTGATAATATATTTAAAGAATCTATTCATCCGATGACTGGGAAGTCATCGGATGAATTATTCAGGTTTGAACTCCTTCCCAAGTTCAACTTGGGAAGGAGAAAAAAGAATTTTATATAAGCATCAGCAATATAGATAGTTAAACTATAACCAACCGAAGCGGTTCATTTAGAGTGCTTCAAAAAAACTCAAAAATCTTACTTCTTATTTATAAAATATTTAAATTAAAAGTTGTATTTTGATTTTGTTATTTATATTTATTAATTTGTCAAATTAATTATTTGATTATTAATAAAACTGAAATATTGGAAGAATGTAATCAAATGAAATAAATTAAAAGGTTGAATACAAAGGATTCTATAAATGAACAAAAAAGATTTATTTAACGGTTATGAAATAAATACAATAAAGGACAATCCAGATTTTAAAGAAGATAGTGTTCGTGAAATTATTATTTTACAAATTCTTAAAGCATTAGGTTATAATAACAACACTATTGAAAGAAGTAAAAGTTTAAAACATCCTTTTTTAAAAACTGGCAGTAAAAAAAGACCAATAAATCTAATTCCGGATTATTTATTAAAAGTTGAAAATAACTATGCGTGGACGCTCGATGCAAAAGCACCTAATGAAAAAATTGTTAATAGCGACAACGTAGAGCAAGTGTATAGCTATGCAATGCACCCTGAAATACGTTCAACATACTTTGCCCTTTGCAATGGAATTGACTTTGCAGTTTATAGAATATCGAACACGAACCAGCCCGTTCTTTTATTTTCAATAGATGAAATTGAATATTACTGGGAAAAATTATTCAATTTGCTTTCACCGGAAAGTTTTCAACTCGGTAAAGTAATTGATTATGAAAAAACGCAATATTACAAGAAAATCAAAGCAGAAGAAGATTATTTAAATCGACCTCAATTAAAAGAAATTCCTGTAAGAAAAAACGCTGCTAAAAGGCATTTTGGCGTTCACGGATACTTTACAAAACAAACCTGGAATGTTGTTGCAGAATATATAAAGAATTTTTCTAAGCCGGGTGATTTAGTCCTTGATCCATTTAGCGGTTCTGGTATTACTCCTATAGAAGCAGCTATGAACAATAGACGAGCCATTGCTCTTGATATAAATCCTATGGCTGTATTCTTGGTAAATTCTGTAATTTCTCCAGTAGATTATGATGAATTTTTTAAATCATTTGAAAGAATAAAAAATGAGTTTTATAAAAATGAGCCAAAGAATGATTTGGACATTGAAAGGATTATAAAAAAATATAAACACCCTATAGGAATAAAACTTCCTAAAAGTTCTGATGTTGATACTGTTGAATTACTTTTTAATAAAAAACAAACAGCTCAATTAGCTCTGCTTCGTTATTTAATCAATAAAGAAAAAAATGATAATATAAGAAAGTCATTTTTGCTGATGTTATCTGGTCTAGTTACTAGATTTAATAAAACTTATCATGCATCAACTTATAATAAAAAAGAAAATGGAAATGCTGCTCCTTTTATGTATTATAGATATCGAATTGCAAGAGAAGAACTTGACTTAGATTTAATGAAATATTTTACTTTAAGGTACAATAAAGTACTTGCTGCAAAAAAGGAGATGGAATATTTTATTAATAAAGATACTATTGATAATATAAAAGTAATGAAGGGAAGCGCTACCGACTTAAGTTTTCTTCCAAACGAAAGTATTGACTATATCTATACCGACCCACCTTATGGAAAAAAAATTCCATATTTAGATTTGTCTATTATGTGGAATGCATGGCTTGATTTAGAAGTAACTGAAGAAGATTATAAACTTGAGGCAATTGTCGGAGGAGAAAAACAAAAAAGCAAAGAAGAATATAACAAGCTAATTGCAAAAAGCATTGAAGAGATGTTTAGAGTGCTAAAGTTTAATCGCTGGATGTCTTTTGTTTTTGCTCATAAAGACCCCGAATTTTGGCACCTTATAATTGATACTGCTGAAAGTTGTGGCTTTGAATATGCCGGTGCTATTCCACAAAAAAACGGACAAACAAGCTTCAAAAAACGTCAAAATCCTTTTACGGTGCTTTCCGGACAGCTAATTATTAATTTTAAAAAAGTTAAAAATCCTAAAACAATACTAAAAGCGAATCTCGGAATGGGGATTGCTGATATTGTTATGCAAACTATTGAAGGAATTATCGCTAAAGACAATGGTGCTACGTTAGAACAAATAAATGATGAGTTAATTATCAAGGGCTTAGAACTCGGCTTTTTAGATTTATTAAAAAAAGAATACTCCGATTTGACCCCATTCCTTCTAGAAAATTTTGATTATAACAAAGAAGAAGACAAATATACGATTAAACAAAATGCAAGATTCAAAACTTTGATTGATGTGAAACTTAGAATAAAGTACTATATTATAAGTTATTTACGCAGAATGCAACTTGAAGGAAAAAAACCGCATTTCGATGATATAGTTCTTTATATTTTGCCATTACTGAAAAATGGAGTAACACCGGAACATCAAACAATACTCAGTGTTTTAGAAGACATTGCCGAGAGAACTGTTGAAGATAGATGGGAACTAAAAAGCGATGATGATAAGAGGTTATTTTAAATCTTACATTTTCAGAACTCCTGATGCCTCGTAGTTTGCTATTTCGCATATTTTATAATAAGAAGTTAAATTTGAATGTAAATATTTCCAATAGGTCATTAGTTATTCGTCATTAGTAGTTACATACTAATAACCAATGACTAATGACAAATAACTAATAAAATATTTTTTCCAACTGCGAAATCAATCTTTACGAGGCAAATTTCCTAAATCCTTTATTTTCGTTATGGAGTCTGGAGTTCTGAAGTTTTAAACCATCTTAACTCTCTAAACCATCTAAACCTATTTCAAATACCTGCTTAAAAACTTCTTCTGTGGTTTACTTTCAATCCACAAAAAATTAGGTAGATAATAATCGTTTGCTCCTTTTTGCTCAACAATATTTTCCGGAAAAAATTCTCCTTCAATGGCTCCGAGCCAGTTTATTACTGATGGCTCTCCACTTTCAAAAAGTATTTCAATTCTATCGGAAAAAAGTCGGGGTGCTCCTTCATTTCCATCGTCTCCTGCAAGGAAATATAAACTCTTTGCTTCACCGTTTGCAATTACTTTTCTTATGGTGTCCTTGGCAAAGTGTATCCAAACTGTGTTGCCGGAAATCTGATTTATCCTGTTAGTTAAAGTATCATCTTTGCTCAGTAAAATTGCATTACTTTGACAAAATATAGAATCTAATTTATTTGATTTTGAAAAAATAGTTATAGTATCGGAATGAATTTGACTTGAATCGTAATAAAGCTTAGCTTTCCCGAATAAGAATAAATTTCCGTCCGCTTTATTGTATATCATATCTTCCCCGGTGCCACAAATTTTTTTTCCGGCTATTTCAACGCTATCCCTAAAAAAGAAATTTTCTTTATTTTGCTTAAGCCACCCGTCCATTGATTTAGAAGAAATAAAAAGCGTATCAATTTCATATTCTAATAAAGTATCATTTTCAGTAATTACTTCTTTTTTTTCAATCGTATCTATTTGACAAAGGATTGGACGACCAATAGCTTCAGCATAATCATCTTTTGAAAAAGAAAGTAAAGTATCGCAATTCAGGAAAATATTAGAATACTTTGCGATTGCAAGCACTTTACCATAGCTTTTGTTATCTTTTGTTTGGGCATTATGCTCTGAGTAATCAGAAAGAATTAGCGTTGAATCGTTTTCTAATTTAACATTTCCATAGCACTGACTAAACTGCGTTTTTCGGTTGTGAATTAACTTATCGGTTGTAATTTTTGAATTTATATCGGAAATAGAAACATTTTGAATAAACTCAGCTACGAAAGTTTTTGTTGAATAAGTGCCTCTATCAGCAATAAGATTTGAATTTTTATCAGTAATCGTGATTTTTTCGTTTGATAGTGCAATTCCGGTATTTCCATCATAATAAATGCTGTTTGCCTTTAAAACCAAATCTTTCTGAGTAATAACGACATTACCAAATAGCTCGACTTTATTTTCTGCCATAAAATGATTAGCAATATCGCATTTAATAACAACGTTGCCCTGCTCGAAATGAACATTTCCGCTAACTTTCCTGTATTCTACTCCCGGAGTAGCAGAGCCGCTTAGCTCATCTGCGTAAATCAGTTCTATTGGCTGCTGCGAGCTAAAAGTCAAATATAAATAAATAAGAATAAAATTAATCATTTTTTGCCATTTCAATTGCTGTTTTCACAAATCCGTTGCTTTTCTCAAGGAGTTTTTTTGCATCGTCAAGTTCGGCATTACATAAAATCATAACTAAAGCCGTTTTTACGTTGCCTTCTGCTTCGTTTAAAAACAATTCGGCTTCATCATATCCAACTCCAGTTATGGTCATAACGATATTCTTCGCTCTTTCTTTTAATTTATTATTTGTTAGCTGCAAATCTATCATCACATTTCCATAAGTTTTGCCTAAGCGAATCATCGTAGAAGTTGTTAACATATTCAAAACAAGTTTTTGTGCAGTTCCGGATTTCATACGTGTTGAACCGGCAATTACCTCAGCCCCGACATTTGGACAAATGAAAACATCTGCCTGTAAATCAAATTTTTCTAATTCTTCTCTCGAAACAGTAGTAACTAAAATAGTATAAGCATCAATCCTGTTAGCTTCGCTCAACACTCCTTTAATGTATGGTGTGCGTCCGGAGGCAGCTATGCAGCAAACGACATCATCTTTGCTGACTTTTGCATTTCTACATTCATTTTCTCCGTTTTCAATAAAATCTTCTGCTCCTTCAACTGCTTTAAACACAGCATTGCGACCACCAGCGATAAATCCCTGAACAAGTTCAGGAGTCGAGCCGAAAGTAGGAGGACATTCAGAAGCATCAACAATACCGAGACGACCGCTTGTTCCAGCTCCAAAATAAAGAAGGCGTCCACCTCTTTTTATTCTATCAACTATATTTTTTACTGCCACTTCTATAAAAGGAATTTCCTTTTCTACTGCCAAGGCGACTTTTTTGTCTTCATCATTAATTAAATGCAGAATTTCGTTAATACTTGCTAAATCAATATTTTCAGATGCCGGGTTTCTTTGTTCCGTCCTTAAAGATGTTATTTCATTGAAAAGAGAGGTCATAATTGTTAATTGTTATTAGGTTATTAGGTTATTAGGTTATTAGGTTATTAGGTTATTAGGTTATTAGGTTATTAGGTTATTGGGTTATTAGGTTATTAGGTTATTAGGTTATTAGGTTATTGGGTTATTAGGTTATTGGGTTATTAGGTTATTAGGTTATTGGGTTATT
>CAZCLJ010000079.1:0-16502 GCA_964499465.1 uncultured Hyphomicrobiales bacterium
TCTGTGGTAGCAATGACTTGTGAGATTCTTCACTTCGTTCAGAATGACAACTTTTTGCTATAATATACGCAATTATTCTTTACGGGACAAATATCCTAACACCTTTATTTTCATTATGGATAGGAATCTAATTATTTCTTCTTTCTTTTATATTGCTATACATTGCAAAGAAAAATCCAACTACAACTGCGATTGTTCCGAGCCAGACAAAATTAATAAATGGTTTCCGAGCTATTTCCAAAGTAAAAATTTCACGGGCAAATTTGTAAGTAGCTCTGAACCTGTTGTTATCGAAATTACATTCAATCAACCCAATACGGACGTTTGTTCCGGATATTGAATACCAAACAGGATTATATAAGTTTTTTTCTACGTTTAAAACAGTGTAAAGTGTATCTCGAATAATCTGAGATGCTTTTTTAAATTCAACAACAGTAGCAAAGACTTTTCTGAAACCATCTTGCATTACATCTAATTTAGAAGTATCAAGAGAAATCAATCTCATTTCAAGCATAGAATCGGCGGTGCAAATCGCAGTTTCATTCTCAAACAAATCAACTCTTTGAAATGAAGTGTCATTTTCAACAGATTTCGGTGAAACGTAAATATCTTCAAAAAACGAGGTTTTTATGCTTGGCTCGAAAAATGGATATTGCCATTCGTTAAAGCTGCTCCAATTTACAATAGGGTGCAGTTCTGTTTTCTTTCCTTCTTTTTCGATTTCTACATTGTAAGTAAATTTTTCCCTGTCTTTTTTATTTTTTTCAATTTGAGTTTTTCCTGTGAAAGTAATTTTATAGCCCAATTTTTCGCCGCTTGCTCCTATTGGTAAAATTAAATGTTCAGATTGGGAATAGCCGCCAGAGCCAATCACTCCGAGAAAAAGCAGAGCAATGCCGATATGCGATAAATAAGCACCTATTTTGCTTGATTGTTTTCCTAATTTTTTAAACAGAATAAATAAATTTAAAACTATAGAAAAAATTGCAGAAAAAGCTAAAACGATGTATGCCCACTTGTCAAGAGCTATAAAAGCAATAATCGCTGTAATAATGATTGAAATTGCAGAAAGAATTGCTAATTGTTTTAATAGCTTGTTTTTTAAATTTCCATTCCATGCAAAAAAAAGTGAAAGTCCGTTTAAAATCATCATCAAAATTATGAACGGGAAATTCATCTTGTCATAGAATGAAACATCCATTGATTGCAACTTTCCTAAAATGCTTGTAATGATTGGAAAACTTGTTCCGTAAGCAATTATAAAAGTGGAAACAAGAATAACAATCGTTCCAAAAACGATAAGGAATGAACGGCTTGTTAGTTTGTAGGAACTTTCTGCTTTTGGAATATTTTTAAATCTAATGAAAAATAAAGCGATTCCCAAAAGAAAGAAAAGCAGCAGGAATGCAAGAAGAATAAAATAAACGATTTTTCCGGGGTCAATGAATGAATGGACAGAAACGTCGCTTAAAACTCCGCTACGCGTAAGGAAAGTAGAGTAAATAACGAAAACAAAAGAAAGGATTGCCAGAATGTAATTTGTTTTTCGCATTCCACCGGATTTTTTTTGAACAAGTTGAGTATGTGCAAGGGCTACAACGAACATCCAGGGAACAAGCGAGGAATTTTCCACAGGGTCCCAGCCCCAAAAACCGCCCCAGCCAAGTGTTTCGTAAGCCCAGAAGCCACCGAGCATAAGTCCCAAACCGAGAACAGCCCCTGATATATTTGTCCAGGGTAAAGAAAGCTCGTTCCACTCTTCATATTCTTTTTTATATAAAGAAGCAAAGCAAATTGAGAAAGGAACAGCAAGGAGTGCATAGCCAATAAACAAAATAGGGGGGTGGATAATCATCCAAAAATTCTCTAATATTGGGTTTAGCCCTCTGCCATTTTCAGGTGTGAAACCTGCTTGTAAGTTGCTTTCAGTAAATGTTTCCCATACAAATTCAAAAGGGCTTTTAGTTATAAGGATAATAAGCATAAAAGCAAACATCAAGGAATATATTCCCATTGCTATTGGTTCTAATGACTTGCCTTTTATACTTTTTATAAAAAAAACGCCAACAATTGCGGTGCATAAGTTCCACAGCAGATAAGAACCTTCCTGTCCAGCCCAAAACGTTGACAGAAGCAGGGAAAAGGAAAGTTCTTTCGATGAATAGCTGTAAATATATGTGTATTGGAAATTATGGTTTAATATATTTATAAGGAGTAGGGCAGAGCTGAGCAAAATACCAAAAGAGGCAAGGCAGTAAACAAATCTTGCATTCTTGATTCTCTTTTCATCTTTGTTTGCAGAAAAGAAGAAATAAGAGGAAGCCAAAGCTAATGCAAACGAAATAAATATAAGAAATTTTCCAATCATAGTGTTTTTGGGTTTAGTTAAAGGTTTGCTCGTAAATTATGTGTTCCTGTTTGTATAGTTCTAAATTGTTTGTGTTAAATTCTGGTTTCATCGTTACTTTTACATCAAACAAGTCAATTAAGCACCATCCAGTAATTAAAAAGTGTTTTTCCTCAATTTCATCAATATCGAAACAGAGAAGCAAATGGCGGGCATCATCAGTAATTTTCTTTTTGGAGTTGGTGAGAGGTGGGAAATGAAAATTAGGTGGTTCAAAATCCTTTTTGTTAATAAT
This sequence comes from uncultured Hyphomicrobiales bacterium, assembly GCA_964499465.1. Classification (GTDB taxonomy): domain Bacteria; phylum Bacteroidota; class Ignavibacteria; order Kapaibacteriales; family UBA2268; genus JAAYJM01. The sequence goes on from CAZCLJ010000079.1 coordinate 2,643, forward strand.
CAATTTAGTTTCTAAATATGTTATTCTTGATTTATTATCTAAAATTTTTACAACAGGGTAATCATCAGAATCTAATCTTTGGATTTGTTTAATAACCTTAAAATGATAATTGTCTTTTTCATTTTCAAAATTAAATATTTTTTTGGAAAATAATTTTAGAATATTTAAATGTGATTTTTCCTTAAATGGTTTTTGAATATGTCTAGAAACAAAATCATTAATGTATTGTAGCAAGTCGTTAATTAAGGAAATATCGTTTTTTTCAACAAAATGGTATTCTAATAATTTTTTATTTGTTCTGGCTTCTAAAAAAATATTAAAATCAATATTATGCAAAGCGCCTATTATTCTTTTTAAAAGATTCTCATAATTGTGAATTTTAATTTCTAATTCAGATTTTGCTACCATAATAAATCCTTATAAAAAATCGTTAATTAAAATAATTGTAACTGTTTAGAAATAAAATTAGTCGCTTTACTGATAGTTTCAGTATTTCTGTTTAAATTCATTACCAACGCTTCGAGCAATTCTCAAAAAACAACTAAATTATTTTTGATTCACTGAATTTAATTATAGTTTTTTATATTCAATTTATTCATAATCGTTGTTTAATATATGATAATGAGTTCCATTAAATTCGGTTCTAATTTTAAATTGAGAAATTTCGCCTTTTGTAAATTTGATTAAATTTAGTTGCGAAACGGGACCAGCAACTTTTCCATTCAGAAACCTAATAAATGATGATTCTTTAGAATATTCAAGTTTAATGCAATATAAGTAACTGCATATTCCTGATGCTACAAATCTATCAATAACAGAAGCACTTGCAAGCCATGACGCATCAAGATGCTGATTAGTTAAATTTGTTTTAATATTTACATAAATTTTGTTTTTGAATATATTAAGAATAATAACATCATAGCCATTGTAATTACCAAACTCAATATTTTCTTTTCCGAAATAATCAATAGCATAATTAACCAAATATTTCTCTATGACATCAGAAATCGTTCTTGTAGATAGTTCAAGATGATATTTTCCAACAGTATATTTCAAATTCTCATTATTTAAATAATCAACTGATTTAACAGCAAATTCAATTAACTTTTTTTTAATCATATTTTAACTTTCCTTTAATTAAAAAATTTTGTAACTCTTCTTTTAGTGAATAATATTCACAAATGTTTTGTGATTTAAGTACAATTTTGTATTTGTTTGAAAAATAGCACTGATAATCTTTTTCAATGATTGGTATTTCAAGTTGTTGTAGTTCTTTTTTGTTAATACTTATTGCAGCAACGCCATGTTTTAATTTATTTATTTCATTTTGACAAATATCAGTATTTAAAAGTAAAGTAAGATAGAAAGGGTCAATATTGTTTGTTCTGACAATAAACAAATAGTCTGATGCAACTCCAATTTTATCTGAAGAATCAATTATAGCTACTCGTCCAGCGCATCCAGCTCCAACTCTTACAAAAAGAATGTCAGCAACATTTGTTAAGGCATTTTGATTAAACATTTTAGAATCAATGGAAATAAATTTTTCATATTTTGAATAATTAACTCCGAAGTTTGTGATATTATTAGCATGTAAAAATCTTATTCCACTTTCTTCGAATACTCTTTCTTTTCCATACTTTGTTTTGCCGGTCTTAATATCACTAATAAAGTTAATAATTTGCTTTTTTTCAAAAACTGTTTTAAAATTAGTTTTATAAATTAAAAAATTAAAATCAAAACGATTGATAACATCTTTTTTATTTTTTGTAAATTTAGTATTATTCTTAAAGTCATGGATATTTATTTCATAATTTAAATCGTCAGTAATATTTTCTTTTTTTTGAAGAATTAAAATGCTAGTTTTAGCAGATGTGTTTTGAAAAATATTCCTTGGAAGATTGATAATGTGTTTTATTTCAGTATGCTTTAAAATATAATCTCTTGCAAATTTATTCTGTGGATTTCCTAAAATACCATCGGGCAAAACAATTAAAATAAAACCATTATTTTTTGTTATTCTAATAAATAATTCAATAAAAAGTATTTCTATGCTAACGCTTATAAGCCCATTAGCAATTTCAAAGTTTTGTAAAACAAGTTTATCAGTGATTTTATCAAACCAACTAGAATAAGGTGGATTTCCAAATGCTAAATCAAATCCTCCATTTTCTTTAATCTGTTTTAATGAATTATTTTCCCATATTTCTTTATTTAAACTATTTCCTAAAATAAAATTGAATTCTTCTGTTCTAAAATTTTCATCAATATCAATACCATAGAAATTAGATTTATTCCAATATTTTTTTGCAATATTAATAAAATTACCATCTCCCACGGAAGGGTCAATAATATTTGAAAAAGTTTCATTTTTAATTATTTTTAATGAATAATTTATTGCTTCAAATGGTGTGAAGTATTGATTATAAATTACATTTTTCTTTCTTTTACGAATAGAAGTATTTAAATCCTTTATGTTATTTTCTGGGAAAAGCATTTTATATCTTTTTTAATTTTAAAAAAATCAATATCAAATTTACAAATTTTTTAAAATATTATAAAACCATTATATTTAAAATTTTCTATGCGAGTAGAACTTTTTTCATTATCAAAAAACAAGGAATTTTCTTGTAAATTAAAGTTTTCTATATAATTTATAAATTGTGTCATGTCCTTAATCTTTTTTGTAAAAGTATTTTATATTTAGTGATAATTTATTTTTGCATACAAATAAAACTTCTCTGCTTCCTGCTACGCTTCCTTTTCCACCTCGTCCATTTAAATAAGTCTGGGTTTCAATACTAACATCTTTATACTGCTTTAACATTTTTTCCAATTCTTCAACTTTGGGATAGCTCCTGTTATTCCAACTAATTAACCAGTATGGTATTTCTTTTGATAATGTAAATAACTGATTTAAGGAATCGACTATAACTTGCTTCTTGTCAAAGCCGCTATATCTTTTGGGTTCGTATCTTTTAGTGTTATTAACGAATTCTTTGTCAGTCCAATATTCAACAAAGGTTTCTAGTAAATGGTAAAAGCTCTGATAATCAGCATGGCTATCACAATAAGGTGGGTCGAAGTATGCTAAATCAATATTGTCCAATTTTGGTAGAAGTTCTAATATATTTTCATTATAACTCTTATTGTCTTGTTCATTATTGAAAATAGCATTGTTATAAATAGCAAATACATCTGAAATTATAACTCTTAAATGACGAGCTAAATTTGGATTTCGCTTAATTCTTTCTGGATTATTAGCATAATTAATTGCTTGATTATGTGCAAAATGACCCATAGTTACTTTTCTGGTCAAACTTCTGTTGATTAATGTGAATGCAAGTGCTTTTTTGTATTGATTATCAAATAAATCAATATTTGCTCTTAGTCTATCTAAAAATATTGCTTGCTCTTCATCAAAAAAGACATTAGAAAATACTTTTTTAAATAATGAACCATTATTTTTAATATTACTATCATTTGAAAAAAGAAATTCTAATTCTTCTTTTGATAGTGTAAAATTATTATTTTCTATTAGAGAAAGACCAATCTGATGATTAAAATTCAGGAAATCATTTGTTATTGTTTTAAATCCATTTTGCTTAAATAAATATGCAACTGATTGTGAACCGGCAAAACCATCTAAAGCAGTTCTTATGTTTTTAGGAATAAACCTGTTTATCCAGGGTAACCAAATGTATTTTGCCCCAAGATACTGTGGCTCTGGAAATTTATAATGGAAATATGTATTGTCTGTAAATAGCATTTATGTAAATAAGTTATTTAAAATTTGTTTATTTGAATAATTTTTAGTTTTACTTGGATTATTGCTCTTTGCAAAATTCATTACCAGTGCTTCGAGCATAGAATTACGATTTTCTTCTTTTGCTCCAATATGATAAAAATGCTCTTTAGTGATAATTGTTGAAGTTTCATTGAATTTACTAATTTGAGAATTATCTCTAAACTTATTGCTATGCCAGGTAGATAGAATATAATTGAATGTATTATTGTTTAGCATATTTATCAAATCGTCTTCATCAAGTTCTGTCCAAGAGTTGTAATAGTCAACATGTCTTCCAAAATAGGGTGGGTCGCAATAAACAATATCATTTTTTGAAATTAAATTCAATGTTTGACGAAAATCTTTACAAACGAATTCCCAGTTATAAATTTTAATTGCTTTTTGAACATATTCAATTTGGTTAGTTATTTTTGTTATATATGCTTGACTAAAACGTTTTGGTTTATGTCCAAAAGGAACATTGTATTTGCCATTTCTATTAAAGCGTAGCAAACCATTAAAAGAAGAGCGGTTTAAGAATAAAAAATCAAGTGGCTCATTAGTGCGATTAAACCTTTCCCGCACTTCTAAATAATATTTCTGTCCTTTATTTTCTAGTATTTTTCCTTCATCAAGTAGAAATAATTTTGCAATACTCGAATTAATCTTATTATTTTTTATAGCGTTATAAAAATTAATAAGATGAGGATTAATATCAGCAAAAATTGCATTTTTAGGTCTTGCATTAAAACCAACTACACCAGAACCCATAAACGGCTCTATCCATCTATCGTATTTCAATTCTGATATGTTTTCTAAAATGAACTGAACTAATTTTGTTTTAATTCCTTGACATTTTATAGGAGGAACGTATATTTTCATATTAATGTTCTCCTTTGTTTTTTAATTTTTCTATGTTTAACCCTTTATAATTTAAAAAATCATTAAGTTTGGTAATCCTTTTTTGCTTACCTTCATCATCAACAAAGGTTATTTTAGAATAGTTCATCCAATAATCATCAAACCAATTTTCACCAAGTTTTTTGAAAACACCATTACCTTTTATAATATCAGCAATATTCTTAATACTACCAATGTTTGCAGTGTTTCCACTTCCACTTGAATCGCTTGCAATTTCCCATTTCTCACAAACAAAAAATTGAAAATCTTTTATAACTGAAGTTATTGATTTAAGGTTTTTAATATCAACTACTTTAGTTTCTTCAATATTTGATTCAATGTTCCTTGAATAAATTATTCCTAAACAAAAATGGCCGAGGTATTGATTGTAAGGGAATTGAATGTTTTTATAACTATTTCTGTTGATAAAATATTCACCGTGCGAACCCAATGTAAATCCTTTGCAATATTCAGGTTCGTTTGGTAGCCTGTATGTCGTTTTAAAATCAATTGCAAATTTAATCTGTTCATCATTATTGCTTATGAAACTCATATCTGGATAATAATTCTGATGTTTGGGTAGAGCAAGTTTGTAATTGTTGATTGTTGCAAACTTAAGTATTTCAGGGAACAAATGAATTTCAAGGATTTTAGATACAATTTTAGTATCTGATGAAATAGTGTAAATATTTTTAAAAGTATCAATAAAACCTTTAATTGTCCACTGATTATCATTTGTTGATATCTTTTCCTTAAAACTTTCAACAAGTTGTTGTAGTTTTTTCTTAAATTCTTTTTTTAAAATTTCTTTTTGCATAATTCTTTTTCTTAATTACTCCAACTCCATTCCTTCGGCTTCGTATTTTGAAGGGCATTTGGTGTAGATTTCGCTTGCATAAAACGCAGTATCTCTGTATTCTCCTTTAACAACGAAATACTTAGCTAATTTAAAGTTATTTGGCGCTGCGCCGTTGTATATTACTCTTGCAGTTTCTTGCTTTTCGTCTTTCATAATGAAAGTAAATATGTTAGAAGTTGCATTGTATTTTGGTTCAGTTAAAGAATCAAGCGAAGCAAGTATTTGCAGCTTTTTCCCTGTTTTTTTTGCTGTTGCTATATCGGCATATTCAATTGAATAGGAATTAAAGAGCACAAGAGCAATAACAATAGAAATGATTCCGATACCAATAGCTGCAATGTATGATTTTTTCATATATTTTCATTTTTATTTATTTCAGAAATTTTCTTCTCAATTTTCTTTAGCTTCCTGTCAATTCCAAATAATGAAATAGCTATTCCAAGCCAGGTTATTAAGACGATTATAAGGACGATATATATTGAATTTTCTTCGGGCATTATTTTTCTCCTTGTTTGGCTGCTGGGTTAATGGTTATTAGGTTATTAAGTTATTAAGTTATTTTGTTATTTTGTTATTGAGTTATTTGGTTATTTGGTTATTGGTTATTAGGTTATTAATATTCGTTATTGTGTTTTGTTTAAATTTATTTAGTTTAACATTTTCGTTCTCTTTCAGTCATACTATCAACAAGTTGATAGCATGACTTCTCACTCTTCACTTTCGTAATTTTCTTAACTTTGCGAAAGTTTTAAAAGCCAGATGTCCTACATCTCCGAAATGTGGGACATCTTCGGAACTTTTTTCAAGATGGATTCTGACATTCGTCAGAATGACAGTACTTTTCAGTCATGCTATCAACTTGTTGATAGTATGACTTTTACTTTTCACTTTCGTAAAGTTTCTTAACTTTGCGAAAGTTTTAAAAGCCAGATGTCCTACATCTCCGAAATGTGGGACATCTTCGGAACTTTTTTCAAGATGGATTCTGACATTCGTCAGAATGACAGTACTTTTCAGTCATGCTATCAACTTGTTGATAGTATGACTTTTACTCTTCACTTTCGTAATTTTCTGAACTTTGCGAAAGTTTTAGAAAGCCAGATGTCCTACATCTGCGAGATGTAGGACATCTTCGGAACTTTTTTCAAGATGGATTCTGACATTCGTCAGAATGACAAAATTATAATTCTATACTCGTATTAGTTTAGGCAATTAATCTATTAACCAATAACCCAATAACTCAATAACCTACTAACTCAATAACCTAATTCCCAATTCCTACACAAGAAAATTAAGCAAATCCAATATAGAATTATCCTTGCTAATCCAATAAATATTCATACCGACTTTCCGGGCTGCTTCGATGTTTGCTTCCAAATCGTCTATGAATAAGGTTTCTTCAGCAAGGAAACCAGAATTTTCAAGCACATATTCATATATATCTAAATCTGGTTTTCTTTTATGAATCAAATGAGAAAAATACAGTTTATCGAATAGATTGAAGAAATCAACGCACTGCCGGGAAAAATATTCGTGATGTATTTCATCTGTATTGCTGAGCAGTCCGACTTTACCATATTTTTTAAATTCAAGAATTGCTTTATGTGAAAAATCATAAAGACCAATCAAGCAGGAATCCCAAACTTCAATAATTTCTTCATCTCTTGCTTTGATTTCAAATTTGTTTTTTAAGTAATTTAAAAAGTTATTTCTGGTAATTTCACCTTTTTCAAATTTATCATAAATAATATCATTCATCAATTCTTTGCGGTTTGCAGCTTGAATTATGTTGTTTCCGCTCAATTTAGCAAGTCCGTATATCATATTATTATGCTGAACTTCGTAAAGAACGTTCCCAAAATCGAAAATGAAGTTTTTTATATTTTTATATGTATTATTCATCGTTAGCTCCAATGTTTTTTAGTCGTGCAATAAAGAAACCATCACAATTAAAATTTGATGGCAAAAGTGTTACAAAATAATCATTTTCAGTTAAAAAATCAATAAAAACATTATTTGCTTCAAAAACTGATTTCAGTGGGTCTGGCTTAAAATCCTGATTGGCAGCAAGAAATTTGGAGATGATTTCTTCATTTTCCTGTGGAAGAATTGAACAGGTAGAATAAACAAGGATACCGTCTGGTTTTAGAAATTTTGAAAAATAATTTATTAGTTTGAACTGGAGATCTGTTCTTTTCTTTAATTGTTTTTCATCAAGTAGGTATTTGAGCATAGGGGAACGGCGAACTGTCCCTGTTCCGCTGCAGGGAGCGTCAATTAAAATTGCATCAAACAATATATTATAAGGATTATAATTTTTCTTTTCAAAATCTTTTGTTTTTAATAAATGTGTTTTGATTGATTTGAAACCGGCTCTTTTTGCTCTTTTTCCGAGTTCTTTTAGTTTATTAAATTCAATGTCAGAAGAAATAATAGAGCAACTATCCTGATTAATAGCGGCAAGGTGTAAAGATTTTCCCCCGGCACCGGCGCAGGCATCTAATATTCGATTATGCTTATTGGGTTCAAAGGCGAAAGCAACGACCTGACTTGCGTCATCTTGAATTTCAATTATTCCATTTTTAAACAAATCGTTATCATTCAAAAAAATTCTGCTGTAAAACGTTATTCCATCTGGAGATAATCTGCTTTTCCCGCAGTTTATATTTTGGTTTTGAAAATATGAAAGGACTTTATTCGTTTTAGAAAGAATAGAATTGACACGAATGTTTAGCGGAGCCGCTTTCATAAGAGATTCTGCTAAATTTATTATTTCTATAAGAGAGTATTTATTAAAACTTGAAAAGTAAATATTTTTGAATAAAAATTGGGGGAAAGAATAACGATTGCAAATTATATCCAAATCTTCATTAATAATTTTTTCATTAGAATTTTGCTCTTTTATTAGAATTTTTTTTATTGATTCATCTAACTTGGTGAATTGAAGAGATAAGTTATTAGTAAAATTTTGGATATCGACTAAATTTTCATTTAAAAGAAAAGCTAATGCTTCGATAATTATATTATTAAAATCGAAATCATCTTGGCATATAATTTTCTTAGCAATTTCTTTCGGAGAAAAGAGGATTTTTTCGAGGGAATTATTAGCAAGGAAAAGTGTTGAAAAAATTAAACATAAATAATATGGATTATGTTCTGAATAATAAATTTTTTTATTATCGGAATTTTTTATTAATTTTGAAGTGCTATCGTTAGGAATATGAATAAGTAGATAATCAATAAGGATTTTTATTCGGATGGAGGTAAAAACGGTTTCTGAAATAAATTTTCTTTCTTTGCTGCCAATGTATTTCTTTGCTCTGAAATATTTAGAAGCAATTAAATCAGCGGGTTGCGAACTTTTTAAAATAAATTGAGTAAGTTCAGAACAATGACTAATAAGAGTAGATATTTGCATTCTAATGTTATAATAATTTAAAAATATAAAAATACTGAATAAATAGAAACAATGTATATGTAAAATTTTACAAAAAATAAAAAAATAAAAGAAATAAAAATATTTGATTATTAATTTAAAATGTTTTATTTTAGTTAAATGGTAAATTATAAGTTTAAGATTTAAACTATTTAACTATTATATTTATTGATAATTGAGAGATTTAATTTAATAAATAATTAAGTAAAAAAAATAAACAGTTGAAATTAAAGCACATAGCGATACAGTATAATCGTTATTTTAAGTTGGAACTATTTTTTCTAATATATAAAAAGGAGTCCTGATGAAGAATGCCTTAACTCTTATTTATCTACTATTGTTAATTATAGTATTATCAAATAGTAGCATAAATGCACAGGGAGTTCAGATTAAGAAGCAGGTAATTGGCTCTGGTGGCTCAATCGGATTAGTAAACGATGAGAACATCAAGCTTTACGGAACAATCAATCAATTTGCTATTGGGGATTTGAAAGAAACCCCGGGCAATGAGACGAGAATTTTCCAGGGTTTTTGGGTCCCTGAAGGCGAAGCTACTGGTGTTGATGATAACAATATATCATTATACAGTAAGGAAGTTATAAACTACCCGAATCCGTTTTCCTCATCAACAACAATTCAATATGAGTTAAAAAGCTCCAGCTATGTTACTATTAAAATATATAGTTTAATGGGTAATTTGGTTAGAGTACTGTCAAACGATTATCAGGATGCAGGTATGCAAAAGATAGTCTGGGATGGAAAAGATGCTGAAGGCACAGACCTTGGCTCTGGCTCTTATTTGTACGAGATTGCAATATCACCAGCCCAGTTAACTGGTGCCCCTTCGTTTTCTCAATTTGTTTTGAGAAATGTAATGATTATCACTAGATAAAAATGAAAAAATTATATATTAAATTTGTTTAACCTAAAAGGAGTGATTTATTATGAGAAAAATTACATTTCTCAGTTTAATGATCTTAATTCTTGTATGTGTGGGCTTTCAGGATACTTTAGCCCAACTACCCAAGACCATCAACTATCAGGCAAAATTAGTTGATGAGGCAAATCAGCCGTTAAATCGGAATGTTACTATTACATTCAGCATTTACGACCAAGAATCCGGTGGTAATCCATTATGGGTAGAACCACAAGATGTTACTGCCGTCAATGGATACGTAAATGTCTATCTTGGCGAGTTCAATCCAATGAATTTGGATTTCAGCAAACAATACTGGCTTGAAATTCAAGTCGGTGCTGCTAATCCATACTCTCCAAGAACAAAACTTTCTACCTCACCTTACTCAATTAGCTCTTCTTTTGCTAAAGAAGCTGATTTAGCTAATTCAGTTGCTAATCAAGCTGTTACTCTTAGCGCTTTAGCACCTGAAGTTTTAGCTGCCGGTGGTGATTTAGAAGGTAATTTCCCGAATCCTACAATTAAAGCTTCTGCTATTGCTTCTAAGATTTCTAATGGTAGCATTTCTATTGATATGTTATCTCCTGAAGTCAGAGAATATTTATCACCTCTCGGTGGCGATATTACTGGCGTTCCAAGCAATGCAAGAATTAAAGCTAATGCTGTTAGAACAGTAAATATTCAAGATGCAAGTATTACTAAAGATAAAATTGCAAATGCTTCTATCGGTTTATCTCATTTAGACCAAAACGTTATGCAGAATTTTATAAATTCTACAACTAACGTTGGAAACGAAAGCGATTTGACCGGAACATTTGCAACTTTAAAAGTAGCAAAAATTAATGGTGTTCCTATTAATACAACAGTTCCACTTACAAATGGTGCTGTTTATATGTATGATAATGTAAATGATACATGGGTGCCAGCTATTGCAGGTGGTGCTATTACCGGACCTTACAATAACTTAACTTTTAATACTACCGGCGCAAACAACGGTGATGTTTTAAAATTTAACTCTTCTACCGGTTCCGTATCTTGGTCCGCTGATAATAGTATAACACTTCCTTTCAGTGGGACTTCTAATGGCAACATTAATGCTTTCCAAATTACTCAGGCAAATATTAATGGCGCTTCAACTACTACTGCTATCAAAGGTGAAAACTTAGATGCTCAGGGACAAGCTGCTTCTTTTGTAAACAGCAATCCTAATTCAGTTAAACCTACTGTTACAATAACAAACGCAAGCACATTATATAATGGAACTGCTTTCGAAGCATATAAAAATGTTTTACAATCAGATTTAACTCAAGAACCACGCCAACCTTACTACGTTGGTAAAATTTACGACACAGACCAAACTACACCCGGCGGACGCGGTCTTTATATTGAAAGCAATACTCCCCGCACTTCCGACCCCGGAACTATTAATGGTATTACCTATAATAACTGGAGTTCCTGGAATCACGACCCAATGGATAAAGACGAAGCTACTTTGGTAGTAAGAAACAATTCAAATGATGTTAATAAAATCGCTATTAAAACTTACGGAGACATTGTTGCAAACTCCTGGCTCTATGCCAGCGATGGACTTGTTCTTGGTGGTGGTGAGTATTCAACTCAATTAACTCCTCCAAATGCAACTCTAAATGCTTTAAAACTTAGCGGCAACTTAAGACTTATTGATGGTTCTGGAAATATTGCCGGAACTATTGAAGCTGGCAATTTCGTCGGTGGTGGTGCTGGTGTTACCGGCATTCTTCCTTCAAATATTGCTTCTGCAGGTGCTGCTCTTAATAATGTTTTAACTTGGAACGGAACTGCTTGGGCACCCGCTCCCGGTGGTGGAACTGAATCAGATCCAAAATTCTTTAATTGGTTAGATACTGCTAATGTTATTAATTCATGGAATAACGCAGCTACTTGGGTAACAAGTAATGGCGCAAATGTAACTGGTTGGGATGCCGCTTCAACATGGGTAACCAATAATGGAGCAAATGCAACTAACTGGAATACTGCATCAACTTGGGTATCCAATAATGGCGCAAATGCAACCAACTGGAATAACGCATCAACTTGGGTATCCACCAATGGCGCAAATGCAACCAACTGGAATACAGCATCAACTTGGGTATCCACCAATGGCGCAAATGCAACCAACTGGAATACTGCTTATGGTTGGGGTAACCACGCAACAGAAGGTTACTTAGATGGAACTTCTTCAATTAATGATTTAAGTGATGTTAATACAAGTGGAGTTTCGACAAACCAATTTTTACAATGGAATGGCACAAACTGGATTCCTGCTTTTGTTCCAGATGGAGTTAACCAATTAGCTCAATTAACTGATGTTAATTTAACTGGATTGACTAATAATCAATTTTTACAATGGAATGGTACTTCTTGGGTACCAGCAACATTAAATACTGGCAATTGGGATGCCGCATCTGATTGGGTATCCACCAATGGAGCAAATGCGACCAACTGGAATACAGCTTATGGCTGGGGCAACCACGGAACAGTTGGCTATCTTACTTCCTCAGCTTTTAGTTCAACACCCGCTGGAAGTATTACTAATCCTGATATAACCAATTGGAATACAGCTTCAACTTGGGTATCATCCAATGGAGCTAATTCAACCAACTGGGATGAAGCTTATAATTGGGTAAATTCCAATGGTGCAGCTATTTTAGCAACGACAGCAACAGTTGACGCAAATGCGACCAACTGGAATACGGCTTATGGCTGGGGCAACCACGCAACAGAAGGTTATTTAAAGAATATAAATGCTGAATCAATTGACGACTTATCTGATGTAAATACAAGTGGTGCAGCAGCCAACCAATATTTACAATATGATGGCAATAACTGGGTTCCAGCAACTATTCCAACAGGTATTACAACATTAGGTGGATTAGATGATGTAAATGTTGCAACAGTTGCCGATGGCAATTTCTTAGCTTGGAATGCCACAGATTCTGAATGGCAGCCAGCAATAGAAACCGACCCAATATTTAGCTCATCAGCAGCTAGTGGGATATTGGCTACAGATGTAACAAACTGGAATATAGCTTTCGGTTGGGGCGACCATTCAACAGAAGGTTATATTAATTTACCTTTTGCTCAAACTTACAATGATAATGCAACTCTTTTCGCATTAACAAATAATGGTAACGGAGCAGTTGTTGAGTTTAACGGAACAAGTTTTACAAGTCCAGCTGTTACTGCTCAAAATCCAAATGGAACAGCATTACTTGTAAATGGTGTATTACAGGTAAATGGTGATGCCGGTTTTAATGATGATGTATTTATCACTAACGACCTTTTCGTTAACGATGTTTATCCTAGTAATATTATAAGTTCCGGATATTTACAGGTTGCAGAAGATGCAGGTATTGGACAGGATTTATTTGTTACAAACGATGTTTATGCTGCAAACTTTATTGGTAATGTTGATTTATATAATTTAAATCAAGGAACAGCAACTGATGGTCAAGCTCTTATTTGGAATGGAACAACAAATATTTGGGAACCAGGAACAATTAATATTGCTACATCTTTGGACCAATTAACAGACGTAGTTTTAACATCTCCAGCAAATGGACAATTCTTACAATATGATGGAACAAATTGGGTAAATTCAACCCTAAATACAACTAATTGGGATTTAGCATATAGCTGGGTAAATACCAATGGTGCCGCTACTTTAGCCACCACAGCAACAGTAGATGCAGGTTCAGGAAATTGGGATAATGCATATAGCTGGGTAAATACCAATGGTGCTGCTACTTTAGCCACCACAGCAACAGTAGATGCAGGTTCAGGAAATTGGGATAATGCATATAGCTGGGTAAATACCAATGGTGCTGCTACTTTAGCCACCACAGCAACAGTAGATGCAGGTTCAGGAAATTGGGATAATGCATATAGCTGGGTAAATACCAATGGTGCTGCTACTTTAGCCA
>CAZCLJ010000080.1:0-16414 GCA_964499465.1 uncultured Hyphomicrobiales bacterium
TTCTTCACTTCGTTCAGAATGACAGACAAACGTAAAGATGTCATTATGAACCCCCTGATAAAGTAAGTGCTTCATTTAAATGGGAATGACATTAATTTACCCTGTCATTCTGAAGCGCAGCGAAGAATCCAGAAAAATTTCTTTTAACCACTATTCTCTGGATTCTTCACTTCGTTCAGAATGACTGACAAAAGTAAAGATGTCATTTCGAAACGAAGTGAGAAATCTCACAAGTCATTGCTACCACAGAGTTTGAGATTCTTCACTTTGTTACGGAATGACACCTCTTCTGTATAATTTGCGCAATCATTCTTTACGAGGCAAATCTCCTAACTCCTTTATTTTCGTTATGTGGGCTGGAGTTTTGTAGCTATAAACTAATTACTAATGATAAGTGATTAATGATATAAAGCCGATAGCCGATAGCTGATAGCTGAATTCTACCTCAACCCTGCTAATTACAATTTTTAGAACACTCCTTTTTTAAGTGCTTCCTATTTTATATCATAAGAAACAAGCACCTGACCATCGCAACTTAAATATCCATAACTCCGAGCATACTCTTCAACTTTTACCATTCCAACGCCGGGTGATAAATAATAATCCATATATACTTCCAAATATTCTTCTTTATATAGTGGAAATCTATAATGGTAACAAATAAATTTCCCAGCCGGAACAGTTACTTCTTCGTTAATTGAAATGACTTTAGCTTTTATATCAGTATATTCGTATTCTTGGCCAGCAAGTGCAGGATATTTGTAAAATAAGGTTGGATTTCGATTAGTAGAAGAATCATCAATTAAAATAGCCCATAAACCTGATTCATTATTTTGCAAAAGTGTGCAACCATAACCATACCACTTTTCATTGTTTAAAATAGTGTCCATCATTATTTGATAAGTATATGTGGTATCAAATCCATTACCCCAGGACTTTTGATAAACCCACTTATTACCAATAGCTAACGGGAAAATTTCATCATTATGCTTCGTTGGTGAACTGCTTTCACTACAAGCTGATATTAAACATATCACAACTAAAAAACTGAAAATTATGCTTTTCATTTTATCTCCTTTTGTGTTTAAAAAAAGCAATTTAATAAAAAAAAGAATAATGACAAGAAATATTTTGAGTAATTTTTAGTATTTCCCCTTTAAAGTCATACGAGCAACAAGTTGATAGCATGACTGTTAGGTAAAATATAGTTATTCGATGACTTCAAGTCATCAGATAATAGAAATTATTGTATGAAATAGTTAAATTTAGCAATAACTGGAGTAAATGATTATCAGATTTTCCTAATGATATAATAATCTAATCAAAAATAAGTTGTGAATTATACAATTTTTTCTAAATATTTGTTTAAATAATCAGTTCCTTTACAAGTTTTATTATTAATAAAAAAGAAAATATGTCTATTATAGTAAGATTTATCAGTAAAATTATTTGTGAAATGTATTTCTAAGTTGTTAGAAACTGATTTCACTCAGCCAGAAACTGATTTCACTCTGTTAGAAATTCATTTCTCTCTGTCAGAAACTGATTTCTCTCCGTTAGAAAATCATTTCTCTCTGCCAGAAACTGATTTCACTCTGTTAGAAACTGATTTCACTCAGCCAGAAACTGATTTCACTCTGTTAGAAACTGATTTCACTTCGTCAGAAATTCATTTCACTCTGTTAGAAACTGATTTCACTTCGTCAGAAATTCATTTCACTCAGCCAGAAACTGATTTCACTTCGTAAGGTGAATATTTATGTCTTGAAAATATTGAAAACATTTCCCTAAATAGTGATTTCGATAATATTTTTTATGAACATTATCAATATAATTTATGTGAAATAAGCTAATAAGGTTTGGCTTCAGTTTTGAATATTTTTCTACTAAGGTTTATTTTGGAAATAAGATTTTATGCTTATTTTTGAATAAGTATTTTTTTAGAAACCTTATCTTTATTTATTATCTCACCTTAAGCAATTTCTCTTTTTAGAAATGAAAAAGAGGAGTGTTGATACATTATTTTAATTCACTTTTCTTATTCCCCTCTCAAGCTAACAATTATATACAAATATTATTTATTGTATAAAAGGGAGTTGTAGTAATTTTGTTCATTTAAAATTTATTCCGTAGGAATTATATATTTGTAACAGCAATAATCCTTGACTGTGCTTATCCCGTCAGGATTATATATAAAAAAGCAAATTAAATATTTAATTCCTACGGAATAAAAAAAACAAAAAGAAGCATTGTTACAAATATCAAATCCCTAAAGGGATAAGTAGAATAGCAGCAAGTTCTAAAGATGTGTATAATAGTTAGTCCAAAAAGGAGTGTCAATAACCATTTCGACTACGCTCATTGAGCAGTAACCAATAACTAATAGCCGATTGCCGACAGCCGACTGCCGACAGCCAACTGCTAACAGCTAAATTTCTAAAACTTCTTGATTAGCTTAAAGATTTTTCGTAATTTGAATGAATTTGTTGAATAGAAAGTAAAGTATTATTCATTATTTATAAAAGGAACTATGGCACTACTAAGTTACTTAAAATCCATTATCTTATCGAAAATAGTAATGGCAGTAACCGGCGTAATTCTAGTGCTTTTTTTAATCGGTCATACTCTTGGGAACCTTCAAGTCTTTCTTGGACGCGAGGTTTTCAATCAATATGCCTATTTTTTGCATAGCACCGGAGAATTATTATGGGTCTTTCGTGCAGTGATGATTCTTGCTGCGATTTTGCATATAATTACTTCAGTTCGTCTGAAGCTATATAATAATCAGGCAAAACCGCAAAAATACGCTGTAACGAACTATATTAAAGCAAAGCTTACATCACGCACAATGTTTTGGACGGGACTGGCTATTGGCTGCTTCGTTATTTATCATCTTCTTCATTTGACTGTTGGAGTTACCAACCCTGAGCATACGCGTTACAGCGGATATGTCGAAAAAGGTGCTGGCTTGTATGTTGAGCATAATATGCCTTCACCTGAATTAATTGAAGGAAAATATATTGAAATTCCAGACGGCAAAATTCTTTTCAAGCAGAAAGATGTTTTCGCAATGGTCGTTCTTGGTTTCAAAAATCCCTTAATTTCAATAATATACATTATTGGCGTAATAATAGTAGGATTTCACTTAAACCACGCAATCCAAAGTGCATTCCAAACACTTGGCTTAAATCATCCGCGTTACTTCCCGTCTATTGTTGCCGGAAGCTCAACGCTTTCGTTTTTAATAACTTTGGGATTAATTTCCATTCCAATTTCAGTTTTGTTAGGCATTGTCGGAGGAGGTATATAATGTTAGATGCAAAAATTCCAGGTGGTCCAATAAAAGATAAATGGGATAAGCACCGTTTCGAACTCAAATTAGTCAATGCTGCAAATAAACGAAAATACAAAGTATTAATCGTAGGAACCGGTTTAGCAGGAGCATCGGCTGCTGCTTCACTTGCTGAACTCGGCTATGAAGTTGAAGCATTTACTTATAACGATAGTCCTCGTAGGGCGCATAGCATAGCAGCACAAGGTGGTATAAACGCTGCAAAAAATTATACAAACGATGGTGATAGTATCTGGCGACTCTTTTACGATACAGTAAAAGGTGGCGATTTCCGCGCCCGAGAAGCAAATGTTTACCGTCTTGCTCAAGTATCAAATAATATTATTGACCAGTGTGTTGCTCAAGGAGTTCCTTTTGCGCGTGAATACGGTGGATTGCTTGCTAACCGTTCTTTCGGTGGGGCTCAGGTTTCCCGAACATTTTATGCTCGTGGGCAGACGGGACAGCAACTTCTTCTTGGTGCATATTCCGCTCTTTCAAGAGCTGCCGGTAAAAAACAAGTGAAAATGCACACTCGCAAAGAAATGCTTGATGTTGTGCTGATTGACGGAAAAGCCCGTGGTATCGTTACACGCGATTTAGTAACAGGAAAAATCGAATCGCACTGGGGCGATGCCGTTATACTTGCAACTGGTGGCTACGGAAATGTATTTTTCCTTTCTACAAATGCTCAGGCATGCAACGTTACAGCGACATATCGTGCATATAAAAAGGGTGCTTTCTTTGCTAATCCCTGCTTTACACAAATTCACCCGACCTGCATTCCTGTAAGCGGTGAACATCAGTCCAAGCTTACTTTAATGAGCGAATCATTGCGAAATGACGGAAGAATATGGGTACCAAAAAATAAAGGAGAAAATCGTCCTCCAAACGAAATTCCTGAAGAAGAGCGAGATTACTATCTTGAAAGAAAATACCCCAGCTTCGGGAACCTTTCTCCACGCGATATTTCCTCTCGCTCAGCAAAAGAAGTATGCGACGACGGACGCGGAGTAAGTGCAAATGGTTACGGCGTATATCTTGATTTTGCCGATGCTATTAACAGATTAGGACAAAACGTTATTGAAGAACGCTATGGCAACTTGTTTGAAATGTATGAACGTATTACAGGTGATGACCCATACTCAACTCCTATGAAGATTTATCCGGCTTCGCACTACACAATGGGCGGGCTTTGGGTGGACTACAACTTGATGTCCACAATTCCCGGACTTCACGTTTTGGGAGAAGCTAACTTTTCTGACCACGGAGCTAACCGGCTCGGTGCAAGTGCTTTGATGCAGGGTTTGGCTGATGGCTACTTCGTTATTCCTTATACAATCGGCGATTATTTTGCTACAAATGAATTTGAGAAAATTGATACTGACCATATTGAATTTAAAAAAGTTGAAAAGACAGAAACTGAGAAAATAAACCGAATACTTTCAATTAAAGGAAAGAAAACTCCGAGCGAGTTCCACCGGGAGCTTGGCAAAGTGATGTGGGACTATTGCGGAATGGGACGCAACGAAGCAGGACTTAAAAAAGCGTTAGAACTTGTTCCAAAAATTCGTGAAGAATTTTGGCAAAACCTGACTGTTACAGGCAGTGCTGAAGATTTGAATATTGTTTTAGAAAAAGCATTGCGTGTTGCAGATTTCCTTGAATTTGCTGAAATATTGCTTTGGGATGCCCTTGAACGCCGTGAATCCTGCGGGGCGCATTTCCGAGAAGAATTTCAATATCCGGACGGCGAAGCAAAACGTGATGACGAAAACTTTACTCACGTTGCTGCATGGGAATTTACCGGCGTTGGCAACAAACCGAACAGGCACATTGAACCATTAGAATTTGAAAATGTAAAATTAGCTGTAAGGAGTTATAAATAATGAAACTAACACTTTATATATGGCGACAAAAGGACGCAAAAAGCAAGGGCTTTATGGAAAAGCATCAGTTGGACAATGTATCGGAAGATATGTCTTTTCTAGAAATGCTTGATGTTTTGAATGAGCAGCTTATTCACGAGGGAAAAGAAGCAGTTGCATTCGACCACGACTGCCGTGAAGGAATTTGTGGCGCCTGCTCACTGACCATAAACGGAAATCCACACGGACCAGAAGCAGCTACTACGACTTGCCAACTGCATATGCGAAAGTTCAAAGATGGCGATTCGATTTACATTGAGCCGTTCCGTGCAAAGGCATTTCCAGTAATCAAAGACCTTGTAACCGATAGGAGTGCATTCGACAGGATTATGCAAGCGGGTGGTTTTATCAGCGTTAATACAAATCAGCCACGAGATGCAAATGCTTTGCCAGTTTCCAAAGAAAAGGCAGATTTAGCAATGGATGCTGCTGCTTGCATTGGCTGTGGTGCCTGTGTTGCTGCCTGTCCGAACGGTGCTTCTATGCTATTTGTCGCAGCAAAAGTGAGCCAGTTTGCATTGCTTCCGCAAGGACAGCCGGAGCGTAAAAGACGCGTTCTTTCAATGGTGGAACAAATGCAGAAAGAGGGCTTCGGTGCTTGCACTAATTTTTATGAGTGTGAAGCAGTTTGTCCTAAGCAAATCTCAGTCCGTTTCATTGCAAAGATGAACAGGGAATATTTAGGTGCTTTCATTGGAAAAGAAGAGTAGATGAAGTATAATCTCCTTTACAATTGGGACTTGGGGAGGAGAGGTTTGTATTTTAAAAGATGGACTCCACTTGGGAAAGTGGAGTCCATCTAAAAAATTAAATTGGCTTTGCATTAAAAAAATAATTAATTTGAAATGTTGAAAAACAAAAATTTGAAAGGAAACTATTTAAATATAGTAAAATAAATAATAAAAATATTTTGAATTTAAATAAATTAATTTTATATTTGTATAAGCTAAAAGTATTTTAAAGTAAATAAAATGAAGACAAAAAACGCATATAAAGAAGCAATGCGTTACATAGAAAACGCAAGAGAAACGTTGAAACTAGCCGGGAAAGATGGCAAGTTCTATGCAGATGAAAAATATGTTAGAACTGCATCTGGCACAGCATATTCTGGAACGCTTATTGCACTTGATTGCTTATTTGATGTAAAAAATATTCCTAAAAGACGAGGAAGAAAATCCATTGATTATTATCAGGATAATTTAGGTAAAATTGATAAGAAGCTATTAAAGCACTTAAATACTACCTATAGAATTTTGCATCTTGAAGGATACTATGAAGGAGAAACAAAAATACAAACTATTGACTCTGGTTTTGATAGTGCCATAGATATTATTGATTCTATTAAGCAATACTGCAAAAATGGAAATGGAGTAAGCGAGTAAAAAATATATTTGCTTTGCAATGAAAAAATAATTAAATTGAAATGTTGAAAAACAAAATATTTTGAAATGAAAACTATTTAAATATAGTGATTTAAAATAAATATGTAAGTTTCGATTAATTTGTGTATTATTGTATATTGTATGGAGAAAAAGAAAGTCTATATAGAAACAAGTGTTATCAGTTATTTAACTGCAAAGCCCAGCAGAGACTTAGTAATTGCCGGTCATCAGAAAATAACTTATGACTGGTGGCATAAATCAAAAAAGAAATTTGATTGTTTTATATCACAAATTGTTATTGAAGAAATAAAGTTGGGAGATAAAAATGCAGCATCAAAAAGATTAGAGGCAGTTAGAGGTTTACCTGATTTAGGATATAGCTCTAATATAGAAAACTTAGCTATTAAATATATTGATTTATTTAGAATTCCAGATAAAGCCAAATTAGACGCATTCCATTTAGCATATTCAGTTTTATTCAAAATTGACTTTTTATTATCATAGAATTGTAAGCATATCGCTAACGGATTAGTAAATTTAAAATTAAAGAATTATAACAATAACAATTCTTTATTTGTTCCATTTTTATGTACACCACAAGAATTAATGGAGGTTTAAAATGTGGAAAGATCCAATTGTTGAAAAAGTAAGAAAAAATAGGGAAAAACTTTTAGCAAAATTTAATTATGATTTGGAAAAGTTTTCTGAATATATAATTGAAGCTCAAAAAAAAGGAAAAAGAAAAATTATTAATTTGGAAGAAATAAAAAATTAAAAACGCTCAATTTCAGAACTCCAGACCACATAAGGAAAATAAGTGAGTTAGGAGAGTTGCCTCGTAAAGAATAATTGCGCAGTTAGCAAGTATTATTTTATTAGTTATTTGTCATTAGTCATTGGTCATTAGTTTGTAACTACTAATGACGAATGACCAATAACGAATGACCTATTGGAAATATTTACATTCAAATTTAACTTCTTATAATAAAAAATGCGAAATAGCAAACTAAGTGGCATAAGGAGTTCTGAGTAAATAAAAACAAAAAAAGGTTGCCAAGCAAAAGCCAAGCAACCTTTTTTACATTTTATTTAAAATTTAATTTTCAGATATAGAAGCGTATATGTTTTTAAGACGACGTCTTAAGTGCAATACGGCATAGCGTTTACGAGCGAGTAATGTATTGATATTAACGCCACTGTCCTGAGCCATTTCTCTGAAAGAAACACCCTCAAATTCATTTTTCACGAAAACATCTCTTTGCTCGGCTGGGAGTTCTGCTAATCCTTCCTGGACACTTTCCCAAATAGTTTTTCTCATCAAGTCCTTGTCTGGTCCTGCGGTAGAATCGCCAAGATATTTTTCATAAATATCAAGTCCTTCTTCGAGCCGTCCGGCAGTTTGCAGGTCGGTGAAAGTATCTGCTCTTTTCTTTCTGTATGAGTCGATAATTCTGTTTCTGACAGCAGTGAAAATCCATGAAGACACGTTTTCAATTGGTTTCTGTATATTTGCAGAAGCTACAATCACATTTGTGAAGACATCTTGCAAAATATCTTCGGCTTCCTCTTGGCTTCTAACTCTTTGACGAATAAAACCAAGGAATTTCTTTCTATCAGTCTTGAATAAACTCTCAATTTTATTGAGCAAATCAACAACCATACCCTTTTCTGCGGGCTGCACCTCTACGTAATTATTCTCTTGTGTCATAGAAATTTCTTCCTTTCTGCTCAGTTTGTTCATAATTTTTTTACTTTTTTCATTCGGTAAATTACGTAGCAATTTCACTCCGATTTGTTCATAATACTTTTTGCAATATAATACTATTTTTTATAATAAGACAAATATTTTAAAAAAAAGTTTCAAAATATTTTCACTTTTTTAATTATCGAACCTTTTTAGTTCGAACTTTAACACAATTTGAAATATTCCTGTTTAAGAATATATACACTTTTTGATTTTTCGAGTTTTTTAGATGATATTACTAATTCTAAGTGATTGTTAAGAAATAAGTCATACGATCAACAAGTTGATAGTATGACAAAGTTTAAATTTCTTTGAATTCTTAAACCATTGGTTTAATCAATATCTGATAGTTTTTTCATTTAGATTTTTATGATAGCTGCCATACTATCAACTTGTTGACCGTATGGCTTATTTCTTAACAACTCCTAAATATAATTTTTATTGCAATGATAATGACTTGTAAAGCTTTATACTATCTTGAACAATAATATTAACAACGTTTTGAATATCTGTTTTTTTCTTTTTTGCAATATTTTCTAAAAATTCCTGAGAAGTAATATCAAGATAAATAGGCAAATTAAACACTGCATCAGCATTATAAAATTTACCCCTTTCTGCATTAGAGAAATCATATTCTTTTTTCATTGTTTAATTCTAGATATTTTTGGCTATTTTCTTTTAACTCCGTAGGAGTGTTCCGTTTATAGAAAAAATACCAAAAAAGAACGAAAAGCAACGTAGTTGCGACCAGTCTTTGCTACAAAAAGGACACTCCTACGGAGTTTTACACAAATTAAAACACAATTTTCTACAAAAAGGTCGCAACTGCGTTGCTTTTCATTTCGCTTTGCAAAAGTTTCTTAACTTTTGTAAAGTTTATGTTGTTAGAAAGCTTGATGTCATTTTGTCGCACTTTTCTCTCTTCTCGTGTGTCAAAATGGCACTATGTCGTCTTTAGTGCCATTTTGTCATCTTTTAGTACTTCGTTCTAAGTTTGAAATATTTTCTTAAATAGCTTTATTTCAATTAATTAGAATATTATTATTTATAATTTTCAAATAACGTTACTTTAGCATAGGAATTTTCATACCAAACTTCTTTGCGTTATCCATTGCCCTATCGTAACCGGCATCTGTGTGTCGTATTATTCCCAACATTGGGTCGTAAGTCAAAACACGCTTTAATCTTGATGCTGCATCATCTGTTCCATCAGCAACTACAACCATTCCTGCGTGAAGTGATAATCCCATACCTACGCCGCCACCGTGGTGAAGCGATACCCATGAAGCACCACCAATAGCATTTAAAGCAAAATTGAAATATACCCAGTCGGCGATTGCATCGCTACCGTCTTTCATACTCTCGGTTTCCCTGAAAGGAGATGCAACTGAACCGCAATCAAGATGGTCTCGCCCAATAACGATTGGTGCTGAAACCTCGCCACTTTTTACCATTTCGTTGAAAAGCAAGCCGGCTTTCATTCTGTCGCCATAGCCAAGCCAGCAAATCCTTGCAGGTAATGCCTGATAGCCAACGTGCTTTTGCGCCGAGTCAATCCATTTATGAAGAGAACTATCATCTGGAAAGAGTTCTTTTATTCGCTTATCAATTTTGTGGATGTCGTCTGGATTACCTGAAAGAGCTACCCAACGGAAAGGACCTTTGCCATCGCAGAAAAGTGGTCTGATGTATGCAGGAACAAAGCCGGGAAAGTTGAAGGCATTTTGGACATTCCCGTAATCCTTTGCAATTCCGCGAATGTTATTTCCATAATCAAACACTATAGCGCCCTGCTGTTGGAAACTGAGCATTGCCTTAACGTGAGTGGCTATTGAGCGGTATGCTTCTTCAAGATATTTTTCTGGATTTTCTATTCTCAATTTGTCTGCTTCTTCTTTGGTATATCCTGATGGATAATAACCGTTTAGCGGGTCGTGAGCTGCGGTTTGGTCGGTTACAACGTCCGGAATGATATGATTATCAGCTAAATACGAAAATACATCAGCAGCATTGCCAACAAGTCCAACTGAGCAGGGCTCTTTTGCAGCAGTTTTTTCTTTAATTATTTTAAGGGCTTCTTCGATTGTATGCACTTTAATTTGGCAATATCCATCGTGGATGCGTTTATCAATGCGTTTTTCATCAATTTCAACTGTAATCGAAGCAGCGCCGGCAAATGTGGCAGCAAGTGGTTGGGCTCCGCCCATTCCACCCATTCCACCGGTAAGCAGGAATTTACCTCGCAAATCGCCACCGAAGTGCTGACGGGCTAATTCTGCAAATGTTTCGTAAGTTCCTTGCAAAATGCCTTGAGTTCCAATATAAATCCAGCTTCCAGCCGTCATTTGTCCATACATAATCAAGCCAAGTTTGTCTAAACGTCTGAATTCGTCCCATGTTGCCCATTTAGGCACAAGGTTTGAATTTGCGATAATTACTCTTGGGGCAAGCGGATAGGTTGGAACTACAGCAACCGGTTTTCCTGATTGAACAAGAAGCGTTTCGTCTGGCTCAAGGTTTTTGAGCGAATCAATTATTGCATCGTAACATTCCCAATTTCTTGCAGCTTTGCCGAGACCACCATAAACGATTAGTTCAGATGGTTTTTCTGCATTTTCTGGGTCGAGATTGTGTTGAATCATTCTGTAAGCAGCTTCGATTTGCCAGTTTTTGCAGGTTAGCTGCGTTCCGCGTGGTACTTTTACTGTTCTCATTGTTTTCCTTTTATATTAAAATATTCTTTGCTTTTAATACATTTTTATAATACAAAATTACATTAGTTTTTTTATATGATAAAAAGAAACTGTTTCCCCAAAAATATATGATTTAAAAATTTTACAAATACTTCTTTATAATTTCGTTTTTCTTATCTGATGATTCGTTTATTAAAGTTTCTGCACTGCTTATTTGCTTTTCAAGTTCTTCAATTTCTTTAACAAGTTGCTCTTGCTCAGAAAGAGATGGAACGGGAATTTCTAATTTTGAAATTTCAGGTACAGTTAATTGAGGTATATTCGAACCAGAATTATTTAACTTATATGAATTTAAGATAAATTCTAAATATTTAGGCGAAATAATATTATTATTTGGTATAATTACTATGAGTCTTACAATAGGGAAAAATGGTTCATTCCTTAAAACTGTGTAACCTATTGTTCCTCTTGCTGAAACTGTTAGACACTGTTTGGTAACTTTAGCAATATTTGTGTAACCAAATAATCCCATATTCTTTGAAGAATTGGAATAAATAGGTATATTATATTTATTAGTTTTTATTTCTGAAAACTCTTCAGGTTTATCTCCACCTGCAAATATTTCATCAGAAATCTCATAGAGTTTTTTAGCTTCAAAGTTTATTGAAATGAATAATTTTTCTTTTTCTCTATTAAAAAGTTCTAATTCTTTTTTATAAATTTCAACTTCTTTATCAACATCTTTGCACTCTTCCACTATTTTTTGCTGAATATCTTTTGGTGGTAATGGAATTTCAAAAGGAGAAAGTTTTTCTTTAGTTATTTGCGGTTGTGCTGAGCCAGTAATAGTATTAGATAAATTACTAAATTTTAAAATTTCAAATAAATATTTCTTTATTATTTGATTTTCATTGAAAGGTTGTGCAACCATAGCATTCCCAGTTATCCAAGAGAAGGGTTCAGTTAGATTGATTGTTCCACAAGTAGCGCCTCGACAAGTTATAACAACTTCAGATTTTTCATGATTGAATTTATTATAATTCCCAATAATTCCATTAGCCCCATAAACTTTGAATTTTCCATTATCAATCAAATCATCTTTTGTAATTGTTTGCGGTTGGTAAAGCTTACAAATGCTTCCAATTTTCACCATATCCCATTTAGTATTTATGCTGATTACTTTCTTCGGATTTAGCGAAATAACTTTATCAAAATTCTTTCTCTTGAAATCAAGCATATCAACCAGTCGCGAGTATGAAACGAAAGATTTTAAATTGTCGGGAATTTCAAAATCTTTTCCTAAAAAATTCTGTTGAATATAATAGTTTATTTTCTCTGGATTGTATGGGTCATCATTGTCATAAAGAGGAGTTTGAATATTAGAAAGAGCATCAAGATTGCTTAAAATTCTTACATCTTCACTTTCTTCTAAATCATCAACTTCATCATCTTCGTTTCTTGCAGGTTTTACTGACGCCCCAAAATATTTTATGCCTTCGTCTCCTTTTCTTGTGCTCCACTCGTAACCCAAAAACTTTTTCTTATCTCTGTTTTCCGAAGGACTTTTTACAATTAAAACATTTTGCCTGTTTGTAAAAGCAAGTATAAAATATAGCAGTTTGTCTTTTTCAATACTTTTAATGAAATCAACTTTATTTTTGAGCAAAACTTTTTCCAATTCATTTTCTAAATCTGATTTCCTTTTCTTAATTTCTTCGCTTAATTTTTGTTTGAAATCATCATCGTTTAAAATAGTTTTCGTTTTTTTAGAATCCTTTTTAAATTCGGCAGAAATAGTTCTTTCTAAATTTTCGATTTGCTTTAAATAGCTTTCTTTCAAATCTTTAGTGTCTTTGCTATTTTCGAAATCATTAATATATTCTTTGAAAATGTCATAATTAAGCAAATCATCGCTTGGGTTTGCCGCAAGTAATGTTTTATACTCATAATAATCAATTTCAATATGCTCGCAATATTTTTTAATTAAAAACTCATCTTCATAAATATTATTTCTTGAATTGTCATTATTGAACCAGCTTTCCACACGCGAACTATAATGTTCAGACGGTTCAGGATTATCATCTCTTTTGCGCAGGAATAAGATTGCAGTAGTAGTGCCGGTTTTTCCGAAAGTGCCGCTTCCTAATTCAACAACAGCAACAATTTCGAAGTATTTCAAAAGAATTTCTCTCGTTGCAACATAAGTATTTTCTTTATCGGAAGTGGACTTTTTGCTTCCTCTTGATAAAATAGAAGTAGGCAGAATAATACCGGCAACTCCGCTTGATTTTAAAAGTTGTTTTGCTCTTTCAATGAAATATGTTTCTATTGTGTTGTTTCTTTCGTAGCTTTTCTCGTCAATAGTGCCAGTCAAATTATATCTGCTAATGTCTTCATCAGACAAAGTTTTCAAAAAACCTTTTACGCTATAAGGCGGATTAGCAACAAGCACAGAAAACGAATTATCTTTAAACTTTTCATTTTGAGCTAAAGCATCGGCATAAGTGATATTAATTTCCTTTTGACTATACATAAACGCAGAAACTTTAGCAACTTTCGATAGTCGGTATTCCTTTTCAATTCCAAAGATATTGCTATAATACTCTTTAACGCTGACCTGCTTATGCTTTTCGACATAAGGTTTAATTTGAGCAGCAAGTTCAGTAAGGAAATGCCCGGCACCGCAGGCATAGTCAATTACTAAAGGAGGGTCTTGATTTTCCACAACCAAATTTTCTAAAGGCAAAGAAGAAATAATGAATTTGCAAATCGGCATAGGAGTAAAAAACTGCCCTTCACTTTGCTTAACGCCTTTATCAAGAAAACATTCGAACATATCGCCGAGGAATTGGTTCTGCTGGTCGCCATTGATTTGAAAATCCTGCCACATTTTAATTATTTTCAGCAATACATCGGCATTCTGATAAAAGAGTTTTTCATTATGAACATCAATGAAAGAAAAATCATTGTTTGTAAAATATTTCTGCTTTTTGAAATGCTCAAGTATTTTTTCCTGTGTTGCATCTCTATCGTTTGAATAGAATTTAAAAGTATCTTTAATAGTTTGAAAATCAATATAAGTAACCTCATCTTCCAAAAAAGTTTTCATACCATCTTTGTATAAACTTTGCAAGCGGTCTAATAAATCGAAATAATTATCGAAATACTCGCCTTTCCAATAAAGTTTTAAATCATTTGGATTAGTGGTTTCGTCAACAATTTTGCAAAGGAATAAATTCACTAATTTATCGAAAGCATTTTCACGTCCGGAAACATTATGCTGCCTTAAAATAGTAGCAAATTCGTTGTATTTTCCCTGTATATGCCTTTTAGTAATTTTATCAAGATTGTTTAAACTGATTTTTTTTGTTCCAATATTATATGGTTGAAACTCATCGCCAAAAATACCTTGTGTGCTGTAATCTGAATTATACGTTTCGTTCCATACCTGAAAAAGTTCTTTAGCGTTTGCAGCATTTTTATAAAACAAGGGCTTATTGGGTTTCTTGTCGAATTTTTCTACAAGATTTTGATTGTCAGTAGTAGTAATTATAAAATTTTGAAAACTAACATCATTATTTACAAAATCTGAGGCATAAAGGCAGATGAATCTTGTGCTTTTTTCCTGGGTAAAATAGCTAAAAAGCTGACCGCCGTTTTCTTTCATATTTTCCCATTCTTTTTCAAATTCTTTTCCCGGCGTTTTGCACTCAACAATTAGCAGAGGTTTATTGGTTTGGTCTTTAACCAGAATGTCGGCTCTTCCGCTTTTTGCTTCATGCCCGAGTTTCCACATTGGTTCTAATTCAATATGTTCAGACCTGTATCCCTGACAAAAAAGGCGATGGACACATTCAAAGACAACAAAATTTTCGTTTTGAGAGAAATTGCAGGTTGTTCTAATATTAATTTTCAATCCTTTGTCTTCAGGATAAATCAATTCTCCATTATCTAAATCAACTTTTAAATAAGCATTAGTTTCAGGAAATTCCTTTAAAAATACATTAGAAAACATTTCTTCCTGAACAGCGATTTGCTTGAAGTTTAGATTAAGTAATAGTTCTTTTATGTTGTCTTTGTTTATCATAACTTTTTTTAGTTAGTTTTTATTTTTTTTTATAAAAATCCAAATATAATCCCTTGTGCAGTATATTGAAATCTTTTATTTACAAGGGAATTAAACATATTTTCTATTTCTTCAGTTGCAAAAGAAACTCTGATAAATTCCCAAATTCCTTTTTTTGCAAATATAATAAATCTCATCACAAAATTAATAAATAAAATGGGTAAAATATAGCTAAACCAAAAAATTTAAAATAATAACCTTATAAAGTTGGATAGTGAAAGAGAAAATATTAAATTTGTTTTTGATACTATGTTTAAAAGATTTGCTTTGTTTTAGTATTGAGCATATTAAGTGAAAATTTTTACAAAATATAGAGCATATTTTATTTCAATTTGGCTGATAACCATAATACTTGCGGTTTATCTGGGCTATGATTATTCTATTCAAAATATAGGATATAGCCCCAAACAGCCGATTACTTTTTCTCATTTGGTTCATTCCGGCAATTATGAAATGAAATGCCTTTACTGCCACTCACAGGCAGAACGAACCGCTTTTGCTACAATTCCAAATACAAATTCATGTATGATATGCCATATTGCTTTAAAAAATGAAACGAACTTAATGCTGCCAGTCAATATTAGCTTTGACGACACAACTTCAATAAAATGGAAAAGGGTTTATAAATTACCGGACTATACCCACTTTAATCACAGCAGGCATATTCGTTCAATGATTGATTGCTCTTCCTGCCATGGCGAAGTTGAAAAAATGGACACTGTCTATCAAGTGAGAAGTTTGTCGATGAAATGGTGCTTGGATTGTCATCGCACTCCAGAGAAATTCATAATACCTGCACGCAAAATTTCTGGTATTTTTACAAATCTCTATCAGGATTCTATTTCAGTAAATATGATTCTTGCTGATTCAAATATAAATTATACAAATCCACAATATGGCAACCAGACAAGTCCGCAGCTAAAGCAGTTGATTAATAATATTTCAATGCCGAAAAAAGTTGGTAAAGGACCAGAGAATTGCTCAAGTTGTCATTATTAAATTTGAATAATCATTGTTGGTGCTATATTTGAGATCGCTTACTTCGTTGGCAATGGTAAGAAGATGTCCTACATCTCCGAGATGTAGGACATCTAAATCTTAGTGGTAGCAATGACTTGTGAGATTCTTCGCTGCGTTGCCAATGACATCTTTACGTTTTTCGGTCATTCTGAACGAAGTGAAGAATCCAGAGAGTAGTGGTTAAAAAAAT
>CAZCLJ010000081.1:0-16282 GCA_964499465.1 uncultured Hyphomicrobiales bacterium
TAATAACTTAATAACCTAATAACTTAATAACCTAATAACTTAATAACCTAATAACCTAATAACCAAATAACTTAATAACCAATGACGAATGACAAATCCTTCCGGTTATAGTTTTCGGCTGCCAGCTAATTGCGAAATTGTTCTTTACGAGACAATTCTCCTAATTCCTTTATTTTCATTATGGAGTCAGGAGTTCTGAATCTTAAAGTTTCTCTTTCTTTTAAGATAAAATAACTACGAAATGCAAGTATTTTTAATCAAAATAATTTTTTATTACAAAATATACAAAAAAATGTATAAATTTGACATAATGAAAAAATACAAATATTTTTTTAATTTTTAATGGATTAATAATATGAATATTCCAGAAAATTTAAAGTACACAAATGACCATGAATGGGTAAAAACTGAAGGCAACATCGGTATAATCGGCGTTACCGACCATGCTCAAGGTGAGCTTGGCGATGTAGTATATGTTGATATTGCTGAAGATTTAGTAGAAATTAAAAAAGATGAAAGCTTCGGAACTATTGAAGCAGTCAAAACAGTTGCTGATATATTAGCTCCTTGTTCAGGCAAAGTGATTCAAGTTAATAGAGATATTAATAACAATCCTGAAGTTGTTAATCAAGACCCTTATGGCGATGGTTGGATGATAAAAATTGAAATCGAAAATGCTTCTGAACTCGATTCTTTGATGAATGCTGAGCAATATAAAGCATTTATTGGTCAATAATTGGTCGTTTTTACAAATTCTAACTTAGTACTTAGTTTTAAAGGTATTCCATATTAATAATGGAATACCTTTTTTATTCAGAATAATAATTTCAGAACTCCTAATGCCTCGTAGTTTGATATTTCGCAGTCTTGTCATTTCGAAACGAAGTGAGAAATCTCGCAAGTCATTGCTACCAGAGAGTATGAGATTCCTCACTTCGTTTCGAAATGACACCTTTAAGAGTAATTTGCGCAATTGTTTTTTACGAAGCTAATCTTCTAACACCTTTATTTTCGTTATGGGGTTAGGTTCTCTGAATTTAATCTGCAAAAGAAAGTGTATCGGTTGTTGGCGGTTTGACTATTGAATCAGGATAAAAATACTTAAAAAGCACATCTCTTGCGATTGGAGCAGCAACAGTTGAACCAAAACCGGCATTTTCCACAATAACAGCAACAGCTATTGTTGGATTTTCCATTGGAGCAAAGCAAACAAACCATGAGTGGTCTCTTCCGTGGGGATTTTGTGCTGTTCCAGTTTTTCCGCAAACATTTTTTCCAATTATTTTTGCGTTGTTTGCCGTTCCTCCCGGAACATTTACCACGTCATACATACCTTGATGAATCAAATCGAAATACTTCTTATCTATAGGTAGAACTTTTGTTAAAAACTTAGGATATTCCTGTTTGTTAGCAATATTATTGTAATAGGAATGCAAAATATGTGGCTGATGCATAACTCCTTTATTAGCAATAGTTGCGACGTAATTAGCCATTTGAAGAGGAGTAACGTTTATTTCGCCTTGACCAATTCCGTAATTAACGAGCCGTCCACCACGTTCTGCACCTTTACCGAATTTTTTTTGCATCCATTTAACTGTAGGAAAAAATCCTTTTTTTTCTTCTGCAATATCAACACCAGTAACATCACCGAATCCGAACATTTGAGCATATTTTTGGATATTATGCATACCAAGATTTAGAGCTAAGCGGTAAAAGAAGACGTTGCAGGATGCCTGAATAGCTCTACGAACGTTTACAGAGCCGTGAGCGCCATGGCAGCCATAAGTCCTGCCACCATATTGGAAAGAACCGGGGCAGGATAAAGTTGAATTAGCATTGATTTTTCCTTCCTGAAGTCCGGCAAGTCCGACAAGCATTTTCCATGTAGAACCGGGAGGATATGCAGACATTGTAGCACGGCTATAAAGGGGTTTGCCGGGGTCATTGCTTAATCTGCTATAAACTTCTGGAGATACTTTTCCAGCAAAATCAATTAAATTAAAATCCGGTTTGCTGGCTATTGCAATTATGCCGCCGTCTCTTGGGTCAATTGCAACCACAGCACCTCTTTTATCAGCAAGAAGTGTTTCTGCTGTTTCCTGTACTCGTCTGTCTATAGTTAAATATAAATCGTATCCGTTGCTTACTAATTTATCGTCCTGCCCGCCATTAAAACTCGAAATCTTTTTTCCCAAAGGATTTACAGCGACATACTTTATGCCCTTCACACCTTTTAAATAATTTTCGTAGTATTTCTCAATTCCGGTTTTACCGATTAAATCGCCCGGACGATAACCATCTTTTTTTAATTCTTCCAATTCCTTTTCAGAAATCTGGCGGGCATAACCAAGAGAGTGCGACATAGTAATATTATCGTGATAAAGCCGTTTAGATTCTACTACAATTTGGACGTCTATCAACATATCGCTATATTCTTCAACAAGAGCAGCTTTTTCAATACCAACGTCTTTAAACATCTTAATTGGTTTGTATCGCGATTCTTTTGCATACTTTTTTAATTGCTTACTTATTTCGGAAGTGTCTATATCCAATAAACTTGCTAAAAGGATTTGAGAGGCAGTATCTTTGCTGAAACCGCTTATTGTAATTGCAACAGTATAAGATGGCTCGTTATGGACAATTAGCTTCCCATTTCTATCGTAAATATTTCCCCGGAACGGCTCAACTGTTTCTTCTTTCACTGCTTGTGCCTGACTTTCGAGACGATAAATACTTCCTTTTACTATTTGAAGATGTGCCAATCTGCCAATGTAAACCAATGCAAATATTAGAATTAATACTCTAAATATGTTTAATCGTAAATTTCCACCAAAAGATATATTATTTATTGAACTCATTTTATTTCACTATTAAAATCGAAATTCTTTTTGTTAAATTTCCATTATTCAAAATTACGAAATAAATTCCCGTTCCAAAAGCATTTGGATTTATTCTAAAATAATATTTACCCGGAGCTATGCTTTGATTTAATAAAATTCCTGCTTCCTGTCCAAATTGATTGTAAATTTTAAGTGTGGATAAGTCTTCTGATATAATATTGCATAAAATCTGAACTTCGCCTGTAATCGGTTGTTCTCCTATTATTTCTAATTTTATACTATCGCCAGAAGTTGATAAGTAATCATTAATTAGCTCGTAAGTTCCGTCTTTGTTTTCAGTATTGATGTTCAAATTCGATGTCAATTCTGAATTACGAAGTATTAAATCACAGTTATATTTATTTCCAACTAATGTTTTAAATTTTACAACAATAATCTCGCCATCAAGAATTAATTTTGATTCTGAAATTTCTGCTTTAATATTTAATCTTCCGGGCGATGTTTCGATGAATTCATCTATTACGCCATTTATATAATTATTTTCAGAAAAATCAGCTTCAATCGGATAAAGTAATGTAGGGTCATATTCAATATCAAAAGAAAAGCCATTTATGTATGCATCACTTAATCTTCGTGATGTATCCTTTGAGATTATGCTAATTGGTATTCCAAAATCTAAATTAGGAATAGAGGAAGTATCTGGAAGTTTTACTTCAAAAACAAATGGTTTAATATGAACGCATCTTCCATAAAATGTTGAAGTTATAAAAGTGTCGCAGGGACTTTCAATATTTAGTTTGAACTCTGCTGTGTCTTTGGAATCTTGAGTATTTTTGTATTTGAAATTAAAAATAATCAGCGAATCAACTCCAAGAGTAAAAGGAAAAATCGAATCGTTTGTCAGAGTAAAAGCCAAATTTGAAATCGAATAGTCTTTTATTTCGATTGGAAATTTGCTTGTATTGATTAATGAATACTCTAAAACTGAGCTGTCTTTAGATGTAATAAAGCCAAAATTCAATACATTCTCATAATCTAAAGAAATTGAGGTCTGCTCTCCTTTTAAAAACAATTCAATCGTTTGATTTGTAGGTTCAATATAAAGAGTAAGATTTCCTAAATATTCTTTATCACTAATGGGTTTAAATTCTATTTCTAATGTTGTTGAATCGCTTAATTTTTCTTCAATTTCACTCAAGAGTAAAAAGCCATCTGAAATTTCGTATCTTGAGATTTTTAAATCGCCTGATGTTGAGATTTTGTATAAAACAATATTTTTCTTTGCAGAAATGTTTTCATTACATCTAATATATGAGCCAAAGTCAAGAGTGTCAGCAGAAAAATAAAATTCTGCTTTTTCTTTTTTTCCAGTAATATATAGCTGCTTTATATTTTCGCAAAAAGTTTCTTTAAAAATTGATTTAAATTCAAATTCACCAAGCTCGCCGGGAGTTATTCTCAAATTAATTTCCTTTTGCTCGTCCGGGTCTAAAATTATTGGAAAATCTGAGAAAATCAATTCCGGATGATTTGTTTCCAAATCAACTTCTATTGCTATGTTTGAAGTATTTTTTATAACAAAAGTCGTATCAAAAGAATTTACTCCTTCTAAAATTGTAGGTATAAATAGAGAATCTGGAGTAATTGAAAATTTTGGTTCTATGACCTGCCCAGTCAAATCAATTATTATAGAATCCTCAATAATTCCAACTGAATAATATATGACAAGTTTATCATTTAAAATACCTTCGTTTTGCGGTGTTAATTTAACTTTGAAATTGATTGAATCATTACTTTTGATTTCAGTAGGAACAACTGGTTCGAACAATTCAAAAGGTTGAGTTATTTTAACACTTCTAATTTCAGCATTTTCCATTGAAGGATTGCTTAAATAAAACTCTTTAATTACTCCAGCGCTATCGCAGCTTAAAAGCAAATCAAAATCAAGTTTGTTTGTGGAGACAATAAGCCCTTCCCCATTTTTTACCCCATTTAAAAACAAGGAATCTAATTTACCACATTCACTTTGAAATACAACATAATCATCATAATAACCTGAAAATTCTGTTTCAAAGCAAATTTCCAAATCAATATTTTTAAATGGTGGAATTTCAAATACCAAATCAGAATTTAAAGTAAATGGTGGATTAGCTGTTTTCAAGACTTGCAAGATTGCAGTGTCTGCTGCTTCATTTATTAAATTGAACGATTTTTTCTCAATATTTTCTTCGCTTGTAAGTTCAAAATTTATATTTTTGGGATTTAAGCTGAAATTTTCATTTTTATATTTTAATTCAACAGTAAAAGTTGTGTCGCTGCACAAATTTTCATTTGATACAATGCAATAGTATATTCCTTCATCGCTTATCAATAAATTCGGCTGATTTGTATTTAAAGGAATATTATTTCTGAACCACTCGAAAGAACTGCCACCCGAAGCAGTCAACTCAAGATTTACACCTTCACAGATTTTATATGATTTATTTTCTAATATTAAATTTGAATTTACCTGAATTTCTGCAACAGGATACTCAACAACTTCAATTAAAACTTCGTTAGATAAAGCACTACAATTGAATGAATTAATTACTTTGATTGAATAGTAACCAGCTTCTTTTAGTAAAAATTTATTCTCGAATGAAGAATCTTTTAAATTTCCATCTAAATACAACTCGTATTCCAAAATATCCGGCTGATTGCTTACTGAAACAATACAACTATCCCCTTCGCAAAATTTGGTTTTATTATTTTCAACAAGAATTTCTGGAGTAACAGGGATTGGTTTTGTTGCAGTATTTTCGGCAAAATTTACTTCGTTGTATGCTCTGCCACGGGCATAAGTTGGCAATATGTCTTCGCCAAGGTTATCAGCGGAATATCTGTAAGCAAATATTCTATAAGTAAAAGATTCTCCACAATTTATGGAAAAATAATCTGTATATGTAAGTTCTTGTGTGTGGACTAATACTTCAGCAGAACCGAGCAAATCCCCTGATTGATATATTTTTCCGTCTTCAGGAATAAGTGCAGTAGAAATTTCTTCTGCTGGGCAACGCGTAATTAAATATCCCTGAATACTATCGTTTGGATTGTTATCAACAGCAGAATTCCAGTTTAACAAAACGGAATGGGCGGCAACTGCTACTGATAGTGCTGGACTTGTCCAAACTGGCTGCCTTAAATCTCTCCAAAATATTTGATTTTCATCTGTTGAAATTGTGCTGTTGTTTGGTTTTCCTTTGGTAATAAACTGGTCTGAATAAGAAGATTGCTCGTTGCTTACCCCGATTGAATATGCACTCAAATTTACTGCTGGAACAACACTAAGGGAAGTGTTTCCGCTGATTGTTCCTTGATGTGCAATTTTGGTATTAGGTAAAGTGAGCCACTCTCCCATTTCATTTGGGAAATGAGCTAAGCAATGGACGTGCTCACTATCTGCATTAATTATTTGCATAATTTCGCCGTCCTGACTAATGCTCAAAGCAACTATTGCCCAGTTGTTTATAGTGCAGCCAGCACAAAACACGACTTTTTCAAAATAAGTAGTGTTTTCCGCACCAATTTCAATATATCCATCAGAACCATCATCGTCAATTATTACACTTCCGCGGTGATTAATCACAATAATAGTTCCGGCGCGTAAATTCTGCCAAATTTGTTCATTTTTGAATTTGACACCGCCCTGCCATGAAGTCAGTGAAGAACTCCAGGAGTTGTCACGAAGGGCGTAGTTAGTAATATTCAAATTGTCTGCAATGACAAGCAATTCGGTCCACTCACCATTTGGGGATGTGGTCTTGTTGAAATATTCACTAATGACAATTTCCTGACCTGATAAGGAAAGAAAATTTAAAAGAATAAAAGCAAGAAGTATTGATTTATTCATATTTAGCTCCAGAAAAATGAGCTATAGTTTATTATTTTTTTCTACTAATTACCAACATTAAGTGATTGTTAAGAAATAAGTCATACGATCAACAAGTTGATAGTATGACAAGAACCAAAGAATAAAATTCTTTAAATTCTTAATATCATTGGATTAATCTCATATCTGATATTTTTTCTTACAGATTTATATGCTGCTGCCATACTATCAACTTGTTGATAGTATGGCTTATATTTCCCAATTACTATGCTTCAAAGCCATAATATCATTTACACAATACTTATTCCAGTTTTAAAAATTTCCTTAACAAAAGGATTATCTGCATTAAATTCTTCAGGTCTATAAGTGTGTAATTCTAAATCTATACTTGAATTTAATATAGCTTTATTTAATTTTTTGCTGTCATAAAATTTTATACCTTCAAAATCTTCAGAGACAACTGCAAGGTCTATATCGCTCCATTCAGTATTCGTTCCATTGGCATAAGACCCGAATAAAATCGCTTTAGATATATGAATATTATCTTTGCTTGCCTCTTCTACAAACTTATGAATAATTTCTTTTATTTCATCAGGGATTTTAGCCATAAGAACATCTCTTTTATTTTAATTCGGATTTATTGCTCCGTAATCGTTAAGAACTGTTAAATTATAAAACTTGTTTTCTAAAATGTATTTCTTTTCAGTCAGTTGATTTATACTATTGCTGTATTTTGCAACCTCGTCAGCAAGCAAATTTGCATCAGTAAATAAAGGAATTAGCGTAAATGGAAATCTGCTTTTAATTTCTGTAATTTCTTTGTTTAAATTTGTTATTAACTCTTCAATACGACTTATTTCTGCCTCTAACTGCTCGTTATTTAAATCATTAACATTATTTGTCAAATCAATAGTAGAATGAATTTTTTTAATTTCGTTAATTTTTCCTTCCTTAAAAAAATTCACTATTTCTTTCCAGGTATCTGTTAAATAATCCGTTTGCTCAAACTGTAATTTAGGATAAATATGCTCAACTAATTCAGGAAAAATCTTATGAACATCTTCGCTTTCTTCGGGTGAAAGCAAATTTACGAGCCGTGAATTAGATTTATTTATAACTTCTTCAAAATCATTGATAAGTTTTTCTTTGTCGCTCATTTCCTTTTTAATGATTTCGTCAACAAAAGCTAAATTATAGTAAGCAGCGCCATTTGGTGTATTTATCATAAAGTTAATTTTACGCTCCAAAAAATCAACTTCATACTCTTTTTTTTGAAAATCAAGAAGAAGCAGACCAATTTCGCTCAGGTAATATGCTTCTAAATTTTGTTCATAAGTATTTAATAAAAAAAACTTTTCAGAATAAACAGAAGCAAATTCTTTTTTCAATTCATGATAATTTTTAATAGAATTTAAATTATTACTATTTTCTTTTTTTTCCACTTCCTGATGTTCTTCAACTATGCACATAATTAAAATATTATAAAATTAACAAAATACAACTAAAGCACAAATTTTTTTATTTTTTTACCATTTTGATATGAAGTGATGAATCTCAAATGTTTTGAAAACAATGAGTTGTGATATTCCTTGATTCACCCAGAAAGAACCACTGTGGCTTTTTTATCATCTAACTATTTTAATAGTATATACTTACAAAGGTAGAAATTCCATATCTGGCAGATATTGAATTTCTGTTCTTTTTCTCTTTCCCAAGTACAACTTGGGAAAGAGAATTTGTTACTGTAATACATTATACTTGTCATGCTATCAACTTGTTGATAGTATGACTTGACAAATATATCATTAAAAAATAAATTTTAATTATTAATTTAAGCTATCACTACACTAAAAATTTGGATACCAAATAATTCCAGCTCTAGGCATTGAAAAGAATGAAGAAACTGGTGCTGTTTTTATATTCTCATCGGGAAAATATGGGTCAAATTTGGTATAATATGCAATATTAGTTTTGCCCAGAATAAAATTAAGCCGCCATTCCAAAACTACATTGAATAGTCCAATATCTTTAACTGGTATATTAGTTATTAATCCTAATCCGGTATTTATAGCTAATCGACTGGAATTATCTTCACGAATACTTCCATTGTTAAAAGAATTAAGGATTAAAGAAACACCAGTAATTCCGAAGAAATTTATTTTGCTGTTAGGATTTGGCACCCATTTCCCTGCAAATTCAATTGTATGATGAATATTAGGACCGAGAACTAATTTTGGGTCTTCTTTTGTTTTGTTATTTTTTGAATAAAGATAGCATAATTCAAGGATTAAATAATCCACTGGAGAATATGAAGCAGCACCACCCAGAGTAAAAATTCCGTCATAAGAAATATCCTGCTCACCAATGTCTTTGTAATAAGTATCAACTATGGTATTTGTTGAAAAATAAGGACCAAAGCCGATAAATTTAGCATAAGGATTAAAATATTCTTCTTCTTCATCATATACTTCTTCTATTTCCATATCCTGAGCTGAAAGGAAAACAGGCATTAAAAGGCAAAACAAAATAATTGATAATATTTTGAACAAATTCTTTGCATTCTGTGTAGTCATAGAGATTACCTCATTTATTGGTTTTAATTTAATTTCTGATATTTTTTTTGCTATATGAATAAGATTAGCTGGTTCATTACGTTTTCCCCGTAAAGGCACTGGAGCAATGTATGGCGAATCTGTTTCAAGCATAATTCTTTCAAGTGGTGTTTTTTCAACAACCTCAACTAAATGCGTCTTCTTAAAAGTAATATTTCCAGTAAAAGAAATATTGAAGCCAAGAGAAACGGCAGCTTCCATTGTTTTTACATCTGACGAAAAGCAATGCAAAACCCCTTTTAAAGTGCCATCTTGCTCTTTTTCTAAAATATTAAGTATATCTTCATCGGCTTCCCGATTATGCACTATAACTGGCAGATTATTCCTTTTTGCAATTTTTATTTGTTCAATGAAAGCGTTGATTTGCACATCCTTTGGTGCAAAATCATAGTAATAATCTATTCCAATTTCTCCTATTGCAACAATTCTTTTGCTTTTACATAATTTTTCAACTCTTTCAAGTGTTCTATCATTTACTTCCAAAGCATTATGAGGGTGAATTCCCATTCCGCCAAAAAGACGTTCATTACTATCAATTATTGCTAATTGGTTATCGAAGTTTTTCGGCTCAATTGCTGGAATTAGTATAGCTTCTAATCCGGAATCGAATGCCCTTTGGAGCATTTCTTCTCTATCTTCGTCAAATGCTTCAGTATCTATATGAGCGTGTGTATCTATCAAGGTTTTCTTTCGTTAATTTAATTTGCTTTTAAATATTTTTTGTTTAATATAAATTCTTCAATTTTGATTATTACATCGGATAAATAATCAAATGTTTCATTTTTTAATTTTTCAATTTCTCTTACTGAAAAATCTTTACCAACATCATAAAATGTTTGCTCTCCGTGTGCAAGTCTGTTTCTTTTATCTTTTATTTCTTCTAAATTTCTACCATTTGTTGAATATTGAAAGCCAATAGTTGATGCAAGTTTTCTAATTTTGTCTGCATCAAGATTTCCAGAATAATCTAACCATTTATTTGAAAATAATATAATTTCATTATTAAGGATATTGTCAGCTAATTTATAAATTAAATTATGTTCTTTTGTAATATTTTTCTTTTCTTTAATAGAATTAATTTCTTTTTTAATCCATAACTTTTTCATATTCTCAGATAATTCAGAATAAGATAACTTATCATTCTTTATACATTCATAAATTTCTATAATCGAATTTCTTACTGTGGATTCAATTAGATTATAAAGTATAAGAAAGGCATTAGCAATTAATGTGATTTGAAATTGGTTCTGTATGTTTTCATTAATTAACTTTCCATCTTTAATGTAATTTATCTTTGTATCTTCAGAATCAAAAATAATTAAGAAATCAATATAATTATCAATTTCATTTTTTCTATTTTCAAAGTCTATTTTTGTATTATCCATTTTGTAGTCTATTTTCAGTTAATCTGCCTAAAAGTCCATCTCTAACAAATTCAACTCTGTTTTTTAATCTATTTGGATTGTTGCTTGCGTCTGATGTAGTTTGTATGCTGAAACCTTCTGAATCTAACCAATTTAAGTTAGGATTTTCTATATCAGGATTTTCATTTAATGCTAGATATGTGCCTACTGAAATTGCTTCAAATCTTACTCTTGGTGTGGTATTTGAATTTTTTTCTCTTCTAAATCCATTTGGATAATGCTTTTCGATGAAAGCACACATCTTATTAAATCTATTTTTATACTCATTTTCATCAAATTCAGATTCATTCATAGTATTAAGATAGTCATTTAAGAAAGAAGCCACATCATGTTTAAAATCAATGTAAGAGTCTGAGTATGCAAGAAATCTTAGAACCAATTCTTCGTATTCACCTCTATCCTCTTTTTGTTTAGTAACCGGACATATATTTCTAAATTTTTCATCTTTTATTAAAGATAAAACTAAATCGTAAAACTTCCCAGAATAAGAACCACGTCTTATTTCTGCATCAGTAAGTTTTTCACTTGTAGTATTAATTCTGGCATAAATATCTTGTCGAACTTCAATGCTAGCATCTTCTACAACAATAATCCTAAAATCTCTATTTTTAAAGTAATTCTGAAGTTTTAATGGTAAATCATTGAATTTTATATTATTAAATTCAGTAAGCTTTTCTAAACAATTTAATTGTAATTTATTATCAAAAAAATCAATTAAAGTTCTAATTCTTTGCGAACCATCAATAATTTCAAGTCTTAATTGTTTATCTTCTGAAACTAAAAATGGAGTTAATGGTACACCTAAATATACAGACTCAATAAACTTTGATTGTCTATCTTTTCTCCAAACAAATTTTCTTTGATAATTTGGGACATAAAGTGATTTTTCAGGGTCATTTTCATCACCAAATTTTCTATAAATAACTTCAAAAGGATAATCTTTTGTTCTGTATTCATATAACTTAGATTTTTCTTTGAATTGTTCAAGAATACTTTTAATTTTTTCCTCTGAGAATTTACTATTTGCCATAATTGTATTTATTTAGGTGATTAATAATGCTTTTTCCAATTACTGTTCCTAAAATAGGTGGAACAGCATTACCAATATGCTTTGTAATTTTTCCAAATTTTAAGTTTTCCGGAGAATCAACAAATTTGTAATCGGCTGGAAAACTTTGCAAAATTGCTGCTTCTCTTAATGAAATAGCTCTATCTTGCTCAGGGTGCCCAAATCTTCCGTTTCCTATTCCGGTGCATAAAGTTGTCATTGTTGGAGCTGGTTCATTCCATTTCATTCTACCATAAACGCTCACATAAGTCTTTCCTTTGTCTGTTTGATGACAGGATAATTTTAAATTATCATCCCAATCTTTTTTCCAACTACCGCCGGGTTTAGATTGTTTTATTCGAGTTAAATTTTTTTCAGATAATTGCGAAGCTTTATGAATAAAATCTTTTTTTGAATACTCTCCAGTTTTTATTTTCTCTAAATGTCCGATAGCATCTTTAACTGTAATATAGCTGTCAGGTGTATGAGTAGGTGGTATTAAATCTATATTCCCTAATTTCGATGCTAAAAGTACTAATCTTTTCCTTTTTTGAGGTATCCCATAATCGGGTGCATAAACTATACTATACCAAACGAAATATTTCTCATTTTTTAGTTCATTAACAAAATCATTAAATACCGGAGCTTCTTTAAATTTCAATAAATTAGGGACATTTTCCATAGTAATTATTAATGGCTTAACTTCTTTTATTATTCTAATATATTCATATAATAATTGCCAACGCATATCTTTCGTTTTATCAATTTTATATGTATATGAAGAAAATGGCTGGCAAGGTGCGCAAGCAGCTAATATTTTTATATCATCTTTATTATAAAAGCTGTTTAAAAAATCACCCTTTATATTTTTAATATCTTCATTTATAAAAACTGTTTTGCAATTCTCTTCAAAAGCATATTTGCATGAACTATCAATATCAATACCTGCTTTAATATCAATACCAGCAGTTTTAAGTCCATAAGAAAGTCCGCCTATTCCACAGAACAGGTCTATTGCAGATATTTTTTGATTTTTTTTCATTAAATACAATTTTTTAATGATAATAATTTTTATTTAAATTAATTAATTTGATAACAATTTCAAATACAATTTTATTTTTCAATTAATTCATTTAAAATTTCCGGATATATCTCATCTATCTCTTTTTGCAAACCCAATGTTTCGTAAAGTGAAGTTGAGATTTTGCTTAATTCAATTACATCTTCAAAATCTATCTTTTCTTTTCTCCTGAACCATTGCTGTATCACTTTGTTTTTACCAATTTCATATTCCCAAAGTTCAAAACTAATATTATCAAAAAACTGAGTTTTATTTATATTCACGACTTTTTTATTTTGATTGAACTCAATTTCTTCAATTGCCCCATTGCCAATACCTTGAAATTTTACTTGCGATTTATTTAATTTTTCTGATTTAAGCAAATGCAAATCTGCAAGTTCTTTCCCTAATTCAGACATTTTTTCAAAAATATGGAAATTTTTTGTAAAAGGAATTTTTGGGTAATCAATTTTTAGTAATTCCGGAAAACTTTTTCTGTAAGTATTCGAAAATAAAATAGCATATATATAATAAAAAATTTCTTCAGATATGTTCTGTTTGTTGTAAGTATTTTGAAGCAGCTCTTCAAATTTTGGATTGATATTTGACACCTGAGTTTGATTATGTCCATTCCCGTGAAAAGCATCGCCATTTTCTTTATAGAGCCAAAGAGGAATGACATAACATCCAACGCCAAGAACACTTAAACATATCATTTTATTAGTGATAAAAATGTTGTTAAAATAATCACTACCTTGTCTTTTAGTAATCACTAGTCCTAAATTATCTGATTCAAAATAATTCATAAATGTATGTCTATCTCTCGTTAAAAGATATTTATCATAATATATATATCTATCAACGTAAGGTTTATACAACATTTTTTTAATTTTTTTTATATCAAATTTTGTATTAAAGTCTTTTGCTTTTTTGATATTGAAATCAATTCTATTATCAATATTAAAATCCCTTTTAATTTTATCTTCAGAATCATTAGTATTAATAAAATTAGTAATTCTTTTTATTAGTTCATTCTTTTTTTCATCTGTAACAAAATGGTCTCTTCCTGTAGAAATTCCACTTGATATTCCACAAAATATTTCATCAATAGCCCAGAAATTTTTATAAATATCTTGATTTATAAAAATCTTTTTTTCAAAGAAATAATGATTTTCATCTATTTCCAATTCATCATTTTCGCTAAAAGTAGAAAACAAATCATTAGTATTCAAAAAATCAAATTTAAAACTTCTATCACCATATAAATCTTTATAAAACAACTTTGCGTATTTGTTTTTCTTTTTTTGCAACGACTTAATTAAAAAAAGAATAGCCGTCCCAACTCGTATATCAAAAACATTTTGGTCTTTTGAACCATCTGGAGTTTTTTCATATAGTTTTCCGTGAATGTTTAGAATATATATTTCATCGAAAGTAAGCAACAATTTCTTCCTCATTCCTTTTGCTGCTGCAATATTCAAATAAGTATTTTTTGTAATAAGTCCAATAACCCCTTGCTTATTCTGTTCTATTTTCCAATGGCAAAATCTTATAAATTTAATATAATCATCAGATAAAATTTTAATATTCCTTTCATTTTTA
This sequence comes from uncultured Hyphomicrobiales bacterium, assembly GCA_964499465.1. Lineage (GTDB taxonomy): Bacteria > Bacteroidota > Ignavibacteria > Kapaibacteriales > UBA2268 > JAAYJM01. The sequence continues at coordinate 14,455 of CAZCLJ010000081.1, forward strand.
ACATCTTCTTTATAGTATTTCATTAACTCATTTTCAAATTCCGACTTGTTATAAGAATCAAATGAATATGGTGGATTTCCAATGATAGCTAAAATGGATTCTTCTCTTCTTATTCGATTTGCTTCGGTAGCTTCTTCTGCAAGGGTGGAAAGTCCCGGCAGCTCTGGCATATCCACTACTTTTGCATCTAAAGTATTTGTTAAATAAAGTTGGAAGCGGTCATCATCGCTTAAAGTGTATCCTTCTTCTTTTAAAATATATGAAATGTTGAGATGTCCGATTGCATAAGGCGCCATCATCAATTCAAATGCATAAAAATTCTTTAGGATGTGCCGCTTAATGAAACCTTTTTTTTCGCCATCTCCATAATTATTAATGTATGTTTTTATTGCTTTTTTTGTTGCTTCTGCTAAAAAAGTAAGCGTTCCTGCAGCAGGGTCAAGCACTTTAATTGAAGTATCGGCAAAACCAATTTTCTTAAAATCCTGAATAAGAATTTTGTCAACTGAATTAACGATATATTTTACAACCGGCTCTGGAGTATAATAAACTCCACGCCTTTCACGGGTTGAAGGGTCATATTTATTTAAAAAAGTTTCATAAAAATGAATAATCGGGTCTTCCCCTTTTCCTTGATTGTAGTAGTCGTTTAGCAGTTTTGTTGCATCTGCTACACTTAATACTTCTGAAATATCATCAATAATTACCTCCATTTGTTTGGGAGGTTTTCCCAATGATATAAATTCAAATACATCTCTTAATATACCAATAGTTTGAGGTATATAATAAACAGCATTGCGTCTGTTAAATGTATCTTCTGGTTTGCACCTTGTTTTTGCAGCGAAAAGTCCATAAGTTATTGTTTGAGAGTATAAATCTGCAAACTCATATTCCTTTATACCGTTAATTAAATAGTTTTTAAAAGCATTATAAAAACCTCGGATATAGTTTTTACTATCAGCATTTTGCAATTCTATGCTAATAATTTCATCTCTTAAAAACTTTGTTCTTTTGGCTAATTCAACTGCGAGCGATTCTGATGTATAGATTTTTGGAAAAGAAAAATCAAAAAATCTATTTAATATTTTTTCAATTTTTAAAGTGTTTTCATCAAGAGTAATTTTCTCGTCAATCTTTATTTTTTCGATTAGTTCAGAATTTCTATATAATCTAAATTCAAAAAAATCAGTTAAAATAACATTGGGAAAAGTGTCTCTGTAGCGCTCAATTTGTGCAGTTTTTTCAATTTTATTTAAATCAGAATCAGGAATTTTTGCTTCAATATAACCAACAATACTATTTTCGCCATCCCAAATACGAAAATCAGGGTTTCCAGCGTCCGTTTTTTTAGGTAAAATTGTAACACTAATTTCACTTCTATTAATTGAAGAAGCAAAATTAGAAATTAAATCAGCAAGTGCTGCATAGTAACTTTCTTCTCTTTGGTCATTATGGGCAGAAATTTGGGCAATATTATTTAGATAGCTTTCAAGCATTTCATTTAAAATAAAATTCAAAATTTAAATAATTCTAATTAATTTATTAAAAAAGCAAATTAATGTAAAATCTTCAATTTTCCGAAGATTTTTAACAAAAATTTGGAAATTCATTTGATTTTATAACAGAAAAAAATTAGAAATGCTAATACCAAGTTGCTTTTAAAGATAAAATTAAAGTGTCATTCTGAAGCGCAGCGAAGAATCTCAAAAGTCATTGCTACCACAGAGATTGAGATTCTTCACTTCGTTCCTAATGAACAACTTTGGCTTTTTAAGCACGTAACTATATGTATAGATAATACTTATACAAGTCATACGATAAACAAGTT
>CAZCLJ010000082.1:0-16224 GCA_964499465.1 uncultured Hyphomicrobiales bacterium
TCTATATTATTTATATATTACAAACACTTATGTCAACTAGGAAAGTTGAGTTAATTATTAGTCATTGGTCATTAGTAAAAGAAAAAATCCGAATGACAAATGACAAATAACTAATAAGATAATATTTGCTAACTGCGAAATTGTTATTTACGAGATAAATCTCCTAACTCCTTTATTATCGTTATGGGGTCTGGAGTTCTGAATTTATAATGTTTCCCATTTTAATTGAGAAAAAGAAACTCTCCAAAGAGCTAAGATGTTTTCAGGGACGGTTTGCTGCTCCCAACTGGCGCCACCATCAATAGAATGTAAAATAGTGCTAACTTGATTGTATCCTCCATCGCCATTACAACCTACTACCCAGAGTTCGTTTTTACTGACAGCAGAAATTCCAAGAACCCAAATTGCATTGTAATTTAAAGATTGTTTTTCCCAAGTTTTACCGGCATTAGTAGTTCGGACAAAGTTCATGTGGTCGGCACCAGCCCAAACGTAATTACTATCATAAGCAAAGATTGCATTGCAATGCGACATTGGAATAGAAGTATCTATCATAGTCCAATTTTTCCCCGCATCTCTGGAAACATTATAAATACCGTTAGAACCTAAATAAACTCCACTTGCATAAATAATGTCGGTTCCCTGCACCCATGAAACATCAATTAATCCATCCCATTCCTGTTGCTTACTTTCCTGAGTGGACCATGTATCACCATTATCATAAGAGTAGTACATATTAAAACCACTATTGCTGTTGGAAGCACCGGCAACTATTCTTTGATTTGCGTCAAAATCAACGCGATAAACGCTATATGTGCTATCTGGAACTGGAATATTGATTTCCTGCCAGCTATTACCTTTATCAGTACTCATTATTAACATACCAGAGTTTCCGCCGGCTATTATTTTTTGGTTAAAATTAGTTCTAATGCAAAGGAAATTATTTTTATTAACAATTTGAGGTAGAGATAGTTTTTGCCAATTTTTGCCCGCATCAGTTGTTCTAAAAATAACTCCTTCGTTTGTATTTGTATTGAAACCGGCTACAAAAGCAGTTTTTGAATTCATTGCTGAAACATCAGCTATCTCAATATCAGCAAAAATAAAAGGATTTCCCTGACGAACCCAGGTTTTTCCGCTATTGGAAGTATAAATAATACTTGCGTAACCGTTTGTAGAAATTGGACTTATTGCCCAGCCAGAGTGCTGTTCATCTTTGCTTTCATTGCTGCTGTCGCTGCAGGAAGAAATTAAGGAAAATAACAATACAGTTAAGATTATATATGAAAAAACCTTGCTGCTCTGAGTAAAGTTTTTTATAAGTTGTAAACCAATTCTAATCATAACAACCTCTTGTTTTTTAATAATAATACAGAATTATTCAAAAATAAGAAAAGAATTTTTATTAAAAAAATTATTTTAAAAACTCACCTTATACTATTACTCCCCAAAACTTTGTTTTTTTAGCAAAATTTTAAGTCTAACTTTAGAAATTCTGAGCCCATAACGAAAATAAAGGAATTAGGAGAATTGCCACGCACCGAATAATTACGCTCTTAATCTCCATAATAAATTATGGAGTTACTCTAATTATTAGCATAACTCCCAAATTTATTATGGAGTTTTATGTTAGTGTAATAACCATCAAAAAAAGCTATACTGTCAAATTAAACTTTTATATAACAAATTCAGAGCAGTTGCAACAACTCTTTCCCGAATAATACTCCTGTCGGTGCCAAGATAGAATTTTTCAGCATAGACATTTTCTTTGTCAGCAAGAGCAATCCATACAGTCCCTACTGGCTTTTCTTGACTTCCGCCATCTGGTCCTGCAATACCTGTAATACCAATACCAAAATCAGAATTAAAAACTTTTCTTACATTTGAAGCAAGCAATTCAACTGTTTCTCTGCTCACAGCGCCATATTGTTTGATTATTTCACTGTTAACATTAACTAAATTTGTTTTAACATCATTCGAATAAGCAACAATGCTACCAAGAAAATATTTTGAACTACCCGGTATATCAGTAAAATTAGCAGATAGCATTCCACCTGTGCAAGATTCTGCAACGGCAACAGTCTTTTGCTTTTCAATTAAAAGTGAGCCAATCACTTCATTTATTGTTTTTTCATCAGAAGCAAAAATGTATTTGCCTACTTTACTCCTAATATAATTCTCAGCTTCTCTAATTAGGTGGTTAGCTGTTTGAAAGTTCTTTGCAGCGAATCCTATTCTCAGTTTTACTCCCTTATATGATGGAAGAAAAGCAAGTGTGCCACCACTAATGAAATCATCTGGATTACCTAATTTTTCAGCTAATACAGACTCTGGAATACCAATAGTTTGCAACACTTTAAAAGCAAAAACATCTTCATTTCTTAACTCAATTAGCTCATTCAATAAATTTAAAGCATACTTTTCAAACATATTTTTCATTTCAGCCGGAACGCCGGGCATAGAAATAACATATTTTCCATTTTGTTCAAAAAGCATACCGGGAGCAGTTCCAAGCCGATTTAAGATGACTTTGCATTTTGAAGGAACATAAGCTTGCTGAACATTTCGCTCAAGCATTGCTATACCTCTTTTTCCAAACATTTCAGTAATGAAATCAAGAGCATCTTGGTTTTTTACTAAAACATCATCAAAGAACTCGCATAATGCCGGTTTCGTTAAATCGTCTGAAGTTGGACCTAATCCACCTGAAACCAACACAACATCAGAAATTTCTAAAAGCCGGCTTAATTCATTTTTGATTATGACTTTATCGTCATGAATTGATGAATGAACAAGAACATCGCAGCCGATGCGACTACATTGCTGAGCTATCCAACTTGCATTGGTATTTACTATTTGTCCGATGCAAATCTCATCTCCTATGGTTAATATTGAAATTTTTAACATAAATTTTTTGGAAAATTCATAAAATTTTTACAATTTTTAAAAAATAAATGAGTATTTTATACAATAATGAAAATTATTATTAAATAAAAATTAAATTACAAAAAAAAGTTTAAATTTTAAAAATTTATTAATTTTTGGAAAAGAGCAAGTATGGAAACTCTAAGCGTTTGTATAATAGCAAAAAATGAAGAGAAATTTTTGCAGGATTGTTTGCTTTCTATAAAAAACATAGCAGATGAAATTATTTTAGTGGATACCGGCTCAACTGATAAAACCATTGAAATAGCTAAGCAATTCGGTTGTAAAGTGTTTAACTCCCCCTGGCAAAATGATTTTTCTAAAGCAAGGAACTTCGCTCTTGATAAAGCAAATTGCAATTGGATTTTGAGCATTGATGCAGATGAAAGATTGCTTAACCCAGATGTTTTAATTTCCTCTTTAAAAAATGCAAATAAAAATATAGGTGGAATTCTAATAAAAGTTACATCTGAAGCAACACGAAAAGATGGAAAGTTCGACATTTACTCAGCTAATTTGCTTCGCCTCTTCCGCTCCCACCCAAAAATTCGTTTTTATGGAATAATTCATGAGCAGATTGTTGAACCGATTCAAGAATTAAATTTTAAAATTGACAATTCTGAAATTGAGTTTCTTCATCTTGGTTACAGCCATAATTTAGAGCAAATGGAGCAAAAACAATTAAGAAATCTTGAGCTGCTCAATTTAGCTATACAAAATAATCAAAATGATATAAACTCTTATTTTCAAAGAGCTAAGACATATTTATCTTTAAAAGATTTAAATCTGGCAGAGCTTGATATTTCAAAGGCAATCGAATTAGCAAGTGATAATAGCACTATAAAACCGCAGGCACTGAACTTCGGAGCTGTTATTGCATTTCAGCAGAAAGATTATCGTAAAGCTATTCAAAGAGCAGAACATTCTTTAAAAATTGTCCCTATTCAAAGTTTTGCAAATTTCATTCTTGGTGAAACCTATTCAGAATTGCATAAATTTAATGAAGCTATGAATTTTTATCAAAAAATGTATGCTGCTCAGCTCTCCCCGAGTGTTATGGCACAAATTATTGGCGATTATGTTTTACCTTTAGAACAATTGCATTTTCGGCTTGGCAAATGCTATATTGGAATTAATCAGTTTAAATTAGCAAAAAGTGAATTTGAAAAAGGACTTTCAGTTAATCCAAATGATACGGGCTGCATTGTAGGATTAGCGAACGTTCATTTTATGTTCAAAAATTTTGATGAATCATTAAAGCTATTGCAAAAAGCTAAGCAAATAGAACCTGAAAGAAAAGAAATAAATGTTTTTATCGAACAGGTTTTGCAAAATATGTCAAATCAAGAAGCTAATATCATTCCAGAGCAAAATTCTGTTATAAATATTTCAAATATTATTGAAAGAAGAGAAGAGAAAACAGACAGCAATACTCAGCTGTTATCTTTGAGTATGATTGTGAAAAATGAAGAAGAAATGCTGCCGGGCTGCTTAGAAAGTATAAAAGATGTTGTAAATGAAATTGTTATTGTTGATACCGGTTCAACTGACAAGACAAAAGAAATAGCAAAAAGATACGGAGCAAAAGTTTATGATTTTGAATGGATTAATGATTTTGCTGCCGCCCGGAACGAATCTTTAAAGAATTGCACCTGCGATTGGGTCATTTATCTTGATGCTGATGAACGCCTTGAAAAAGAAAGTGCGAAAAAAATCAGGAATATACTCATCAATACTAAAGAAAATGTAGCTGGCTTTGTTTGCACTATTGAAAGTGAACACTTACAGCTAACTGGTTCGACCGAAATGCATCGCGGGGGTTATCCAAGAATTTTCAGGAACATTGGCTATCCAAAAATTCGCTTTGAAGGAAGAGTCCACGAACAAATTGCACCTTCTATTTTTGAAGCAGGGCGAAGCATTGATTTTTCTGATATTATTATTGAGCATCTTGGCTATAACAAGACCCGTGAAGTTATGAATCAGAAAATTAAAAGAAATTATAGTTTATTAATGAAACACATAGAAGAAGAGCCACTTAATAGTTACGCATGGTATCAGCTTGGGCAAACACTCGGCAATATGGGACTTTATGCTGAAGCTGAAAAAGCAGTTCGTTTTGCTATTGAAATGGGTGGACTTGCCCCTTCTGTTTTTGCAAGTGCTACCTCTACCCTATCTCAACTTGTCGGAAACCAAAAAAACTTTGAGGAAGCTCTTTTTTGGGCTGAAAAGTCCTTGGAATATGCTCCTAATCAAGTTTATGCACTGAATTTAAAGGCATATTCCTTAATGTATCTGAATCAATTAGATGAAGCGGAAAAACTGTTTAATGAAGTTTTGAATAGATTAAAAGCTAAAAAAGGTGTCCCACAATCCGGCTTCGATATCGTTCTTGATGAATCTATTGTATATAATGGACTTAATGAAATAAAGAATAGAAGAAATAAAAAGAATTAAACCAAAACAACAATAAGTAGGGTAAATCCAGAACTCCTGATGCCTCGTAGTTTGATATTTCGCTGGCTTGTCATTCTGAAGCGTTGTGAAGAATCTCACAAGTCATTGATACCACAGAGTTTGAGATTCTTCACAACGCTTCAGAATGACATACTTTTTGTTATAATTTGCGAAATTATTCTTTACGAAGCAAATCTTCTAACTTCTTTATTTTCGTTATGGAGTCTGAAGTTCTGAATCTATTACAGAATTGGTTTGAAAGAAAATTTTCTTCACTCACTTTAATAACAAAGAACCATATAATATTTTTGTTTTGATTTAAATTTTTATTAAATTTACATTTTAAAATAAAAAAACTCAAAATTATTGTTTTATTTAAATATAATTTACAAGTTTATTTTTTAAAATAAATTTTAATGATAATGAAATCAGAAGAAATAGAAAATGGTATAAAATTTGCAAAAGAAAATTCTAAATTATTTGGAAGGATTGAGTTGTTAAGAAAAGAACCAATACTATTAATTGATGTATCGCATAATCCAGCGGGTATGAGCGCATTAATAGAAACAATTGAACTTCATTTTCCACAAATTAAATTTTGGAACTTCGTATTTGGCTGTATGGCAGACAAAGATATAGCAGGAATGCTTGCTGAAATCAAGCAAATTTGTAATAAATTGATTTGTTGTTCACCAAATATTGAACGGGCAGCAAAAGTGCAACTGCTCGAAGAAATTGCTAATAGTTTAGATTTTACAAAAATAAAATTATATTATAATGTTAATGATGCAGTTGATTACGCATTAAACTTGAATATGCCTACTGTTATCGCTGGCTCATTCTATCTAATTGAAGAGACAATAAATTATTTGAAATATGAGATGAATTGGTCAATTAATAATTTAATTAATCTTTAAATTCTAATATGGTGTTCAAGTCATTCTGATCGCCAGCGAAGAATACAGAAAATGGCTAACAGCTAACAGCTATCGGCTATCAGCTAACAGCTATCGGCTAACAGCTAACAGCTATCGGCTATCGGCTAACAGCTATCGGCTAACAGCTAACAGTCATTTGTCATTAGTATTTTTCCATTTACGAATGACGAATGTAATAACCCTTTGAAAAACATCTTGTCATTCCGAAACGAAGTGAGGAATCTCAAACTCTGTTCTAACAATGACTTGTGAGATTCTTCGCTGCGATTACCAATGACATCTTTTTTACAATTGCTATGGAACACAGAACAGCACTAAGAAATCCCCCCTACCCCCCTTTTTCAAAGGGGGGAGAAGAATTTTCTTTTTAATTCCCCCCTTTGAAAAAGGGGGGTAGGGGGGATTTCTGTTACTCTATTTAAAATAATGCTTTATTGATTAATGTCTTCCCATTTAAATGAAGCAATTGCTTTATCAGGGGGGTCGAAATGACACAATATATTAAGTCTTTTAACGAATTACTACACTAATGACGAATGACAAATAACCATAAACCTAATGCCAAAAGCTGATAGCCGACAGCTGATAGCCGATAGCTATTAACGAAAAAATATTGAAATAATAAAAAATGAATAGTGAACAAATACTAAGAGAACTTAAAAATAAGGTTTTTGAAATTGAATCAAATCTTAATGGTTTTTTTCGCGAAGAATATGACCAAATTTATGATATATTTGAGCAATTAGAGGAAAGCTTAGACTTTGAAAAAAGGAACCAAAAATCTAAAAGATTTAGTTCAGACAAGCTCCAAAAAGCAAAAGAAGCACTTCGGGCAAGTGAAGAGCGACTGAGATTGGTTGTTACTAATGCAAATGCTTTAATCTTTATTATTGACAAAAATGGAATAATTACTCTTTCTGAAGGAAAAGCATTAAATTTGTTTAAGTTTTTACCTAATCAAATTGTTGGTATTTCTATTTTCGATATTTATGATGATAAACCTGATGTGCAGGAAGATATTAGGAAAGCATTAAATGGAATAACAACAAGTTCGATTTTAGAAATTCAGGATTATATTTTCGAAACTGTGTTTTCCCCTATAAAAGATTTGAATGGAAATATTGAAGGAATTGTTGCCATAGCTATAAATATTACAGAGCGTGTGAAATTAGAAAGAGAAAAGGAAAATTTAATTGAAGATTTGAAACTATCAAGTAAAAAAATATTTAACGATGCAAACCGTTTGATGAAACTTAATGATAATCTTATTACTTCAGAAGAAAAGCTCAAGAAAATGAATGACGAAAAAGATAAGTTCATATCAATCATTTCACACGACCTGCGCAGTCCTTTTGGTGGCATTCTTGGAATTACAGACAATCTTATTTGTTATTTCGATAAATTCTCACAAAATGAACTTAAAAGCAACTTGAAGTTACTCAATACTACCTGTCATAGTTTGTTTGATTTATTAGAAAATCTTTTATTATGGGCAAGAGCTAACAGGGGGAAAATGACAGTTAGCAAAGAAAAAATCCCTTTGTTCAAAATTGTTAAAGCAAATATTGAACTGCTTATTAATAATGCTATTTCAAAAAGAATTTCAATTAATAATTCTGTTCAAAAAAATATTTCAGTAATTGCAGATGAAAATATGCTTAATACAGTTTTACGTAATTTAATTTCAAATGCAATTAAATTCACTAACGTTGGAGGCGAAATAAACATTAGCACCCATCAGGCATTTGAAGATAATAGAATTGAAATTTATATTTGCGACAACGGAATTGGTATTCCGCCTAATGTAGTTGAAAACCTATTTAATCTGAATAGAAAATATACTTCTTTAGGCACAAATAATGAAAAAGGGACTGGATTAGGATTGCTAATCTGTAAGGAAATGATAGAACAACAAGACGGCAGAATCTGGGTAGAAAGTAAAGAAGGAGAAGGGACTTGTTTTAAAATTGAATTGGGTGCAGTAAAAAATAATATTGATTTTTATGAAGAATCAACAAGTATTAATGTTATTTCAGAACAATTGCAAAATGAAATATTTTCACTTGATAAAGAATTAATAAAAGACAACAACTTAGAAAATCTATCTCTTTTAATAAATGAAGTAGAAGAAAAATATATCCCCGAATGTTTAGAATTGTCTGAAACACAGATTTTGGGTGATATAGGAATTTTTGCAAGCAATTTGAAAAATATTTCTTTAAATTATAATTGTATGAATATATATAAATATGCTGAAATTATGCTCGAAAAAGTTAAGATGATGGATATTATTCAGCTAAACAAGTATTTGGAATATTTTCCGATATTAATTAATCAATTAAAAGATTTCATAAAAAATAAGTAGAATTATGAGAGAAAAACCTTTAATATTAGTAATTGATGATTTGGAAAGTAACTTGCATGTTGCTGGAAATATTTTAGTTGAAGCCGGTTATGAAATATCTCTATCTGTTGATGGGAAAAAAGGGATTGATATAGCAAAAAAAGTAATACCTGATTTAATTTTACTTGATTTGGTGATGCCTAATATTGATGGCTTTGAAGTATGCACCCAACTTAAGAATGAAGAAATTACAACTGAAATCCCAATAATCTTTCTTACATCTATGAACAATACCGACAATATTGTAAAAGGGCTTGAATTAGGTGCAGTTGATTACATCGTTAAACCAGCCAATAAGCAGGAAACGCTTGCTAGAATTAAAACTCATCTCGACTTGAAACGCTCTAAAGAAATAATTCTCAAACAAAATGAGCAGTTAAAAGATTTAATTAATGAAAGGAACGGTTTCTTTGCTATTAGTTCAAACAATCTGATGAATCCATTAAATGCAATTAAAGGTTATAATGACCTAATCAAATCTTTTAATGTTAAAAATATTAATTCTAACGATTTAAAACAATTAACCCAACAAATTGATAACGAAATTAATTCTGTTTCTTCTACTGTTAATGATTTCCTCTATTTATACAATCTCGAAGAAGGTAATTTCCTTTCAATTGCTGAATCTTTTAATATTAATATGCTTATTGAGAAAGTAATTAAAGATTTTGAAACTGATATAAAAGCAAAAAGACTTATTGTTGAATTTGAAACTGACTTAAATAAAACTACTCATGCCTTTGCCGTTAAAGAAAAAATGGAGGTCGTTTTAAAGCAAATAATTTCTAATTCAATAAAGTATTCAAATTTTTACAAGTGCATCTCAATTACTACTTCTGAAATTGTTGATAAGAAAAAATATATTAAAGTTGTATTAAAAGACCAGGGGGTAGGAATGAGCGAAAGCGATTTAAACAATATTTTCAATAAATATTCGCAGTTAAGTCCCACTCCAACAAATAATGAGCAATCAGTTGGTTTGGGTATGCCAATTGTAAAAAAATTAGTTGATGAAATGAATGTTCCAATTTTCATTGAAAGTCTGGAATGTTATGGAACTACTGTAAAATTGTTTGTTCCTTCAATGTAGTTCAGCCCCAAAAAAAATGAAGGAAGACTTTTATTTAAATGGAGATGACAGAATGTTTAGATAGTTTAGAAAGATTAGAAGGTTTAGATTTTTTTGAACTTTTGCAAAGTTAAGAAACTTTACAAAAGAAATAATCTTCTTACTTTGCGAAAGTTTCTTAACTTTCGTAAAGTTTTGTATGGAAAAGTAAAGATGTTATTAGTAAACGAAGTGAAGAATATCAAGTTTCGTGGTAGCAATGACTTGTGAGATTTCTCACTTCGTTTACCAATGACATCTTTTCTCAGTCATACTATCAACAAGTTGATAGCATGACTTATCTCTTGTCATGCTATCAGCTTGCTGATAGTATGACTGAAAAGCACTGTTTCAGAATTACACTTTTACTTATGTCATCTCCATTTAAATAAAGGTCTTACTTTATCAGGGGGTTCGAAATGACAAGCTTGCGAAATTACAAACTACGAGGCAGCAGGACTTCTAATTTATAAAAAATTTCCTTATATTGCATTTTAAAAAAATGGAACTAAATAAAATATATAACGAAAACTGCTTAAATACAATGTCTGAAATGCCAGACAGATTTATTGATTTAACCTTAACTTCACCACCTTATGACGATTTAAGAAATTATAACGGATTTGATTTTGAGTTTAAAAATATTGCAAAAGAATTATATCGGATTACAAAAAATGGTGGTCTGGTAGTTTGGATAGTTGGCGATGCAACAAAAGATGGCAGTGAAACCGGAACTTCTTTCAGACAAGCACTTCATTTTATGGAATGTGGATTTAATCTTCACGATACAATGATTTATTATAAAAACAATCCAATGCCTACAGCTGGGAAACGCTATCATCAGCATTTCGAATATATGTTTGCTTTTAGTAAAGGACAACCAAATACTTTCAATCCTATAACAGAAAATTGCAAATATAATGGGCTTGCCAATATGAAGAACAGAGGGCAAAATGGTGAATTAAACTATAAAAAAGTAGAGCGAACGAGTGAGAAAAAAGTTGGAAATGTCTTCTTTTATTCTATTGGTGGGGGAATTTCTACAAAAGATGTAATTGCGTATAATCACCCGGCAATTTTTCCAGAACAATTAGCTTATGACCAGATTAAAACTTGGACTAATGAAGGTGATTTAGTTTATGATTGTTTCATTGGAGCGGCACTACTGCTAAAATGGCTATGCTACTTAAAAGAAATTGGATTGGTTCAGAAATTTCTGCTGAATACGTTGAGATTTCTAATAAAAGATTGGAAAAATATTTACAAACACTCAACCGTATTTAATCAAATTGATAAACGTTGGGTCGATAAATATGTTGATATGTGGAATCTTCCTCTTAATATTTCAAATGCTTTAAAACTTTTTACAGGTGAAATAAAACCTTCTAAAACTGGATTACGGGATAAAAGAAGAATGTATTTCGATGAAATGGATATAAAAACTCAAAAAGAAATTATTAAATTCTTCACAAAAAATAAAATTCTTATCCTATCAGATATATTAAAAGGAAATGATGAATTTTCAGCATCTTGGAAAAGTAACAATACAGAGAAAAGGTGGAGATGCCGGAAGAAATACTGCCAATATGTTGCAATTTAAAATAAATCCATTGAAATTATTTGAAAATCAATAAAATAAAAAAAATTACTGATACAATTTTACATTATTAACATCATCTTTGTTTTTATCTTATGAACTCCTTACCCCTCGTAGTTTGCTATTTCGCTTGCTTGTCATTCTGAACGAAGTGAAGAATCTCACAAGTCATTGCTGTCACGAAACTTGAGATTCTTCACTTCGTTCAGAATGACAACTTTTTGCTATAAAATGCGCAATTATTATTTACGATGCAAATATTCTAACTCCTTTATTTTCGTTATGGAGTCTGGAGTTCTAAACTATCTAAACCATCTACACCTTTACTTTTAGCCATTTTTTATTTTTCAAACTTATGAATGAAAGGATGGCAAAAACGATTTGTGTGATTATAAAACTTAGCCAAATTCCTTCGTAACCAATAGAAGTATAATGTGATAAAAGATATGCCACTGGAATCTGAATTAAAAAATTGGCAAGCACTACAATTTTTAATGTTCTGAAATAATCTCCTGCACCGCTGATTACTCTTAATGAAATTATTCCGAGAGCAAAAGGAATATAAGAGCACATTGTATATTTAAAATATATATCAACATTATGAATAAGCACCGGATTATCAGAATAAATATCTGCAAACTCTTTTCCGAAGAAAAAGACTAATATAATCAGAACTATCATAATAATTGAAACCTGCACTAAAGCAGCTTTAAAATATTTATACACCCTATCAAGTTTATTGGCTCCGAGATTCTGCCCGGTAGTTACTTCAATTGCAGCGCCTGTAGCAATTATAAACATAGTAACAAACAAATCAATTCGAAGCCCTAAAATGTAAGTATTTAAAACTTCATTCCCAAATTGATTAGCGATTGTAGTAATGCCAATGCGGTTCAAACTGACAACCATTAATTGCAGTGAAGCCGGGACGCCAAGAATAACTATTGTTCTAATTATATTCCAGTCAACTTTAAATTTCCTGAAATTTAACCTGATTTGAGTTGTATTTAGCAAAACAGCAATTATAGCAACAATAGCGCCAATATATTGAGCAGAAGCAGTTGCAAGTCCAGCGCCGGCTACTCCCATTTTGGGGATAAATCCGACACCAAAAATGAAAATTGGCGCAAAAATTATATTGAGAACAATTGTAAGGAAAAGAATATAAAATTGGAAATTACCATTGCCGGTTGCCCTGACAATAGAATTTATTTGGAATATGAAAAAATTTGCCGGAACCCCAAAAATAAGAATAGAAATGTAAATATGAGCCAGTTCAGCAACGTGCCCTTCGATTTTCATAACGGAAAGAATAGTCGGGATGTTCAAATACAGCACAAAAGCAATAATTATTGATGATAGAACTGTAAAAGCAATAGCTTGAGCAGCAGTGTGATTTGCTTTTTCGTAGTTGCGTTCACCAATTCTGCGGGCAATCATAATTCCGGTGCCTACTCCGAAACCGCTTCCAATAGCAAAAATAAAGAATAGCAGTTGCTCGCTCACTCCGAGAGCAGAAACCTCCATTTCTCCCAAACGACTTACAAAATACATATCTATCCAGGAATAGATAATATTCATTAAAAAACTTAGGATTAAAGGGAGGGAAAACAAAATTAATGATGAATTGATTGGCGCCGTTGTTAAATCTATTTTTTTCACTACTATATTTTTCTTAAATTATATTTTTTAATGTTATTAAAACAATATTTAATTTTTTACTTTTTAATATGACAAAATTAGCAATTTTATTCTTTTCATTTTTAATTATTCTCTTAAGGGCGGTTGCATTCTTTATTGGAGCTGAACGTCAGAGAAGAAAAAAATTATTATTGGCAAGTGACGCAGAATTACCTTTTGTTTCTGTAATCATTCCGGCTAGAAATGAAGAGCAAAATATTAGGAATTGCGTAGAGTCAGTATTTAAGAATAATTATCCTAAATATAAATTTGAAATAATTGTCGTTAATGACAGGTCTGAAGATAACACTGCACAAGTTTTAGAGGAATGTAAAAAAGAATTTTCAAATTTAAAAGTAGTTACAATAACAGAAGCAACCAAGCACCACAATCTTAAAGGTAAGCCTGGTGCATTGCAAAAAGGTGCTGAAACTGCTTCGGGCGAAATATTCCTGTTTACTGATGCCGACTGCATTGTTGGAAATAATTGGTTCAGCAAAATAGTTGCTGCTTTCAGTGATAAAAATGTTGGCATAGTTCCGTCTTTCACTACGATTAAAGCACATAATTTCTTTGAACGGTTGCAGGGCACAGAGTGGATTTATATGCACACACTTGCAAGCGGTGGAATCGGCTTGAATATTCCACTCGGCTGCTTCGGAAATAATCTTTCTATTCGCAAAAATGTATTTTGGGAATTAGGTGGTTACGAAAAAATTAAATTTTCTGTTACTGAAGATTTAGCTTTACTTCAAGCGGTGTTCGATACCGGCTGGAAAATTCATTACCTTTACAGCAGCGAAAGCGTAGTTACAACTTTACCTTGTAAGACACTTAAATCATATATTCAGCAGCATCACCGCTGGACTGTTGGAGGTTTGGATTTGGGCTGGAGGGCAACGGTTTTCATCTTTACTTCGCTTTGGTTCTGGATTGGGTTGGTTGTTTCTTTAATTTTGGCTGATTGGTATTGGTTCGCTATTATTGCAGCAAGCAGAATTTTTGGAGATTGGCTTTTAATAAAAACATCAATAAATATTTTAAGTAAAAATAATAAAAAGAATTTTTCAAAACTCATAACTCCATATTTAATTTTCGTTATATTGATTGAACTTGTTGCTCCGTTTTTTCTTTTAAACAGAAGAGTTAAATGGAAAAATCAAATTTTTCATAATAAAAAGAAATAAATTTTGTTAAGATAACGAAATTTCATTATTTTTGATAAGTAGAAAAAAAGAATAGTATAAATAAATACAAAGAGAAAACGTGAGTTTCACATTCATCATATTCATAATAGCCGGAACGCTTGCCATAGCAAGTGGTTTAGTAACGATAAGGAGCAGAAATCCAGTTGTTTCAGCAGTATCGCTTGTATTTCACTTCTTTATGTTAGCAGCTCTTTATTTAACGCTCAATGCCCAGTTTGTTGCGGTTATGCAGGTATTGGTTTATGCTGGTGCTATAATGGTGCTTGTCGTTTTCGTAATAATGCTTCTTAATCTCGGAGATGAGCATAAATTAAAAGAGCGTTTTTCTTTTCAGAAAGTAATTGCAGTGCTATTTGGAATTGTTTTCCTTTTTCAGTTACTTGCAATTTTCCTTACTTTCTCTTCCGAAAAAAATGAAATCAGTGAAAAATCTGTTCAAATTGGAACGGCACAAGAAATTGGTAAGGAGCTTTATAGCAACTATTTAATTCCTTTTGAAGCAATTGCACTTTTACTTTTAGCTGCTATAATTGGAGCAGTTATATTGGCAAAGAAAAAGATAGAATAATTATTAATTATTAATTATTAATTATTAATTATTAATTGTTAATTGTTAATTATTTATGGGTTATTAGGTTATTAGGTTATTAGGTTATTGGGTTTATGGGTTATTAGGTTATTGGGTTTATGGGTTATTGGGTTATTAGGTTTATGGGTTATTAGGTTATTGGGGTAATAAAAAATACCAATGACTAATGACTAATGACTAATGACTATAAACTATAAACTATAAACTATAAACCAATAACAATTAACAATTAACAATTAACAATTAACCTACTGCTAAAAAGGAGAAAATTATGTTAGAAACAATACAAATAGAATATTATTTAATACTTTCAGCAATATTGTTTACAATAGGAACAATAGGCGTTTTAACGAGACGAAATGCAATTATAATCTTTATGTCAATAGAGATGATGCTAAATTCCGTTAATTTGACATTAGTTGCTTTCTCTTCATATCTTGGAGATGCGTCAGGACAGATTTTCGTATTTTTTGTTATGGCTCTTGCAGCTGCAGAAGCCGCAGTTGGTCTTGCTATATTTTTAGCACTGTTTCGGCATAAGAAAACAGTTTATGTAGATGAAGTTAATATATTTAAGTGGTAGTTTTTTTAAATAACTCATCTTTCGCATTCCCCTCTTGAGAGGGGACAAAGGGGTGTGTTCTTTCTTTCTTGTTACATCTGAAGCAATATCAAGGAGATATACTATTATAAGCATAAATTTTCTATTTATTCAGAAAGTACTTTTTAGCTAAGAAAAAAAGAACACACCCCTGCCCCTCTCAAGAGGGGAATAAGAAAAGTGGATTAAAATATTTATCTACACTACACTTTTTCATTTTTTAAAAGAGGAATTGCGTAAGGTGAGTTAATAAATTATATGAAAAGACTAAATTGGACAAGCAACGTTTTTCTAAATTCATTTAAAATTTATGAACAAAACCAACAAATTGGTTATTTGAAAAAAAGTGTTCCTGAAAAAGATTTTTCAAGCTGAAATATTTGGGAAACAATATACTTTTATTTCAAAAGGATTTTTTAAGCAAACAACTGAAATATACGATTGCAATAATATTTTGATTAGCACTTTAATCCATAATGGTTTTATTGCCAATTCGAAAATAGAAATTAATGAAAACATCACTTTTTGGAAATATGTAAGTTCTTTTCGAACAAAATGGGAAATATGTGAAGATTATACAGAAGAAGTTCTTTTGAAATATAATGGCTTTTTAAAAAGCGGAAGTATTGAATCAAGCACAAACGATGACTTATTAATACGGTTCTACTGGAAATGTTGTGAAATTAATAAAAAAGAGTTAAATTAGTAAATGGA
>CAZCLJ010000083.1:0-16014 GCA_964499465.1 uncultured Hyphomicrobiales bacterium
TCATACTATAAACTTGTTTATAGTATGACTTGTATAAGTATTAGCTATACATATATTTACGTGCTTAAAAAGCCGAAGTTGTTCATTAGGAACGAAGTGAAGAATCCAGAAAAATTTCTTTTAACCACCTTCTCTGGATTCTTCACTTCGTTCAGAATCCATCTTGTTTTTTTCCTAATTATAATGGATAAAGTGATTCTTAGTCATTAGTTGTTAGTAATATACGAATGACTAATAACGAATGACTAATGACCTATAAATACTATTTTTAAGATGGATTCTGACATTCGTCAGAATGACACTTTAACTTATGTCATCTCCATTTAAATAAAACACTTGCTTCATAGTGGGGTTCGGAATGACATTTTAATTTTGCACTTTTTGTTAGCGGTTTGGTGTTAAGAAGCAACAGGAATGGTAAAATAAAAAGTACTACCTAAACCTTCTTTACTTTCTACCCAGATTCGTCCTTTATTGATTTCAACAAACTCCTTACAAAGAATTAGCCCTAAGCCAGTTCCTGTTTCATCATTAGTCCCTTTTTGTTTAATAACACTATCAATTTTGAATAGTTTACTCAGAATTTCTTCAGACATTCCAATCCCATTATCTTCTATTGAAATAACAACTTCATTTTTTGCAATATCATCAGTAGAGTTTAAATTAATCACTCCACCTTCATTAGTAAACTTAATAGCATTTGAAATTATATTCCTAAAAACAGTAATAATCATATTTTCGTCAATGCTGCACATAATCTCTTTTCTTATCATATTATTGATTTGAATTTTTTTATTTACAGCATTCGAATATATGTGCTCTAAAGCAATCAAAGATAAGTTATATAAATTAGATTCAACAATGAAAACTTCCAATTTATTGGTTTGAGTTCTTGACCAGGCAAGCAAATCTTCAAGCAGATTGAAAATTCTGTAAGAAGATTGCTTAAGAATTTCAATAAATTCAATCTGTTCGTTATTTTCCATATTCTCATAAGAATCAGAAAGTAATTCGGTTAGGTTTTTAAAAGACCCAATAGGATTTTTTAAGTCATGAGAAATTATAGAAAAGAATTTATCCTTTGAATCATTGGCTTCTTTAAGTTTTAAACGGGAACTTTCTAATTCTGAATTCAGAGAAGTGAGTTCATCATTCTTAGTTCTTAATAGCTTACTTACTTTATTCTTATATTTATATCTAAGATAAAAACCAATTATTATTACTGCTAGGGAAAGAATAGTAATGATATAAATAATATTTTGATTTTGTAAAGATTTTTCTCGCTCTTCAGCTAATTTCAATTCAGTTTCTTTTTTCTGAATATTATAAAGAATTTCTAATTTGTTGATGGATTCGATGTTTTCAGTTGTATATAAAGAATCTTTAGCATCAGTTAGCTTTTCACTATAAAACAAAGCTTTTTCAAAATCTCCAGTACTCTTGTAAATATTGAGTAGTTCTGAATATCCAACGACAGAATATAAAATATAATTGTTTTCTTCAGTTATTTTAATTCCAGCCAATAAATTTTCAATAGCTTTTTGATATTCTTTTTGTTTAGAATAAATTGTTCCTAAATTAATATATGCTTTAGCAGCATCATCTAATCTTTGGTTATTATGCAGAACAACTTTGGCATTTTCAAGAAGGCGAATGCTTTCCGGAATATTATTAAAACAATACTGAACAAAAGCCAAAGATATCATTACTATTTCAATATCAACTTTATTGTTAAATCTTTTATGCAATTCTGCTGATGTCTTCAAACTTTTAAAAGATAAGTTTAAATATTTTAAAGAAGAGTCTGTCAATTTTGATTTGTCTAATACTCTTAGAAACATATAGAATTTATTAAATTCCTTATTGCTAAAAGAAATAGCTTTCATAAAATAAACCCAACCTAAATTGTTATAAGACATAGGGAGGTTTAATGTATCTTTAGTCTTTAACCTAATATTTAACGTCTTTTGAAAATATTCGATAGCTAAGTCAATTTTATTCGATTCACTCAAAATAGTTCCGATATTATTCAGAACCTTTGACATAGCAATACTATCTTTTCTCGCTTCAGAAATAGTATAGGAATGTAAATAATAATTAATTGATTTGTCGGTATTACCTATTGAACTATACATAATCCCAAGATTATTTAAGCAAGCGGCAATTCTAGCTGTATCTTTTAATTCCTGATAAAGTTCCAGAGCTAATTCAAAATATTTAATAGTGCTGTCAGTTTTGGATTTATAATAATAGCCGAGTGCAATGTTTAATGTTGCTCTTGCTATTATTGAGTCTATTTTAAATTCTTTACCTAATTTTAATGCTTCTAATGAATAGCTGAGCCGTTTATCCGGGTCAATTTGGTCATAAGAAGCAGCGATTTTATTTAATATTATTGCTCTTTTTATTCCCTCACTTGTAGTCAGTATTTTTTCTAAACTGTCAACTTCTTTAGAAAACAATGAAACATTTAAAGATGTAATTAATATAAATACGTAAATTATTCTTTTCATATAAAATCTATTTAGTTTTTTAGCTATAATTTAACCAAAATTCTTAGAAAAAAAAAATTCATTTTTAAAACAAATGTCCCAAGTTTGAAAATAAAGGAGTTACAGAATGAAAGATTTAGAAAGAGTGTTTTTTTTAGCCATCCGAGCAACTCTGTTGTTCGCATTGCTTTCTTATCTCAAACTGTTTGCAATTTTTCGGAGAGCCAGATTTTGATTACAGATTGCCTTGTTACTCCGAGACGAGATGCTTCGTTGTCTAATTTGTCCAACATCCATTGAATCAGTGCGAAATCCAGTTTCACAGTTCAAGTATTCATAGTTGAATATTTGTAAAGTATGCTTGAAATCAAAGTTTGATAAGGTATTCCTTCAGATTCTGCTTTTAATTTTATTTTATCTAAAACCTGTGAAGAAATTCTGATATTTATTCGTTTATCTTTCTTGTTTGAATTACCTGCAATTTTCTTATATCTCTGAATCTCATTGTCTACATTATCAACAGATTTCCATTCACCTTCTTCAATTGATTTAACTAATTCAATTTCTTCTATTTCAAGTTGATTTTTCATTTTTATTACCTAAATATTTTTTTGTAAGTTTTCTACTTGGAATAATTGTTTTTAAAAATATTTCTTTTTCGTTTTCAACAAAAGGAACATAATAAATATAGTTTTGAATATTTAATATGAATATAATACAATGTGTGCCTTTTGTCAATATTTTTTTTCAAGCAATGCTATCAGCTTGCTGTTCGCATGACTTTTTCCAAAACTCAAACAGTTTGCAATTTTTCGGAGAGCCAGATTTTGATTACAGATTGCCTTGTAACTCCAAGACGAGATGCTTCGTTGTCTAATTTGTCCAACATCCATTGAGGAATATCTAAATTTATTCGCTTTTGCTTAAAGCCATTTCTTTTAAGCTTAGTTAAATCAAGAGCATCAGTAATATCTTCTCCGGAATCGAATTTCTTATCAAAATCATTTGCTTTCATATATTTTTATCTCCTCATTGCTAATCTGAAAAATTCATCCGATGACTCGCAGTCATCGGATGAATAGATTGATTCAACTAATTCAATTTCAACTATTTCAAGTTGTTTTCAATTTTTAATTCATTCCATTCAATAATTTTTTTAATTTCTTACCAAAATTGTCACCAAGGTTTTTTCTTTACTTTTTTGGGTTTCATAGAGTCTGGTAAATATTTTTCATATTTTAAATGCAAAATTACCTCAAGAAATACTAAATACTCTTTTAAAAATTGTTCTAATTCTTCAATACCTTTAAAATTTTCCTTTAAGTGCTGGAATTGAGGATATTTTAATCGTTCTTCTACTAAGCTTGCACTTTTACCACGAAGTGATGCTATTCTAATGTCAAAACCTGGATTTAAAATAAAAGTTATTTTTATTGATTTTGATAAATCAGAGTACTCAATATAATCTCCATCTCGGCTATTCATAATTAACCCTCGTATGTAGAAACATTTTCTATCAAAAAATGGGTAAATAACGCGTAATGCTGTAATTAAAAGTTCTTCATACCAAAATAATTCCATAATGATTTCTCAATATTAATTTATAAAAACAATTCAAATCTAATATTTTTTAAAATAGAAAAACCTGATTAAAAGATTTCCCAAATAAGACATTATCTAAAAAAAAATAATTTTATAAAATACTATTTATAAGGTAATGGAAATTCATTTAAAGGCATATAATTTTTTTTCCCTAATATTTTTTCGCTTATAACAATATATTCATTAATTTGAGAGTAAGAATTCAGTAGTAAAGAGTCAACTAATATATTATTCTCTACCTTAGCAATTTCTATATAAGTTTTTGTCTTGTTATCATCTTTGTTCTGAAAATTTATTCTTTTGATTTCATTAAAAAATTCTAAATATTTTTCATGGTTAATAGTAACACATCTTCGATTAAAACAATCGAATTTTTTATTGTTTAAAATATCATTACTGTCAATTAAATTGAAATCCATATTATACCTAATTTGTCCATTGTAGGAAAAAAATACATTTATATAACTAATTGGAAAATCACTTAAAAAGTTACCTTTTTCATTGCTTGTAGAACAACTTAAACATATAATAATTATTAAAGCTACAAAATATTTAAACATAATGGCTCCTAATTTTGTAAATTAATTTTATATAAATTGTGAATATTTCTTCTAAAGTCAGAAGTTCCTTCTGACTGCAGGGAATTTGTTATTCTGAAAAATTCATCCGATGACTGCGAGTCGTCGGATGAATAGAATTAGTTCTATTCCTTCTAATTCAAATATTTTTCAGTTAAATTAGATTTCTCTTTCCAAATTTTCATTCCAGTTCAATTTACCGCGATATTGCTTGATTCTAGCTTGCTTACGAAGCATAATAAATGTTCTTAAAGCATCCTCGGTTAATTCTTTTTTGGATTTGAAATTTCCATAAGAAATTGCTTCATCTAACAATTTCGTTTCTATTTTTACATTTGTTACCATAATTTCTATCTCTTTCAAGTGAAATTTCATTCTTTTTTCTAATCACAACGACAGATTATTCATAATGAGTCCACATTCGAATTACTTTTATAATTCTCTCATTTTCATATACTTGATAAACCAACCTATGTTGGTCATTTATTCTTCTTGAAATTAATCCTAAAAATTCACCTTTTAATTTTTTGAATGGAGGTGGATTTTCATAAGGATTTGTTTTTATTATTTCTAATAAAAGCTGTGCTTTACTTTTTAGTCCTGATTCATTAATTATTTTAGAATCCTTTTCAGCTTGCTTTGTAAAAATTAACTTCCACTTTACCATTGCAGCTCTTCAACACAATTTTCAATAGGTTCATTCATACCTTTAATTAAACTTTCTCTCATTCCGGGAATTTTTAGAAGATATAGAGTTTCTTCTATATTCTGCCATTCTTCTTCTGAAATTAGAATAGCATTTTTATTTTTTCCAGTTATAAAAAGAGGTTGCTGTTTCGATGAAACAATATCAATTAATGTATCTATGTCGCTTGAACGATAACTTGAGATTAATGTTTCCATTTTATTTCCTATTTTTTTATCAATATTATATTGTTTAAAACAAAAATTTTGTTTGCTACTTCCAGTCATGCTATCAACTTGTTGATAGTATGACTATTCTTTACTTCTATTTCCCAACTTCCTTTTTTCCGTTTAAAATTGGTGTATCGGGGAATGGAAGCGGCTGAGTGCTGAATTTTGCATGGTGAACTTTATTTACCAAAGCGCGCGTTGATTGCTCAGAAACATTTAAAAAAGTGCGTGGATAAATACCAATCCAAACGATGAAAACTACTATCGGAACAAAAGAAAGCCATTCGCGCTTGTTTATGTCTTTCAAAGAATGATTGTTTGGATTATCAACCGTTCCAAACATTACCCGCTGGAACATCCAAAGCAGATAAACTGCAGCGAAAATCACACCAGCCGCCCCAACTATTGTGAAAACGTAGGAATCAAGAATAGGAGAACGAAAGGCACCAAGCAAAGTAAGGTATTCGCCTACGAAACCATTCAGTCCGGGCAGACCAACCGAAGCAAGCATCGCTATTGCAAAAAACACAGTGAAATTCGGCATTACTCTTGCAATTCCTCCATATTCAGATATTTCGCGGGTATGACGTCTTTCGTAAAGCACTCCCACGCACATAAAGAGCATTCCGGTAGAAAGCCCGTGATTTACCATTTGTATAATTCCACCTTGAATTCCCTCTGCTGTAAAAGAAAAAATCCCAAGAACTACAAAACCCAGGTGGCTCACAGACGAATACGCAACAAGCCGTTTAACGTCAGTTTGCACCATTGCCATTAAGGCGCCGTATATTATTCCAATCACAGCAAGCCAGCACATTAGCGTTGAATATTCGATCGAAGAAGTTGGAAAAAGTTCAAGATTGAACCGCACTAATCCGTAAGTTCCCATTTTCAAAAGAACGCCGGCAAGAATGACTGAACCGGGAGTAGGTGCTTCTGTGTGGGCATCTGGCAGCCAGGTGTGCAGTGGAAAGAGGGGTACTTTTATGCAAAATGAAAGAGCAAATGCAAAAAACATCCATTTCTCAATATCAAATGGCAGAGGATTATCGAAAAGAGTATTTCGGATTAAGATGAAGTCCGTTGTAAAGCCGACTTGAGTGTGTAGGATTGTGCTGCCAACGTAATAGCCGAGCCAAACAATTGCAACCAGCATAAAAAGCGAGCCAACTACTGTAAATATAAAAAACTTTACAGCAGCATAAATTCTATCTTTTCCACCCCAGATGCCGATTATAAAATACATCGGAATTAAAATTATTTCCCAGAAAATATAAAATAAAAACAAATCAAGCGAGATGAAAACGCCGACCATTGCAAATTCAAGCAGCATAATCATAACGTAGTATTCCTTTTCCCGCTTATGTATTGCACCAAATGAAGCAAGAATTGTAATCGGCGAAAGGAAAGCTGTCAGCATTAGCAAAAGAAGCGACATTCCATCAACTCCAATTCTGAAACCAATGTCAAACTGGCTTATCCAAATTGTATCGCAACGAAACTGAAAATCCGGATTAGCACTATCGAAACTGAAAAACAGGAACAGTGACACAATAAAAGTAAGAACTGAAAAACCCAGAGCCGAATACTTAATTGCTTTTGTGTTGTCCCGTTTATAAAACAATAAAAGCAGAGAGCCGAGCAAAGGCAAAAATAAAGTAATTAAAAGTGTTTCCATATTTTATTTTGTTTAATTAATAATGTTCTATATGAGTTTTTATTTTAGTTTATATTACGTATGAAATTTAATAAATTTTTATGAACTAAACAAATTAACTTTTTTTAAAAATTTTAGAAATCCGGCATACTCGTAGTTTGCTATATCGCAGTATTGTCATTTCGAAACGAAGTGAGAAATCTCACAAGTTATTGCTACCACAGACTTTGAGATTCCTCACATTGTTACCAATGACATCTTTTCTCAGTCATACTATCAACAAGTTGATAGCATGACTTGTTGCACTTTTGTAAAGTTTCTTGGGCTTTGCGAAAATTTAAAATCTAAACTATCTAAACCTTCTAATCTTTCTAAACTTTATGTCATCTCCATTTCAAATAAAAGTCTTCTTTTATCAGGGAGTTGCCAATGACATCGCTACTTTTGTCGGTCATTAGGAACGAAGTGAAGAATCTAGTGTTGTAATTCGTTAAAAGACTTATTATATTGTGTCATTTCGAAACGAAGTGAGAAATCTCACAAGTCATTGCTACTACGGAACTTGAGATTCCTCACTTCGTTTCGGAATGACAAGAAATGTTTATTAGGTTTTCAATAAATTATTACACTAGAGAGTAGTGGTTCAAAAAAATTTTCTGGATTCTTCACTTCGTTCAGAATGACTGTGTTAAGTGATTTCATTTCCATTTAAAAAAAATTCTCATTTTTTTTGGGGTTAGGAATGGCATCTTTACGCTTGTCTGTCATTCTGAAGCGCAGCGAAGAATCTCACAAGTTATTGCTACCACAGAACTCAAGTCATACTATCAACAAGTTGATAGCATGACTTGTTGCACTTTTGTAAAGTTTCTTGGGCTTTGCGAAAATTTAAAATCTAAACTATCTAAACCTTCTAATCTTTCTAAACTTTATGTCATCTCCATTTCAAATAAAAGTCTTCTTTTATTAGTGGGTTCATTATGAAAATTGCGATAAGTTTCTTAATTTTGTAAAAAAAGATGAGATATGATAGAAAAACTTTTTGATTTACGTAGAGATTATTCAACAAGACAGTTTAATGAATCAATCGCAAAAGATTCACCCTTTGAGCAGTTTAAGTTGTGGTTCGATGAGGTTTCGCAAACAAACATATTAGAACCCAACGCGATGATTTTATCAACAGCAAGCAAAGAAGGCAAGCCATCTTCACGTGTTTTACTTTTAAAGCAATTCGATGAAAACGGTTTTGTATTTTTTACTAACTATGAAAGCCGAAAGGGAAAAGAATTAGAAGAAAATCCTTATGCAAATTTACTGTTTTTCTGGGATGTTCTTGAACGGCAGGTTAGAATTGAAGGGGCTGTCAATAAAATTAGCAAGGAAGAATCCGAAGAATACTTCAGAACTCGTCCCTATAAAAGCCGCCTTGGTGCATGGGCTTCCAAGCAAAGTACTCCACTTAAAACCCGTTTCACATTAATAAGAGAAGTAGCAAAAATAATGGCAAAATATCCTCTTGATGTGCCTTTGCCACCTTATTGGGGAGGGTACCGGCTTGTTCCAAAGCAGTTCGAGTTCTGGCAGGGACGTCCAAGCCGACTTCATGACAGGATCCAATACTCTCTTGAAAAAAATATTTGGAAAAAAATAAGATTATATCCGTAATTTTTTTGGTGAATTGAAAAATATTTCGTAATTTTGAATTCTAATTTGTGAGGGCTCTTAGCTCAGCTGGTCTAGAGCGCTTCCTTGACACGGAAGAGGTCGCTGGTTCGAATCCCGTAGGGCCCACAAATCAAAATATCCTTTATTTGCTATAATTTGAGTTTTCTTTTTGAAATTAGATTTGTATTTTTGTATTAAACTCACCCTTGTTTTAATAATATTGATTTTATATTTTATATTTTATAAGGAATTGAGTAAAAGTATTAATAAAAATTGCAAGCAATAATTAAATATGGAAGAATTACTAAACTTTGCAAAAGGACCTCTTTTCAGGTTTTCATTTGCAATTATGATACTGGGATTAATACGACTTTTTGCGTTAACAATTATTAACGGATTGTCAGCAAAAACGAAAGCAAAGGACAAAGCTATTCCAGGCAACTATGTAAAAAAATTTACTTTGGGTTATATTTTTCCATTCAGGGCTTTTAGAAAGAAACCAGTTTACTCCGTAATTTCGATTATTTTTCATTTTGGATTACTTCTTACCCCAATTCTTTTAATTGACCATAACCTTTTATTTGATAGTTCTATTGGTTTTTCCTTGCTCGGCATTTCAATATCAAAGGGAGTTGCAGATTTTTTAACAATATTAACAATAATATCTGCATTATTACTTTTAACATTACGATTAAGTAACGAAACATCTCGCTTTTTAAGTAGAAAGCAGGATTTCTTATGGTTAATTCTTCTGATAATTCCTTTTTCAACTGGATTAGTATGCGCTCAAATTGCTGTAAATCCATCTACTTATAACTTTTTTATGTTTATTCATATTTTAAGTGGATGTGCAATATTTATTTTAATTCCATTCACAAAAATCGCTCATTGTGTATTACTTCCATTGGGTCAATGGATTACAGCACGTGCCTGGAAATTTCCACCAGAGGCAGGTGAAGAAGTTGAAATTTCACTTGGAAAGCAAGGAGAAAAATTATGAAAGCGATTTTAACAGATATTACAAAATGCGTCGGTTGCAACGAATGCGTAAAAGCTTGCAAAAAAATAAATAAGCTTCCAGCTGATAAGCCCCGTTTTTGGCAGAAAAATGATGGACTTTCTGCAAGGAACTGGACTTCAGTTCTTCACAATGGAAAATATAATATTCGCAAACAATGTCGCCACTGCATAGAGCCGGCTTGCGTTTCTGTTTGCCCGGTTGGAGCTTTGCATAAAACTGATACTGGTGCCGTTGTTTACGACAGCTCTAAATGTTTGGGCTGCCGCTATTGTATGATGGCATGCCCTTATGGAATTCCAAGATATGACTGGGATAGCCCTGTTCCTTATATAAAAAAATGTATTTTATGTTATGAAAATATAAAAAACGGGTTAATAGACCAACCTGCCTGCACTTCAGTATGTCCTGTAAAAGCAACAATTTATGGAGAGAGGGAAGATTTGCTTTCTGTTGCAAGACAAAGAATAATCGAAAATCCGGAAATTTATCTGAATAATATTTATGGCGAAACTGAAGTCGGCGGAACAAATGTATTATATATAACTTCAAAAGACTGTCCATTAGATTTTCTATTTTATTACAACAACAGGATTGACAAAAATGTTGAGCTTTTAGGACAACCAGATATAAATGAGCCGATTCCACTAACAACAAAATGGGCAATGGGAGCAGTTCCTTATACTTTTCTCGGGGTAGGTGCCTTGATGAGTGGCGCATATTGGATTATTAAACGTAGAGAAAAGTTGAGTAAAGAAGAATCCGAAAAAATTGATTGATACTAATAAAAGTATATTCTTGTTGTAATTGAAAATAAAGAATTTTGGATTTTTACAAATACAGCCCCCTTGTTTTTTCCAAGTTATACTCAGAACTCCAGCCCCCATAACGAAAATAAAGGAGTTAGGAGATTTGTCCCGTAAAGAATGATTTCGCAGTTAGCAAATATTATCTTATTAGTTATTTGTCATTAGTCATTGGTCATTAGTTTGTAACTACTAATAACAAATGACGAATAACGAATGACCTATTGGAAATATTTACATTCAAATTTAATTTCTTATAATAAAAAATGCGAAACAACAAACTACGAGGCATCAGGAGTTCTGACTATGACTGCCAGTCATAGTATAACTCCAGCCCCCATAACGAAAATAAAGGAGTTAGGAGATTTGCCTCGTAAAGTATAATTGCGCAAATTATAGCAAAAAGTATGTTATTCTGAGGCGAATATAAACGAAGACGTTTACTTTTAAGAAAATGAACAAATGGAGAAGCAAGCCATACGATCAACAAGTTGATAGTATGGCTTAGAATTTTTTTATATCATCAATCAACAAGCATAAAAGGGATTCGCTTGGTTTTCCAATATTAGAATAATTTTAAAGTAAAACTTTAAAGAAAGCTTCCTTCCCAAGTGCAACTTGGGAAGGAGATTAATATTCTTTTTCTTTTATCCCGACAGGGATTAGATTATTGTAGAAAAATCAAACAGCGAAACCGATTTCCCGACAGGGATTAGATTATTTGTTTGCAAAATTTAATCCCTGGCGGGATAGTTTGGATTATTTGTTTTTGTTGATTTGTAGAGACGCAGCATGCTGCGTCTCTACAGGAGTATTTTTCTTGGCAGATGTGCCACACTTAAGAAAGTGTGGAACATCTTTTTCCTTTTACATTATGTGTTTGCAAAATTTAATCCCTGGCAGGATAGTTTGGATTTCTTTTGTCTATGAACCTTGATTAAACGGATTTAAAGATTACTTGATTGTTACAATTAATAATTAATAATTAGATTTCTTCTTTATAAAATCTTTATGTTTTGCACTCTTTCTTAATTTCCTACTTATATTATTCAGTATAATTTTGTATCAGTTGTTAGTGTAAGTAGGAGTTATTAAAATGATTATACTTAGTTTTATAGTATTGCTCTTGTTCATATATTTATTCTATTCACTTTTTAAACCAGAAAAGTTTTAAGGAGTAAGCAATGAATTATTATGATATAATGCAGGTTGTAGTTTTTTTTGCGATTTTATTTTTATTGGTAAAACCACTTGGAAGCTATATTTATTATGCTCTAAATGATGACAAAGGAAATGGCAAATTTAAAAAGTTAGAAATTTTCATTTTTAAAATATTTGGTATTTCAAACGAATCGCAAATGAATTGGAAATGCTATCTTTTAAATCTTCTTTTATTTAATGGAATTGGATTAGTTGTATTATTCCTTTTGCAACTGCTTCAATCAAATTTGCCATTAAACCCGCAGCATTTAGCAAATGTTGAACCAACCCTTGCCTTAAATACAGCTATTAGCTTTATGACAAACACAAATTGGCAATCTTATGCTGGTGAAACTACTTTGAGCTATTTTGTTCAAATGATTGGCTTAACTGTTCAAAATTTTTTAAGTGCTGCTACTGGTATTTCTGTTTTCTTAGCTTTAGCAAGGGGAATTAGGAATAAAGAAACAAAATCACTTGGTAATTTTTGGATTGATTTGGTTCGCTCTACTATATATATTTTATTACCGCTTAGCATTATTCTATCAATTATTTTAACATCGCAGGGAGTTGTCCAGAATTTTAATAATTATATAGAAATTACAACAATAGAGGGAATTAAGCAAATGGTTCCGGCTGGACCAGCTGCTTCGCAAATAGCAATTAAGCAACTCGGAACAAATGGTGGTGGCTTTTTCAATGCAAATTCTGCATTTCCATTCGAGAACCCAACACCACTAACAAACTTCCTTGAAATGCTATCTATACTGCTTATTCCAGCTGCTTTAACTTATACTTTTGGAAAATTTGTCGGTTCTTCAAGGCAGGGTTGGGTTTTGTTTTCTACAATGCTTGCAATTTTAATTATTGGTTTGTCTGTATCACTTTTTTCAGAATATTCTACAAATTCAAACTTAGGAATTGCCGGGAATATGGAAGGAAAAGAAACTCGCTTTGGTATTACAAACAGTGTTTTATGGGCAACAGCAACTACAGCAGCTTCCAACGGTTCTGTAAATTCGATGCACGAATCGCTAATGCCACTTTCTGGCTTGGTTGCTTTAACCAATATGATGCTTGGAGAAATTGTGTTTGGTGGTGTTGGTGCGGGAATGTATGGAATGTTGATTTTTGTATTTTTAACAGTATTTATAGCTGGGCTTATGATTGGCAGAACTCCAGAATATCTCGGAAAGAAAATTCAGGCAAAAGAAGTGCAAATGTCTATCCTTGCTGTAATAGCACCAAGTATGGTAATTTTGTTATTTACTGCAATAACTATATTGCTGCCTGAAGGAGTAAATAATATTTTAGAAAAAAATGCACATGGATTTTCTGAAATTCTTTATGCTTTTACTTCTGCTGCTGCTAATAATGGAAGTGCTTTTGCTGGATTGAGTGCCAATACAACATACTTTAATTTTATGCTTGGTATAGCAATGCTTATTGGTCGTTTTGCTGTTATTATACCAATTATGGTTATTTCCGGCTCTCTTTCAGAAAAAAAATTAACCCCACAAACTCAGGGGACTTTTAAAACTGATAACATTTTATTTGCTTTTCTATTAATCGGAGTAATAATTATTGTTGGAGCTTTGACTTTTTTACCTGCATTATCTCTTGGTCCTATTGTTGAACAGATTATAAACACAATTAAGTAAAAATTTATGAAAAAGAATAAATCACTTTTAGATTTAAATTTAATCATTACTGCTATTAAGGATTCGTTTATAAAGCTAAATCCAGTGAAGCAATACAAAAATCCGGTAATGTTTATAGTTTTAATTGGTGCAATTATCACTACATCTGTTGTGTTTTTTAATTATAACAGCTTTAATTTGCAAATCTCAGTTTGGTTGTGGTTTACTGTGCTATTCGCAAATTTTTCTGAAGCAATTGCTGAAGGCAGAGGTAAAGCCCAAGCCGAATCGCTACGAAAAATGAGGAAGCAAACTTATGCAAGAATTTTAAATAACAATCAGGAAAGAGTAGAACTATCTTCAGAACTTGATGTTGGCGATATAGTGATTTGCGAGGCAGGCGATACAATACCAGCCGATGGCGAAGTTATCGAAGGTATTGCAAGCGTTGATGAATCTGCGATTACAGGGGAATCTGCTCCAGTAATCAGGGAAAGTGGAGGAGACAGAAGTGCCGTTACCGGCGGAACAAAGGTAATTAGCGATAAAATAATTATTAAAATTACTGCTCGCCAAGGGGATACTTTTTTAGATAAAATGATTGCCTTAGTTGAAGGAGCTAAAAGACAAAAGACACCGAATGAAATCGCTTTAACAATACTACTAAGCGGAATGACTATAATTTTTCTATTGGCAGTAGTTACTTTAAAACCTTTTGAACTTTATGCACTTTTTGTTTCTGGACAAACCGAATCAATAATTACTATTCCAATTCTAATTTCCCTTTTAGTTTGTCTAATACCAACAACGATTGGTGGACTTTTAAACGCAATAGGAATTAGTGGAATTGACCGATTGACCCAAAAGAATGTGATTGCGAAAAGTGGAAAAGCAGTTGAAGCTGCCGGCGATGTTGATGTGCTTTTGCTCGACAAAACAGGAACTATAACACTTGGAAATAGGATGGCTACTGAATTTATTCCAGTTAAAGGAATTAAAGAACAATATTTAGCAGAAATGTCGCAACTTTCTTCACTTTCAGATGAAACTCCCGAAGGACGCTCTATTGTGGTTTTAGCGAAAGAAAAATATAATATTAGAAAAATGAATCTAAGTGATTCGGTGCTTAATTTTATTCCATTTACTGCACAAACAAAAATGAGTGGCGTTGATATAAAAAAAGATAATAATACGACTAGAATAAGGAAAGGAGCTTTTGACGCAATAAGAAA
Source organism: uncultured Hyphomicrobiales bacterium (assembly GCA_964499465.1). Taxonomy (GTDB): domain Bacteria; phylum Bacteroidota; class Ignavibacteria; order Kapaibacteriales; family UBA2268; genus JAAYJM01. The sequence continues at coordinate 14,806 of CAZCLJ010000083.1, forward strand.
ATATGTTAAGGAAAATGCTGGCGATTACTCAAATGAAATTGAAAGTATTGTAGAAAGTATTGCTAAAGAAGGAGCTACTCCTCTTGTTGTATGTGAAAACGAAAAGATACTCGGCGTAATTAAATTAAAAGATGTGGTTAAAGGTGGAATTAGGGAAAGATTTGAAAAATTAAGGAAAATGGGAATAAAAACAATTATGATTACTGGCGATAACCACATAACAGCGGTCGCAATTGCTACAGAAGCAGGTGTTGATGACTTCATTGCCGAAGCAACTCCAGAAGATAAACTTAATAGAATCAGAAAAGAGCAATCGGAAGGAAAACTCGTTGCAATGATAGGAGATGGAACAAATGATGCTCCAGCACTTGCTCAAGCTGATGTCGGCGTAGCTATGAACACAGGTACACAAGCAGCAAGGGAAGCTGGTAATATGGTTGATTTAGATTCTAATCCTACAAAACTGATTGACGTTGTTGAAACTGGAAAACAACTATTAATGACCCGCGGCGCCTTGACTACTTTTAGTATTGCTAATGATGTTGCTAAATACTTTGCGATTTTACCAGCTATATTTAGCACCTTATATACGGTTAACGGGAAAGGAGCTTTATCTGTTCTAAATATTATGGGGCTTGCAAGTCAGGAAAGTGCTATTTTGAGTTCAGTAATCTTTAATGCTTTAATCATTATTGCACTTATTCCTTTGGCATTAAAAGGAGTAAAATATCAGGCAAGAAATCCTAATTCTGTTCTTAGGAAAAACATTTTTATTTATGGGCTTGGTGGCTTGATTGCTCCTTTTGCTGGTATTAAAATTATTGATATAATTATCAATTTCTTACATATTTTATAGGTGCTTTATTATTCATAGTTAAAAAATAAATACTTTATTACTCCTTCCCAAGTTGCACTTGGGAAGGAGTGGAAAAGACATTTTTGTCCCCCGCTGGCTCAATGCTGACACGTTCTTCTATTTTATACCACAAATCTAATTCCCCTCTTGAGAGGGGACAAAGGGGTGTGTTCTTTCATGCTTTTTTATATTTGAAGCAATATCAAGGAGATAAATGATTTTAAGCAGGTGCTTTCTCTTTAGTCAGAAAGTACTTGTAATAAAAGGAAAAAAGAACACACCCCTTAATCCCCTCTCAAGAGTAATGGCACGGAAATAGTGCATTATTTGTATTTTTTATATCTTCCACTTTT
>CAZCLJ010000084.1:0-15664 GCA_964499465.1 uncultured Hyphomicrobiales bacterium
TTAGCAAGGAGTTGTGAGATTCTTCGCTGCGCTTCAGAATGACAGATTATATTACAATTATTGTTAGCGGTTTGGTATTAAATAAAGTCTTCTTTTATCTGGGAGTTACCAATGACATCGCTATTTTTTACTCCCAAAACTTTACGAAAGTTAAGAAACTTTCGCAAAGTAATAAGATTAGTACTTTTGTAAAGTTTCTTAACTTTGCGAAAGTTTATACTTATGTCATCTCCATTTAAATGAAGTACTTGCATTATCAGTGGTTTGAAATGACAAGACTGCGAAATAGCAAACTACGTTTAACATATAGCTTACTTTTCATTTACCCAAAAAACTTATATTCCTTCTACTTGCAATTTCTTTGATTACTTCATTTATTTTCTGAATTTCTGAAAAGTCGAAGTAGTCTATAGGGAGTTTGTATTGCGGTTTGTTTTTTAAATCAAAGAAAAATATTGCTGCTTTGTATTCGATTGCTGCAACATTATCCCAATTTAATACAACTGTTTTAATCCAAATATCTCTTTTTAATACAATATCTTGTTCACTAATCTTTAAATATGCTTTGCCAATAATATTTTGAAGTGGTTTGCCAAATCCAGAAAAAATCTGCAAAACTCCGATAATCAATAGGGCAAAGGAAAAGAACCAATGAAATGGATAGTTTGAAGATGGTTCATTTGCAACACCAAATGCAGCACACAATTTATCTAAAAACCAGTCAAAAGATGAAAAAGAGCCATTGTCAATAATTTCAAACATAATCAGAAATAAAGCAACTGTAGTAATGAATATTCCGTAGAAAATACCTAATTTGGAATTTTTGCTTTCGTAAAATTCTTTATAGTATTCCATCTCGCAATTCCAAAAAAAAATGCAAATTAAAAAAATTTTATAAAAGAAAAAAAGGATTTTGCAAACTCGGTTTTGAGATATGATACACTCCTTCCCAAGTTCAACTTGGGAAGGAGTGTAGGCGGTTTATGGTTTTCGGTTTTCGGTTTATGGTTTATGGTTTATAGTTTATAGTTTTCGGTTTATGGTAATTAAGTCATTAGTCATTAAGTCATTAGTCATTAGTCATTAGTCACTAGTCATTAGTCATTAGTATTTTTCTTCTACCAATGACCAATGACTAATTACCATAAACATAATCAATTGTCAATTATCAATTGTCAATTATCAATTGTCAATTATCAATTATCAATTATCAATTAACCAACAGCTATTTATCCACAATCATAAACGAAGAAACTTTCTTACCTCCAGAACTCAATACAATATTATACATTCCGCTTGACAAATTGCTTGCATCAAAGTTTATTCTGTGTATTCCTTTTGAATAAACGTTGTTTCCAATGCTTGCAACTAATTCGCCTGTGCTTGTATAAATCTGTATTTCTGCGTTTGCTTCGTCTGTTAAGCTAAATTCAAATATAGTTGAATTTGTTACTGGATTTGGAATGTTTTTAATTGACATTTCAAGTTCGGATTCATTTATACTTGCTTTAGCCAGATAAATAGCATTGGATTTGTAGTAAAGTTCGTTTTGTTCTGAATTATTCGTTAATTCATTTATGCTGGATATTGAAATATTTTGCAAAGTGTTGTTATTAAGTAGCTTTACATTTAATATTTCATTATCAACAGCTCCGTCAGTAGCGGGAGTAAATTCATCGTTTCCCCAAATTGTAACTGCCGCAACTCCATTATGGACTGCACCAGCGCCAATCAACTCATCTTTCAGATTATAAACACCGATTTCATTCCCATTTGCAATTCCATTTAATTCTAGAATTAAAGTAGCAGAATTTCCAGTGCTTGTGTATTTTGGTTTTAAGAGTTTTGCATGAGGAGTAAGATTATCAGCAAGTGCTTTTCGAGCGGAGTTGGCAGGATAAGTTAAAGTTGAGGCATTATTTAAATACAAATAGTATCCTTCACCTTCATTCATATTGCCTAAAGTATTTAATCCGAAAGCAGGGAAATAAATACCGCCAGTATTGTTTTTGCATAAAGTAAGATTAGTTCCTACGCTTGCAAGTGCAATATCTGGAGACATTGGGCTGTTTCTGTAATATGCCGATAGATTCCAGCCGGCTATCAGATTGATAGGGGTGTTTTGAGGAACAACTGGAGCACCGGTTATTTCCAGCAAGCTATTCGCAGACATATTTGCTAAATATCCGTGGGCAACATTCCAATCACCAATAGTATTGATATTAAAAGCAGGGTTAAACATTTCGCCAGCACCATTTTTAACAATATTAACATTTTGAGTAATATCATTAAAGACACTTGGCATAAGAGCATCTTCTGGAACAATATTGCTTGAAACAATGTTCCAGCCGGTGCTAAGATTAATTTGCATTGTTTGAGGAACTATGACGTTTAAGCCAGATAAAATAGTAAATCCACCAATTTGATAATCTTCAGGTCCTATAGAATATGTAGCAGTAGCATTGTATTCAACATAAGCAAGAGCATCCCAAACCCTAAATGAAAACACTTCACCGACAGTAAATCCATCTTTAATTGTGGTTTCTAAATTATCGCCCCAAACAATAATGCCAAGGTTACTACCGTTCCAAACACCATAACCGGCGCAGTGCCATTCACCTGGTGTTCTTTGATAGAACAATCCAATAGCATCACCAGCAACGAACGCGCGATTTCCAATCATCGGGTTAATATTGGCTGGAACAATAACAGTAGCATAATTTCCTGTTTCTGTTATTACTTCCCAGGGAACAGTAACTTCTTCAGCAGTTGTAAATGACCAAACTGCTGACCATTGGCTTGAAGCACCTTCATTATTGCTTGCTTTTACCCGCCAGTAATATGTAGTTTCATAATTCAAATCAATAGTTACATTATAGAAATTGTCAGAACTAAATGCATCAACAACTGATGTTGCAAAGTTTGATACTGTAGAAACCTGAATCTGATATGTATCAGCATCAGTTACTTCAAGCCAGTGCAAATCAGGGTTTATTGATACATCAACTGCTTGGTTTTCTGGTTCAGTCAAAATGGGAACATCAAGAGGAGGAATAAGTGAACCAAAACTAAACTGCATATTAGGACGGTTTGCTGAAACGGTAACAGTTGCAGAAGTAGTACCGCACATATTTGTTTCTGTATCTGAACGGTAATAAATCACTGAGTTTGCCGGAGTTACAGTATAGTAATGCGAGGCATTTTGAGTATATGCAGCAGGATAATTACTGAAACAGGTTTCGATTAATAAATTAGAAACGCCATCCCAGATAAATGGTTCATCGAACTGATGGAGATTCCATCCTGCAACTGGTTGGTAAGCAGTTGTAGCTGTAAAGACAGTAGCCCAATCTGTATATTCCCAAGCCGAGACGACACTGGCAGTTGTATGCTTCATTTTGATTGTGAATCCCTGAAGTGCAGCACAGTTGTTTGGAATATAAACACTAAATGAAAGTGAATTTATTGGTCCGGCTGTTCCTCCGTTGCTGAGTAATTCTGAAGCTAAAATCAGAATTTGATGCCTTGCACTCTTATAATAGTTTCCATAAGGAGCTGGATTAGATGTGGTAGAATTATAAGAAGTACCAGTGCCAATAGTAATTATGTTTCCAGTAGAAAAAGTCCAAATACTTGACCATTGGCTTGTATTTGATACATTCGTTGCCTGAACACGCCAGTAGTATGTTGTTAAAGTTGACAAACCAATTGGTAAAAGTTCAGAATCTGTTATTTCAGATTGATTAATAACTAAGTTGGTAAATTCTGGATTTGTAGCTACTTGCAAAGTATATGAACTTGCAGCAAATACCGGCTCCCAATCTAAAAGTGTTGATGGTGAGAGATTGGTAGAACCATTTTCGGGCGCTACTAAAATTGGTGTATCAAGTGGTCCCTCAGTAATAAAGTTCCATGTTTGTGACCAATATGCTTCCATATCAGTTGCAAAGCCCTTTACTCGCCAGTAATATAGATATGTAGTATTCAGAGATGTTGTAGGAATATAAGAAGTAGTTAATACTCCACTAACATCAAGGACAAGATTTTCGAATGTATTGTCAGTTGCAACTTGTAATATATACGATTCTGCATTTTCAATTAAAGACCAAGAGAAATTTGGATTAACAGATACTCCCACTGAACTATTAGCCGGAGTATAAAGGAAAGGTGGTGGTAATTGATTTGTTATATCTAATTCGTAAGCACCAATAGTAGGTGGATTAACTCTCACATTTCCAATTATATCGAACATTACATCATCAATATAAACACCGGCTGCCGGTAATGGCGATGTTGCTGTTAAGTTTAAATCTGTATTGCTAATAAATTCCGGATTTAAATCAATTGATTGTAAGTCCATACCTGTTGCTGTTTGCCAAGCTGCCAGTGATAATCTTTGTTCGGAAAGATAGCCCAGAACTCCGAAAAGACCAGTAGCATAGTAATCATTATAATCTATTGTAGCAAAAGGAGCAGATGCAACTGAATAAATAGCATAAGAATTTGAACCGGTTAAACCTTCGAGTGAATTTGAAAATACATTGTTGCGAACATCAAGATTTGTTACTGCTGATGCAGATACTAAAAAGGCAGCAGATAATGTTGCGGTTGTGCCTAAATCGGGTGGCTGCTGACCGAATAAATTTACGCTATTGAACCAAATCTTATGATTGCTACCACCAGCTATTCTAATACCGAATGGATTATATGTTGTGCTTGTAGCACTATAATTACGGGTGGTTAAATCAAAAATGACATTATTTACAATAGTAATATCAGTGTTGCCGGTAGCAGTTGAAATATTTACTCCATAAGCACCGTATCCAGATGAATTTGTTTGCTTAAAGGTATGGATTGTGTTTCCGGAAACTAATGCAAAAGCATTATTTTGCCCAAGTTCAACACCAGTTATGCTAATACCGGAATTCAAAGTAAGATTGAAGATATGATTGCCTTCAATAACCGGGGCAGCATTATTCTGTAAATCTACACCACGTAATCCCACGTAATAATCAGGATTTTCTGAACCGATAATATTTCTGGCAATGTAAAGTCCTTCATTATGCTCTGTAGCATTACCTCTAACTAAAATAGAATAATAACATCTCTGAATATTATTTTCTATAATTGAAAGGTTGTCATTATTAGGACCAATTGATGATGTTGAAAGAGCAGTAGTCCCTACGTGAATACCGAATGAAGTAGTATAAGTGGTAGAACTACCTATAATATTACAATTACGAATAGTAACATCTTCGCAGCCAAGTCCCAGAGCCAAACTAATTAGACGAACTACAGCAGAAGCGGTTTCACTGTTACTATTAATAATTGTTAAATTATTTCCTTCTAATCCTTCAATTCTTCCATCAAGAATGAATCTGTCAGCGCCGTGAATATTAATTACACCATTATTAAAATTACCGCTAATTGTTCTGTTCTCATCACTTGGTTTAACGGTTAAGAAATAACCACCTTCGCCAATTTCATTCCATTGATATATATCAGCCGGAGATTCTAGCTCAAGATCGCTAATAATATGGAATTCTGTATTTCCACTTAAACCAAGCAAACCAACTGCATTAAAAGCATCATTTAAAGTAGCATAATCACCACCAGTTCCAACAGTATAAATTCCGTTGAAAGGTGCTCTGATTTGCCTGTTTCCCGGAGGTGCCGGAACTAAAGGCGTGTAATCTTCGGACTCGATTGTAATTTCAGAACATTCAGCATCAACAAAATTATCAATGGTAGCAGTTGGTGAAATTGAATAAGTAAGCCAGAAATAGTTCATACCGGGTAAAAGTTCCAGACTTCCAGTAATTGAAAAGATTTCATCTAAATCTGTTATTGTTGTCCCAAATTGGTTTTCCGTTGAAAATACCTGAGAAGGACCAGTATAGAAGAGCTTTGCATTAACTAAATCAGTTTCAGGATTTGTAGTTCCTAATGTTGAAAAATCGAAATTAGTTACTGTTAAAGGATTTTCAATTCCTTCAGTAGCAATTAAAACTCTGATAACCACAGCATCTTCCTGAGCCAATAGGACTGGGTCTGTGGTTGGTTGTTCGCAGGTTGTGTAATTTACAGTCATTAATCCTGAAGCATCAACTTCATAAGCGCCGATTGTTGGAATAATATATCTTTCTACTCCGAGGAAATCATATTGAACAAGAGGAATTGCAACTCCAGCTAATATTAAAGGAGTTACATCCTGAGGCATTAAATCATCATCACTTGTAAAATATGGGTTTAGAGACATTGAATTTAAATCCTGCAAAGTGGCTGCCTGCCAAGCTTCGAAAGATAAATGCTGAGTGCCGTTAATGTATCCAAGTACTCCGTAAGGACCATCTACGTAGTAGTCGTTATTGTCAATCATACTATAATTAGAGGCAGCAGCAGCAGAATACACTGCATAGCTTGTTGAACCTTCCAAACCAACAAGAGAATTAGAGAAAACATTATTACGAACATCAAAACCGCTTGAAGCTGAAGAAGTTAATATCAAGCATGCTGACATTGTTCCGCTTGTACCTGTATCGGGTGGTTGTTCGCCATATAGATTTACACTATTAAACCAAATCTTTAAGTTGGTTCCACCTGCTATTCTTATTCCGAAAGGATTGTATAAAGTGCTTGTTGCACTGTAGTTTCTTGATAGAATATCATAAATAACATTATTAACAATCATTAGATTATCATTACCAGTAGTTAAGCTCATCAGGATACCAGTAGTCCCGTAAGTTGAAGTTCCTTGCTGCCTTAAGCCGTGAACTCTGTTGGCGTTAATCAGGGCATTAGCACAATAAGAACCAATCTGAATTCCTGCGACATAAGTGCTAACGGTGCCTTCCATTACTCTTATATTAAACACGTGATTATGAGAAACTTCAGGTGCATCGCACATCTGAATATTTACTCCATTCAATCTAATATAACTATCTGGCTCTTCAGAACCAATTTCGTTCTTAGTGATTAATAAATTTTGAATATAATTAGCGGTAGCACCACGTGCAAAAATACCATAATAGCATCTTTTTACTGTATTATTTTCAATAGTAATGTTTGACATATCATAACCTGCTGCAGTTGTGCCAAGCGTAGTTCCACCGACAAAAATACCAAATGAAAGTGTTTCTGTGGGTGAACCACCAATTATATTGCAATTTTTTATCGTAATATCTGAGCAACCTTGTCCTTCACCAAGCGAGAGCACTCTGACTGCTGCAGAAGCATCTTCTGTGTAATTATTTTGAATTGTTAAATCCTGCGTTTCTTCTTCACCAACACTGCCATCAATAATCACGCGGTTTGCAGCACTAATGACAATTACGCCGTTTTCAACTGTTCCCTGAATAGTATAAATTCCAGTCGGTTTGATTGTTATATAATAACCACCTTCACCTGTTTCTTCCCATTGATTTAAAACTGCTTCGGCGGGTTCAGTAATATCGCTAATAATACTAAATTGTAAATTACCGCGTAATCCAAGTAATGCAATATCAGCGAAAGCTGCATTTAAATTGGGATAGAATCCACCCTCACCAACGGTATAAGTTCCAATCATTTTGTCGCGAATCATTCGGTTTCCTTCAGGTGCAGTTACATTGGGAGTACGTGGTAGCCCGTCACAAGTTAGAGCAGCACATTCTGCATCAATAACATTAAACTCCGCTGCAGTAGCTGAAATTGAATAAGTTAGCCAGAAATAATTATTTCCGGGATTTAACCCCTGATTTCCATCAATAACAAAAGGAGTGGAAACATCTGCAACAGTTGAACCGAACTGGTTATCAGTTGAAAAAACGCTTGAAGAACCTGTATAGAACATTTTAGCATTTGTAACATCGCTGGCATTTGTTGTTCCATTTGAATTTAATGTAAAACTGGTTACGCTTATTGGATTATCAATTCCGTCAGTTGTAACCTGTATTCTTATTATTGCCTGGTCCTGGTCACCACTAAAAACAGAAGCTGGAGTTGCAAGAGCTACTTCGCTGGAAACGTATTCCATACCACCAGTTATAACAACTTCATAAGCCCCGATAGTTGGCGGAGAATTTCTTTCGGTTCCCAAAATATCTATTGGAACCAATGCAATATACTCACCTGCAAAAATAAGTGGTGATACTGCTGTTGGTAATAAATCATTTTCTGCAGTAAATAGCGGGTCTGTTGAAATTGAATTTAAATCCTGCAAACTTATTTCCTGCCAAGCTTCTAATGTTGTTTTATTATTGTCTGTAGAATATGATGAGCCGATATGCCCTAAAACACCATAAGTTCCTGAAACGTAGTAATCATTATAATTTATATTAGAGAAAGTTTCTGATGAACCAATTACACAAATAGCATAAGAATTTGAATTTTCAAGACCTACGAGAGAATTTGAAAATACATTGTTTCTTATGTCTAATCCAGTTACTCCGGTGGCTGTAACAATCAAACAGGCAGAAAGAGTTCCAGCTGTGCCTAAACCTTCAGGTTGCGTTCCGTAAAGGTTTACACTGTTGAACCATACTTTATGGCCAGTGCCACCAACAATTCTAATGCCGAAAGGATTATAAGTTGTGCTGGTTGCACTGTAATTTCTTGTCGTCAAATCATAAATAACATTATTTACGATATAAATATCGGTATTACTTGTTGCAGTTGAAATATTTATTCCAATTGCACCGTAACCACTTGAATTTTGCTGGCTTAAACTATGGATTATGTTGTTTGCTATAATTGAGCCGGCACAACCTGCTCCCATATCTATACCTATAACACTACCACCTGTTGTCAGTCGTTGATTATAAATATGATTATTAACAACCTGAGTATTTGTAACATAAGATATATCTATACCTTTTAAAGAAACATAGTTTTCAGGATATTCATCACCTATTGAATTATTGCTGATAATAATATTATCGCAATAACCGGCAGAAGCACCACTGACATAGATACCATAATAGCATCTTTTTACAATATTATCAGTTATTGTAATATAGTTGTTATGCTGTCCTGTGCCTGATGAAGTAATTGATGTTCCGGCTACATAAATACCCATAGATGTGGTATAAGTTGGACTGCCACCGATGACAATACAATTTTTAACAGTAACATTTTCGCAGCCGGCATTTTCACCTAAACTCATTAAGCGAATAGCGGCAGAAGCAGCTGTTGTAAAATAATTCTGAACTGTTAAATGATTACCTTCGTTATCAATACTACCATCAATAGTAACTCTGTCGGCACCGTTTAAGACGATAACACCATTAGCAAATTCACCGCTAATAATATAATCGCCGGTTGTAGCAATAGTTAAGGTATAGCCAGTGCCATCAACTTCCTGCCAAGGATTTATAATAGCAGGGCTTGGCAAAATGATATCGCTTACAATACTTAATGTTACATCACCAGATAAGCCAAGAACATTGATATCATCTATTGCCTGAATTAAATCACTATAAAAGCCATCAGTTCCTACTGTAAAAGTTCCAGCCATTGGACTTCTTATCATACGTGAGCCGACAGGGGCAGTTACTTCTGGAACTCGGGCTATTCCATCGCAGGTTAATGAAATACATTCTGCATCTACCACATCAAATAAAGTGGCAGTAGGAGAAATTGAATATGTTAGCCAAAAGTAGTTAGTTCCGGGATTCAATGACTGAAATCCAGTGATTTCAAAGGGGGTCGAAATATTGTAAACTGTGCTTCCGAATTGATTTTCAGTTGAAAAAATTCCGTTATTTCCAGTAAAAAATAATTTTGCATTAACTACATCATTTGCACTCGTTGTTCCGTTTGAGTTCAACGAAAAACTGCTTACACCAATAGGATTATCAATACCTTGAGTAACTACTTCTATACGAATAATTACCTGGTCTTCAGCGCCTTGGAATATTGGAGTAGTAATTGGATGAGTAACAGTACTGGACGAATAAGTCATATTTCCACCAGATTCTAATTCATAAGCCCCGATTGTTGGTGGAGAATTCCTCTCATTGCCCAGAATATCCAACGGAACCAAAACATTATACTCACCTGACAGTGCAAGGGGTGAGTAATCAAAAGGTAATAAATCAGTATTTGACGTAAATAGCGGGTCTGCTGATATGGAATTTGCATCCTGAAGAGTTGCTGCCTGCCAGTCAGCTAATGTTATCTTGTTATTCGTAACTGAATAAGGTGAGCCAAGATGACCAAGTACCCCATATAAACCACTGGGAAAATAATCATTGTTATTTATGCTGGTAAATGTTGTTGCTGAGCCAATAGCACATACAGTATAGGAATTTGAACCATCTAAACCTTCAAGTGAATTTGAGAACACATTGTTTTTGACATCTAAAGCTGTTACTCCTGTTGCAGTAATCATCAAACAGGCAGATAATGTTCCGTTATAATATGTTCCAGACTGTGTTTGAGGTCCAAAAAGATTAATACTGTTAAACCAAATTTTATGCCCGGTGCCGCCAGTAATTCTAATTCCAAAAGGATTCCATGTTGTACTTGTTACACTGTAATTAATTGTTGTTATATCGTAAATTACGTTATTAATTATGTTAATATCAGTATTTCCTGTTGCACTTGAAATATTTATTCCATAAGCACCGTAGCCAGTTGAAACTGCCTGAGATATACCCTGGATTATATTATTGGCAATCATTGCATTTGCAGAGTTTTGCCCGATTTCGATACCAGCTATATTTAAAGCACTTTCAGTTCTTCTGATGTTGTAAATATAGTTGTTGGTAATTGTTGGTGCATCGGAATGTTGGATATCAACTCCACGATACCTAACATAATCAGATAATAAATCTCCACCAATGATGTTTTTTGTTATCAGTAAATTGTTTAATAAACTGGTAGCAACTCCGCGGGCATATACACCATAAGTTGCTCTCATTATTTGATTGTTTTCTATAGTAAGATAATCGTTATCAGCACCGGTTCCAGATGTTGAAATTGTTGTTCCGCCGGAGTAAATACCAAAAGTAGTATTTACAGTAGAAGCTGTATTGGAGCCGTAAATAATTGTATTTTTGATTGTAACGTTTTCGCAACCAGCAGCTTCTCCCAAGCTTTTAATCCAGATAGCAGCGTTAGTGCCACTTGTTGCAGTATTTGTAATTGTCAGGTTTCGTTCACCCTCATATAATTCGCCGTTAATTATTACTCTATCGGCGCCGTTAAGGACAATTACCGCATTAGCCGATAAATCAGCTTCAATTGTCCTGCTTTCGCCGAATGGCTGTATAGTTAAATAGTAACCGCTTCCGCCTGATTCGGGCCATTGATTAATTACAACTGCTTCAGTTTCAACGAGATTACTAATTATATCCGCAGTAGTATTTCCTCCCAAACCGAGTGTATTCACTGCTGCAGCAAACGCACTCAACGTTGGGTAATCGCCACCTGTTCCCACTGTAACATTCAGATTTACCTGTGCATTTGCTAAAACAGGTAATATCAAAAGGAATGCTGTAAGAAATAGTTTTGATAATTTATTCATAAAAACCTCAAAATAAAACAAAAAAATAATTAAAATATTTATTAACTAATTAAAAAATATTCCAAACAATAATATAATAAATTTTATTTTAAAAAAAAACAAATATTTATTAACTTACCTTACAGCAAAGAATTAAGACATTTAAATCCACATTTAGAAAATAAGTGCCATCCTTACTTAACGATAGCATAGCTGAAGTTTTGAAGGAATGAATTTCATCATAATTTTCAAATTAACTTCATAACTACTAACAATATACGAAATAATTTTAATTTGTTTCAAATAAATTATGAAAATAAGATGAAAAAAACTATATGTCATACCAAGTTGCTTTCACAAATATAATTAAAATGTCATTTCGAAACGAAGTGAGAAATCTCACAACTCCTTGCTACCACAGACATTGAGATTCCTCACTTCGTTTCGGAATGACAAATAAACATATTTTATTATTAAAAGCAACTTAGTATCAGATGAACTCCACCTGCCAGGTGGTGTTCATGTTTCTTACTAACATATTTCCTGTAGTCAGAAATTCTTTCTGAGTGAAAAACAGGAAAGTCAGAAGAAACTTCTGATGTTAAGGAAAAAGTATGTGTTTTCCAAGTTATGCGATGACTGCCAGTCATCGTATGACTGAATCACGATGACAAACGCTTTTTCAAACGTTACAAAAACCAAAGTAACTTTCGCAAAGTGGGAATAAAAAAGCAACGTAGTTGCAAACTGTTTGTAGAAAATATCTTTTAATTTGAGCAAAACTCCGTAGGAGTGTTCTGTTTGTAGCAAAGACAGGTCGCAACTACGTTGCTTTTCTTTTTTTTAGCATTATTTCTACAAACCGGATACTCCTACGGAGTTAAAAGAAAGCGACTTAACCGAAATTATTTCTGGTTACAAAAAAAAGTCAAAAGGAACTTCTGACTTTAGGAGAACGACAGATGCCCTCCTCCTCGTAGGTGGAGGGCATCTTTTCCATGCTTCTCCTTCCCAAGTTCAACTTGGGAAGGAGTGCTTTCGATTTTGTACAGATGAACTCCACCTCGTAGGTAGAGTTCACCTTTTTCCATAATTTAAAAAAAAACTACACCTAAAAGATGTAGTTTTTTTTATTTCTATGTTTTTTTCTTATTATCTTGAATAGAACTCGACTACGAGAGGTACTTCGCAGATAACGGGAGCTTCCTCGCGGGTTGGAGTATAACGGAAAATAGAAGCAAATTCCGCTTTTTGCAATTCAATGTAAGGTGGTGGCGTTGCAGTTCTCATTGCGTCCTGGAAACATTCCAATTTTCTGCTCTTTGGCTTAATGCTTATAGTTTGATTTGGTTTCAAGCTATATGAAGGAATAGTAACTCTTTTGCCATCAACTAAAATGTGACCGTGAGTAATGAACTGGCGTGCTGCATAGATTGAACGTGTAAAACCAGAGCGATATAAAACAGAATCTAATCTTGCTTCAAGAAGCTGAATTAATAAATCGCCAGTATTACCGAGTAAAGATGCTGCTTTAGCATAGTAATTACGCATTTGCTTTTCGGAAATATTGTATTGCAATCTTAGGCGTTGCTTTTCTAATAACTGCTTGCCGTAATCTGATTGCTTAGCTCTACGTTTGCTGGCACCATGCTGACCTGGTGGGTATGGTTTCTTTGAGGAATATTTACTGGATTTTATTGTTAGCTCAATCCCAAGTTTCCTTGAAAGTTTTACTTTCGGACCCGTATAATTCATTTTTTCTCACTAATTTGTTTATAATCTAATATTTTATAATTTTCAAAATTAATATTTTTTTAGACTACAAAATTATAAAATATTATTTATTTTTGCAATTATTATTATTATTTATTGAAATTATATAAATTTATGGATGTATTGAGAATTGAGAATGTATTAAAACGCTTCGGCGATTATGTCGCAGTAAATAAAGTTAGCTTCAGTTCTGAACCGGGAACTGTGCTGGGGCTTCTCGGTCCAAACGGTGCCGGTAAAACTACTCTTATTCGAATGATTACAAATATACTCGCTCCAGATGAAGGGAAAATTTTTCTTTTTGGAAATAATGATGGATACGATGCCCAAAACCGCATTGGATATTTGCCAGAAGAAAGAGGACTTTATAAGAAAATCAAAGTAATTGAGCAACTTATCTATTTTGCTCAATTAAAAAATATAGACAAAACCACTGCCACAGTCCGTGCAAAAGATTGGCTCAGAAAAATGGATGCAGAATCATGGGCAGACAAAAAAATTCAGGAACTTTCTAAAGGTATGCAGCAAAAAGTCCAGTTCATTAGCACAATTTTACACGAGCCAGAGCTAATCATTCTTGATGAGCCGTTTTCCGGTTTTGACCCAATTAATACAGAATTATTAAAGCGAATCATAGTTGATATGAAGGAACAGGGAAAAACGATTATTCTTTCTACTCACGTTATGGAACAAGCAGAGCAGCTTTGCGATAATATCTGCTTAATCAATAAAGGCGATATCGTTTTAAGGGGAAATATTCACGAAATCAAGAAAAGTTTTAGCAAAGATACAATGCTGTTGGAATTTGAAGGAGATGATAGTTTTTTAAATAAATTTGATGGCTTGAAATTTATTAACAGAACGAAAAACCGAGCAGAATTTCGATTACAAAATGCCGAAGAGCAAGCACCACAAATCTTAAAAGCTGCTATTGAAAATGTAAAATTATCACATTTTCAGGTGGTTGAACCAAGTTTACACGAAATATTTATTGATGTTGTATCTAAGAAAACGGAGAATAATAATGAGCAAAAATAATAAAATCGGAATAATTATAAAACACGAATATTTATCGAAAGTTCGCTCGAAAGGTTTTATCATAGGGACTATTTTAATGCCTCTATTTATGGTTGCTATGGTCGCTATTCCAGCTATTATTACTTATCTTTCTTCGGACAGCACAGAAATGAAACTCGCTATTCTTGACAAAACTGCAAGCATAGGAAATGAAATTGTAAAAACCGACACTAGTAAATACTATTTGACCAATTTAAGTGAAGATAGTTTAAAAAGTATGGTAATCAGTGCAAGGATAGATGCTTATCTCGTTTTAAATGAAGATATAATCAATAATGGAGAAGCAGTAATTTTCACAAAAGGTGGCGGTGGTATCGGTTTTATTTCTTCTTTGCAAAGCAATATTGGTAATGTAATTCTTCATCACCGTTTGATTAATGCCGGTGCTGACTCCAATATTATCCGCATTTCCGAGGAAAAAGTAAAAATTAATACACAAAAATTAACAGCAGAAGGGGTTAAAAGTGATGATTCTCCTCTTCTCGCCGGAATTGGTTATATACTTGGACTTTTAATTTATATGATGATGCTGATTTATGGCTCTTATGTTATGCGTGGAGTTATCGAAGAAAAAGCAAACCGGATAGTTGAAGTAATTGCTTCATCAGCAAAGCCGTTTGAAATAATGATGGGGAAAATTATCGGTATTGGTGCTGTTGGTTTAACTCAGGTGCTTTTTTGGATAATCATTGGTGCCGGGCTTTTCCTTGCTGCTACTCCAATTATTTCATCTTTGATGGGACAGGAGCAGGCAATGATTGATACTATGACTGCTTCAACAGGTCAGCAAGTTCCGAGTGGCTTTGAAATGCCAGAAATATCACCAATGCTTTATATTGGTTTCGTAATTTATTTCCTTGCCGGCTATTTTATTTATTCTACACTTTTTGCGGCAGTGGGTTCTGCAGTTGACCAGGAAAGCGATGCAGCTCAGTTGCAAGGTCCGATTATGCTTCCAATTATTCTGCCAATTTTCTTTATTGGTGCCGTAATAACAAACCCTGAAGGAACTCTTTCTGTAATTCTTTCATTAATTCCATTTTTTGCTCCGATTTTAATGATTGTTCGTATTGCAGCTACCGATGTTCCAGTTTGGCAGTTACTTACTTCACTCGTTCTAATGGTATTAACCTTCCTCGGATGCGTTTGGGTAGCATCGCGCATTTACAGAGTTGGCATTTTGATGTATGGAAAGAAACCAAACTTCAAAGAAATATTTAAATGGATAAAAATTTCAGTGTAGGTTATTAGGTTATTGAGTTATTAGGTTATTAGGTTATTGGGTTATTGGGTTATTGGGTTATTGAGTTATTGGGTTATTGAGTTATT
>CAZCLJ010000085.1:0-15635 GCA_964499465.1 uncultured Hyphomicrobiales bacterium
TGTCATCTCCATTTAAAATAAAAGTCTTCTTTTATCTTGGGGTTCGAAATGACACTTTAATTATATTTATGAAAGCAACTTGGTATTAGTTGTTTAGCAGATGTAATCTATCTCGGAAATATGGGATATGATTTTTAAGTGTTTCAACTCTTTCCCAAGTTGAACTTGGGAAAGAGAAAAAGCAAAAACCTAACTACAACTGCTGCAACATACGTCTTGCTCTCGGTATATACTGGCTGCTTGGGTATTTTTCAATGAGTTCTGAAAATGCCTGACGTGCTTCGTTTATCTGACCTGCACGGCAGTGTATTTCAGCAATCATCGCCTGTGCATTGTCTTTATATTGTGAATCTTTTGAATTTAAAACCTGCTGGAAATACTGCAAAGATTTATTCCATTCCTTCGTTCCGAAATGTGCTTCGCCTAACCAGTAATTGCAAGTAATTATCGTTTGTCCGTCTTTTTCTGTAACGAGCAAACTATTCAAATTAGAAATTGCCTGATTATAATTTTTTCCTTTTACTAAACTAATAGCAGCTTGTAAATCCGGCTTTGTCTGAACAACTGTAGCTGGACTTGGATTTGTTGTGTTATTTATTTGCTGCACATTTGTCTGTTTAGCTTCTTCTTTCTTTTGCTCTACTTTTTTAGCTCTCGGCTTAATTGTTTGTGGTTTTATTTGTTGCTTAACCGGTATTTTTTTCTTTTCTACGGTTTCAGTTTTCTTTGGCTGTTTAATATTAGCAACTTCATCAGATAAAATTATATTTTTTGGTTCTTCTTTTTGAATAACATTATTGGATTTTTCTTCAGGAACCGCACTGGCAACTGCGTATTCGGTTTCACCATTTTTTTGGGCAATAACCATTCTTTTTACTTCATCAACAGAGTTTTTCAAATCCTTTATGTCGTCTTTCATTATTTCTACATCTGCTTTTATAGCAGATTGCTCTTCTTCATACTTTCTCATTATTTGGTTTAATGTTGGCATCGACTTGCGTTGTGTAGTTGCTTCTTCCGATTGGATTATATTTGCAACTTTTTCAATTTGAATATCATTCGTTTCAATGACTGTCTCTAAGGTTTCTTCTTCAGCGTTTATAATCTCTTTATTATCCAATGCTTTATTAATTGAAGTAATTTCTTCAGTTTTATTTTCATTTGACTGATTTTTTGCTCTGTATCCCGATTTTATTCCGCGTGGCGCCGAGCAGGAAAACAGCAATCCAAAAGAAATTGCGATGAATAATAATAGCCATAAATCTATTTTTAGCCATTTTTTTGTCTGATATTTATCAAGAATTTTCATTTTCGCTCCTATTTTATGAATATTTGCATATTTTTCAATTTTTTATGGAATATTACAAGCATTATGCCAAAAAGAATTATATTTGTAATAACAAAAATGTGAAAATGAACGAAAATGAAAATATTAATATTCAATTGGCAGGACATTAAAAGCCCGCTTGGAGGTGGAGCTGAAGTGCATTTGCACGAAATTTTCAGGCACATTGCAGCAGACGGGCATAAAGTAAAATTAGTTGCATACCGCTATGACGGCTCGCAGCAATTTGAAAATATTGATGGAATTGAAGTAGAACGCTACGGCTCACGCAACTTCTTTAATTTTTGGGTGCCTTATCTTTACTGGAAAAAATATAGAAAAGGAAATTTCGATATAGTTATTGACGATATAAACAAAATCCCTTTTTACACACCACTTTACGTGAGAAAGCCGCTGCTTGCAATAAGCCACCACTTTTTTGGAAAGAGCATTTTCAACCAAACCGGTTTTTTATCTGGGCTGTATGTGGTTTTTGCTGAAAAACTTATTGATTTTATCTATAAAAAGACGAATTTTGTTGTTGTTTCGGAAAGTACTTTAAGCGAGTTTTTGGAAAGAGGTTTCGACAGGAAAAGGTTCAAAATTGTGGAAAATGCAATTAGTCCGGAAGATTTCCAAATGAATGTTGGCAAAAAGCTTGAAGACCCAACTGTTGCGTATTTTGGTAGATTGAAAAAATACAAAAGCGTTCAGCATTTGCTTTTAGCATTTGCTGAAGTTGTAAAACGCGTTCCCAATGCAAAACTTTTTATTTTAGGGCGAGGCGATTACCAAGAAGAATTGGAAAACTTGGCAAAAGAACTGAACATTTTTGAAAGAACTACTTTTTTTGGATACGTTACAGAAGAAGACAAGAAAAAGATTTTGAGTGAGGTCCATTGCGTTGCAAATACTTCAATTAAGGAAGGTTGGGGAATTACAAATATTGAGGCAAATGCTTGCGGCACCTGTGTGATTTCTGCGAATGTGCCCGGACTTAAGGATTCTGTAAAAGATGGTTTGTCGGGTTTGCTTTACGAATACGGAAACATAGAAGAGCTAAGCGAAAAAATATATAATGTGTTTACGGATAAGGAACTACAAAAGACGCTTTCTGAAGGGGCAGTTGAATGGGCTGAGCATTTCTCCTGGAAAAATTCTGCAAAAAAAATGCTAAAAATCTGCGAAGAAATGATTAGGTAGGTTTTGGGGAATATTTTTTATTGCTCATTTCCAAGTTGGACTTGGGAAGGAGAGAGAGAATCGAAAGCTGCTAACTTATTACTTTTATGTAAATTAAAATATATTTTATATTTTTGTGTCATAATAATATGTTGCATTATATTTTTTTTATACAAAATTTACTTTAATTTTGAGTAAAGTAGCTGTTTTATTTGCAATAATAGTGTAATAAATATTGCATTATAACGTTTTTTTAAAAAAAGGAGATTTATATGCAGCAATTAGATAGTGTGGTAAATGTAGTTAATACTCTTTCATTCGAAGATAAAATATCTTTGTTTGAAATAATAAAAAATATGTTGTTAGAAAAAAATACTCAAAACATTATTGAAAGTTACAATGACACTATTGTTCTGTTTGAAAAAGGTGAATTAGCTCTTGAAAGACCAAATGAACTTTTTTTACGTCTCAATATTTAGCTATGTATAAAATACTAACAACAGCAAGATTTGATAGTCTTTTAAAGAAAAAAGCCCGGCAAAATCCTATTGAAATTAGACGTATTAAAGAAACAATAATTAATTTAAGTGAAAATCCTTTTAAAGAATGTTTGAATACTCATAAATTGAAAGGTGCTTTAAGCTGATTTTATGCCTGTTCCTGTGGTTATGATTGTAGAATAATTTTTTCAATTGAAAAAAATAAAAACAATAATAATTATTTGATTCTTATGGACATTGGAAAGCACAATGATGTTTACTAATCTCAGAACTCCAGACCCCATAAAGGAAATAAAGGAGTTAGGAGATTTGCCTCGTAAATAACAATTTCTCAGTTAGCAATTAATATTTTATTAGATTCAGAACTCCTGATGCCTCGTAGTTTGTTATTGCGCAGTCTTGTCATTCTGAAACGAAGTGAAGAATCTCACAACTCATTGCTACCACAGAACTATAGATTCTTCACTTCGTTCAGAATGACATACTTTTTGCTATAATTTGCGCAATCATTCTTTACGAGGCAAATCTTCTAACTCCTTTATTTTTGTTATGGGGGCTGGAGTTCTGTAGTTATTTGTCATTAGTCATTTGTCATCAGTTTGTAACTACTAATGACGAATAACTAATGACCTATTGGAAATGCTCATATTAAAATTTAACTTCTTATAATAAAAAATGCGAAATACCAAACTACGAGGCATCAAGAGTACTGAGTATAGGAAAAACTTAATAATTTCATACCGTTGCTTTTGTTATTCTTTCAGTTTGCTGCTCGTATGACTGAAAATGATGTTTGCAAGCATTCAAACCCGCACCCCAATTATTTCATTTGATTTACAACCAATTTTTCTTGCAGCACTTCCATTTCTTACTGCTATTTCAAGAAAACCACTGCTACCAATGTATGCAATTAATTCTCCTTCTTTTGCATCAGAATAACATTTTGAAAAAAAGCATTTATATTTCTTATTTATAAAATTAATCGTAACTGAACTAATCTGGAAATTATTGATTTCCTTTAAAGTTATTGATGTAATAAGATTGCCGAAGTGGTCAATATGTTGGATTTCAGTTTCAAAAAAACCTCCTTCATTTTGCTTCAAAAAAGGTTTTGGAAATACAACAAGTTCAGAGCTATCCATTGCTTTTGATAAATTATATCTGTCCTTATCTAAAGATAAAAAAGCAGCAGCAGGAGCAAAAATATCTCTACCGTGAAAAGTGTTTGAGATGTCTAACGCTCTAAAATCTTCAGATAAATCAAAACAGACAAATTTGGAGCTGTTTTGTATTATTGGACTTAATAAACCATTATTAGGGGCTAAAAATAAGTATTCATCTGTTTTTAAAAGCATTGGTTCTCTATCCGAGCCAACACCGGGGTCAACTACACAAACAAATATTGTTTCTTTGGGAAAATACTTATAGCATACTTTAAGATGAAATGCTGCTTCTTTAATATTTTGTGGGCTGACAGCGTGAGTGATATCAACAATTTTTACGTTGGCATTAATAGAATAAATGACAGCTTTCATTGATGCAACAAAGCTGTCCTCTAATCCGAAGTCGGTTAATAGCGCAATCATTTACTTTTCTTATAAAAATCTTTTATACAATCGCTTAAATAAATATAATTGCTGATTTCATTAAAAATTTGTGCTGAAATTCTGAAATACCATTGTTTTTGAAAAGCCATAAAAGGTAACTCAATTTTGTAATTATCTAAAAACTGTTTTCTTAAAACAAGAGTATTTTCCTGAACAGGCGGGAGATTTGTTTTAAAAGGAAGAGTAACCATTGCTCCAAGCATTTCAGTTGGAAATGATACCTTTAAATCCAATGAATCAGAAAGGTGGTGAGCAGCTTCTAAAACTAACTGGTGTGTATACTTCCTAATATTTTCATTTCCCATTTCGTAATAAAAATCAATTGCATCGCTTGTGGCTAGTGTAATAATTTATTGAAAACCTAATAAACATTTCTTGTCATTCCTCACTTCGTTTTGAAATGAGACCTTTTCTGGATAATTTGCGAAATGATTCTTTGCAAGGCAAATTTCTGAGCTTCTTTATTTTTGTTCGGACATTATACTTTTACTTAATTTTAAGTGAAAGTGTTAGAACAGCTCCACGATTATAATCCGGAGTGAATTGAAAAGACAAATCATCACTTACATCAAAATCGTAAAGATGCGCTCCTACATAGCTGTCAACCGCTGCTAATATATAAACTCCAACTAAAAAAAACGCTGATTTATCGCGATTATCCCTGTAATATTCTCTACTGCTTTTAACTAATGGAAGCATTGGGTCGTTTGGATTTTCACTCTGCATTTTGCTGTAAAGGTTTTTCTTTATAGTGTATTGGTCGTCATTCCAGAAAATTAAATATGTCAATCCCGCAGCTGCTCCAAAGAAAATGGGTGCTTTCCAATAGCTTTCAACATAAATCTGCCCCCAGCCCGGCAAAATTAGAGAGCGAATAATTGCTCCGGTTGGTGATTTTGTGTGATAATTCTTTACTTCCTTTTGTGTGCTATCTTGAACTCGACTATCTGAATTTTGAGAAAATAAAGCATTTGGAATAGAAAAAGAAAGAATTAATAAAAAAATCATTAATAACTGCTTATAATTCTTGATTATACTTTTTTCAAACAAATTCATCTTCTTGTTCATAATAATTAAATAGTCTCTTCTTCTGTCTATTTTAAATTCTTAAAAATTTAAATAGCTTATTTTAAGAACAAAATTAAGTAAATGGCTTTTAGCAAACAAAAAAAATTTAATCTCTTTACAAGTTGCATTCAAAGATACAATTAAAGTGTCATTCTGAACCCCCCAAAAAAAAGACCTTTATTTAAATGGAGATGAAATTTTATAAACTTTTGCAAAGTAAAAAAACTCTGCAAAACTTCTAAAATCAGATGTCCTACATCTGCAAGATGTAGGACATCTTTATCTTATATCATCTCCATTAAAATAAAATTCTTACTTCATTTTGGGGTTCGATATGACAAATAAACATATTTTATTATTTAAAGCAACTTGGTATGAGACTACGAAATATCAAATAATGTACTTAAGAAGTTCTGGCATTTTTCAAGTAATCCTGTAATCCTTTTAATTAAGGTTCAATGACCAAAAATATTCTTCTTCATCATACAAATCATAAAAATCACAACTCATAGACAAAATATTATTTACAAAATAACATTCCTCTTTCTTTTTAATTTATTTCTTTTTACTTTTAATATGATTGTTATTTAATTGTATTTATTTCTTATTATTAAATAAGCAAAAATATTATTCTATTGCTCAAATATAATAATCAGAGAAATATTTATTATATTAAATTATAAAAGATTTATCGTTAGCAATGTAAATCTGATATAAGAATTGCACAACTATTATTTCGATTCGCTTATCTAGAAGTCCGATTTACTCTACAGATAATCCGATTCGCTTAACTATAAGCCCGATTTACTCTACGGACAATCCGATTCGCTTAGCTAGAAGCCCGATATACTCTACGGACAATCCGATTCGTTCAACTAGAAGCCCGATATACTCTACGGACAATCCGAATCGTTCAACTAGAAGTCCGATATACTCTTCGGACAATCCGATTCGCTTAGCTAGAAGCCCGATATATTCTACGGACAATCCGATTCGCTTAGCTAGAAGCCCGATATACTCTACGGACAATTAGAAACGCTCATCTAACGGTCATAATTCTTTTTCTGGCAATCAGAAACGCTTAACTAATGTAATAGTTCATTAAAAATACTTATTATATTGTGTCATTCTGAATCGCAGCGAAGAATCTCACAATTCATTGCTAACACAGAGTTTGAGATTCTTCGCTTCGTTGCCAATGATATCGCTACTTTTTTCTGTCATTCCGAACCCCATATAAAGCAATTGCTATATTTAAATGGAGATGACATTAATTTACCCTGTCATTCTGAACGAAGTGAAGAATCCAGAATTGTTTTTACCGCTACTCGCTGGATTCTTCACTTCGTTCAGAATGACCGTCAAAAGTAAAGATGTCATTGGTAACGAAGTGAGGAATCTCACAACTACTTGTTACCACAGAGTTTGAGATTCTTCGCTGCGCTTCAGAATGACAGTTTTTTGAATTCCCTATAATTTAATAGAAAAACTACTTCTTTACAATTTCAACTCTTCTGTTTTTTGCTTTGCCTTCTTCAGTTCTATTATCTGCAACTGGTCTTTCTTGTCCCCAACCAACTGCTGATAACCTGTCTTTGCTGATTCCTTTGGAAATTAAAGAACTCATCACAGATTTTGCTCTGTCGTCAGAAAGTTTTTTATTGCTTTCCGGTTTCCCTACGTTATCGGTATGTCCTTCGATGCTGACTTTTAACTCTTTATTTGTGTTTAAAAGAGAAAAAATCTCATCTATTATTGGTTGAGATTCTGCTTTAATAGTGGATTTTCCGGTGTCGAACAAAATATCTAAAGCAATAAAACCATCTTTATTAAGAGCATCAAGCATTTCATTTGCCTGTATATATTGCTTCATTGCTTCACGCTCAACAATTGTAATGTAATACTCTGGAGAACTCGCCTGAATTCGCACCCAGGTTTCCATTCCACCTTTTTCTATTTTTGCACAAATAAAACTGTAACTATTGCCAGAAACAACAACTTTTCCTACAATTTTTGCATTAATCTTTTTCAGGGCATTATCGAAGTTCCTAAAAATTTGGATTTCAGACATTTCCTGTGCACCTTCTTTTAAAAGGTAGGTATAATAATAATATTTTCCTTCAACAGTTTCTGTTTTAGCGGTTTCTTCGGTACTGTTTTCAATCGTAAAATTATGAACATCAAATTCTTTTATTTGACATTCATTAATATAATAATTAGGCATTCTGTTAAACAAAGGATGGTCTTTGCATCCTTCGGCATCTTCTTCCTGAGCAAATGCAAGATTTGTTGCTAAAAATATTAGCATCAATGTTAAGTATAAGTTTTTCATATTAAATTATATATTGTAATAAAAATAGTACTTGACCATATTAATTTTATCTATTTTTTGTCATTCTGGACCCCAAGACATAGTTACTAAACAGTGTTTTTCAGTCATACTATCAACAAGTTGTTAGCATGACTTTATATCTTTTTTGTCATGCTATCAGCTTGCTGATAGTATGACTGAGTAAAGATATAATTCCGAAACGAAGTGAGGAATCCCACAAATCCTTGCTACCACAGACATTGAGATTCTTCGCTCCGCTCGAAATGACAAGATTTTTATACATTATTTATGGTCAAGCATTAGTAGCTTTTATTCTTAATGCTACTTTGTCAATAAACATTTTACAATATTACTAAAAATTTTAAAACAAAGTTTCCTGCATTTTTTCTTTCATCGGCTTTGAATAACTTCGGGAAATGTTATATTTTTCGCGTAAAGGGTTGAACCTTTTATAAAGCCAATCCTTATAGCTTTTTATTGCGCCGCCTGTTGGATATATTGTAAGTATTTCTTCATATAATTTTGGAAATTCTTTTTTTATGAAATCGAAAAAGTATTTGCGGGTTTTTCCTCTTAAATTTAATGTGCCGGGCAAAAGATAACTTACATTAGATTTTTGGGCATTTAAGCAAAGCGATTCCAAATTTTCAAGTCCATCTGTAATATACGGGATTATTGGCATAACGTGCAAGCCGATTGAAGCATTGGTTTTGCTAAATTCTTTTAGCATTGCAAATCTTTTCATACTGTCGCATCCGTTTGGCTCAATCAACTTTCTTATTTTTTCATCGGTTGTTGTGATTGTTGCTGCTACGTTTATATATGTGATGCGTGATAGCTCGTTAATTAAATCGTAATCGCGCAGTATTAAATCCGATTTTGTGGAAATTATTGCAGGGGTTTTGTATTTGATTAATAATTTTAAGATATCCGGCATCAGTTTGTAATGTGCTTCTAATGGCTGATAGCTGTCTGTAACGCCACCGATATTCACTACTTCTCTTTTCCATGATTTGCTTTTTAGCTCAATTTCTAATTTTTCAACAATATTGGTTTTCACGTAAATGCTATTAAAATAATCGCTGTCGTTCAAATAATCGTGAGAATATAGGGCAAAGCAGTATTTGCAGGAATGTTGGCAGCCGCGGTAAATATTCAAATCCCAGGTATATGGCATTTTTCTTCTTAGCTTATTTAAAGCTGTCTGGCAGGTAATTTCTTTTATATTTAATTTGTTTTCCATAAAATATTCATCTGTTTCCAAAATTAGAATCGGTCATTTAGCGTAGTCGAAATGACCAATTTCATTGTCATTATTTTACCTCTACACTCACTTTTTTGAACTACCGAGAAATCCTCGGCAGTTGAATTTTCATCAATCTTATTTTCCTATTGTTAGTTTTTCTTTTTGAATGAAATAAATCATAGTTCAAAATATTTCAGTTTTATATTCATTTTCTTTTATCCCGCAAGAGATTATTATTTCAGAACTCCAGACCCCATAACGAAAATAAAGGAGTTAGGAGAATTGCCTCGTAAATAATAATTGCGCAAATTATCCTAATAAAGTGTCATTCTGAACGAAGTGAAGAATCTCAAACTCTTTGGTAGCAATGACTTGTGAGATTCTTCACTTCGTTCAGAATGACAAGACTGCGAAATAGCATACTACGAGGCATCAGGAGTTCTGTATTTATTCTTTTGTCTTTGAACTGTTAATCGCAAAGATGTCCCACACTTTAAAAATGTGGCACATCTTTATCTACTTAAAAACAAACCCACAGCGGGTTTATGCTGGTGAAACGCTCAATTTAATTGTCGTATTTGCGAACTCCTTGGTTAGATATTACTCTTTCTTTAATTTTTGACTTATCAAGTAAACTGTATCTGGAGAAATGTCTAATTTTCAATACTTAATGTATAACCGCCATCAACAATTAAATACTGTCCAGTTATATAATCGTTGCAGGTAGCAAAAAAATATGCTGCTTCACAAATATCCTCCGGCTTTGCTAAACGTCTGGCTGGAATTCTTTCAGTCGAAATTATTGATTTATCGGCTTCTGTCCGCTCTTCAGGAAAATCAACTGAGCCGGGACAGATGCAATTTACTAATATATTTGGTGCTAATTCTTTCGCAAGTGCTTTCGTTAGCCGAATCACTCCCGCTTTCGATATGTTATAAGCCAAACGTCCGTTCCAGGCACCAAAAGCCCCTACTGATGCAATGTTAATAATCCTTCCTTTCCCTTTTTGTGTTCTTATAAACTCTTTTGAACATAAATACTGGGCTTTTAAATTGACCCCCAATACTTCGTCCCAAATCATTTCATCTAAATTTTCTAAGGGGGCCTTTCTGGGAAAAATCCCGGCATTATTAATTAATACATCTGGAATAATTTCTTGTGATTTAAGAGTTTGGAAAAGTTCTTCGATTTCTTTGGAATGCAGCAAATTAGCTTGATAAGTGTAAGCATTTACTCCGAAGGAACGCACTTTCTCAGCCGTCTCCTCTGCTTTTTGCTTCGATTGGTTATAATGCAAAACAATATCCCAGCCATTTTGGGCAAAGCAAATTGCAAATGCTTTTCCTAATCTTACTCCGCCTCCTGTTATCAATACTGTTGACACTTCTTTTTAATTGTTAATTATTAATGATAAGTGATTAATTGTGTTTTCCTAAATAATTTTTACTTCTTTTAACAAAAATAGGTAAAAATTTTTGACAAGACAAAAGAAAAATGCAAAGTCAAAACTCCAGACTTTTTTAAAGATAAGTAAGGAGTAAGGAAAATTGTCTTGTAAATAATATTTTCGTAGTTAGAAAAAATCATTCTATTGGTTATTGGTTTTTTGTCATTGGTTATTAGTTTGTAACTACTAATAACGAATGACCTATTGAAAATATTTACATTCAAATTTACTTCTTATTATAAAATATGCGAAATAGCAAACTAATGTAATAATTTATTGAAAACCTAATAAACATTTCTTGTCATTCCGAAACGAAGTGAGGAATCTCAAGTTCCGTAGTAGCAATGACTTGTGAGATTTCTCACTTCGTTTCGAAATGACACAATATAATAAGTCTTTTAACGAATTACAACACTAAGAGGAGCCATTAGTTAATAGATTTGCTATATATACCAAACAATTTGTTAATACAATAATATAATATAGTTACAACGATATTTAAATGATTTTGTTCGGAATAATAGTTTAAAAAACTTGTTTATAGTATGATTTCTGAATAAGTAATGCAATAAAATAGTTATATAAAAAAGCCGATGAATTCAATTTCATCGGCTTTTGTTTTGAGCCAACAGGCGGACTTGAACCGCCGACCTGCTCATTACGAATGAGCTGCTCTACCAGCTAAGCTATGTTGGCTGATTATACAAAATTAAGAATTTTTTTGCTTTTTTACAAGATATTACTTTTATTATACATATTCTTGTTTAAAAAAATCTATTTTATTTTAAACGAAATAAATAAGTTATTTTAATTAGATAATTATAATTATCATACTAAAGTAAATATAAACGAAGAAGTTTTCTTTAGATATATATACAAAATTATAAGTAAAAAGTTGTCTAAGCGTTAAGAAAATATTGAACAAACAAAGATTTGCTACAACCGTTAATAGCATTGGGCAGTTTTGCGAATAAGCAGGCAAAGAATATTAAATAATCAAGTGTAAAGATAACTCGTTAAAAAGCCAAATTGCGAGTTCTTAACTTATACCAATTTGCTTTTAATAATAAAATATGTTTATTTGTCATTCCGATACGAAGTGAGGAATCTCAATGTCTGTGGTAGCAAGGAGTTGTGATATTTTTCACTTCGTTACCAATGACATCTTTACTTTTATACTGCAAAACTTCTTAAATCAGATGTCCTACATCTGCAAGATGTAGGACATCTTTATCTTATGTCATCTCCATTCAAATAAAGGTCTTGCTTTATTTTGGGGTTTGAAATGATATTTTAATTATAATTATGAAAGCAACTTGGTATAACTCCTTTATTTTCGTTATGGGGGCAGGGCTGATACGTTCTTTGAAATACTCTTTCCAGCCATACGATCAACAAGTTGATAGTATGGCTTCTGTCAATTTCTTCTTACTTTTTAGGAAATATTTTAAATTTTGTTGCTACTTGTAAAATATTTTTACTTATTCAATCATTCTATTAATCTAATATCATATAATTATTTCTCTAAAAATAAAAAACTCAACTTTCCTAGTGTTGTAATTCGTTAAAAGACTTATTATATTGTGTCATTTCGAAACGAAGTGAGAAATCTCACAAGTCATTGCTACTACAGAATTTGAGATTCCTCACTTCGTTTCGGAATGACAAGAAATGTTTATTAGGTTTTCAATAAATTATTACACTAGTTGATAAAATGAAGTAAATATAGAGTAGTAATGCATTACAAACAGGATTATATATAAAAATTCTCAGAAAACACTACTTTTGCTCATAAAACCTTTTAAACACTTAAATAGTTTTTAATATTATTCTTATTTTACATACACTTACTACAACTAGGAAAGTTGAGTAAAACACTTAGAACTTTTAGCCATACTATCAACTTGTTGATCGTATGGCTAAAAAAGAACGTATCAGCCCTGGTGACTGGAGTTCTGAATATATATAAATATTAGATTAAAATTAAAATATTTTCATTATTTTTGAATGTTTTAAAAAAAACAAGGGAAAAATTGAGAATTAATAAACAAATAAATTTTAAAAAAACAATAAAGGAATAATTATGATTGGATTGCTTTATATAATACCAATAATAGGGCTAATAGCATTGCTATATACGTATATCCGCTCGTCTTGGGTAGCAAAGCAGGATGCAGGCAATGAAAAGATGCAGAAAATTGCTGGTTTTATTGCAAAAGGTGCAATGGCATTTTTAAAGGCAGAATATCAGGTAATAGCTATATTTATAGTAATAGTAGCTGTATTACTTGCTTTCCAGGGAGCATCGGTAGAAGATTCATCTCCTCTCGTAGGATTGTCATTTGTAGTTGGAGCAATTTGTTCTGGTCTTTCTGGTTTTATTGGAATGAAAGTAGCAACGAAAGCAAATGTCCGCACTACAAACGCCGCAATTACCAGTTTAAACCGCGCCTTAAAAATTGCATTTAATGGTGGTTCTGTAATGGGTATGGGAGTAGTTGGCTTGGGAGTTTTGGGGCTGAGCTTACTTTTCATTATTTATGGAAATATGTTCGGTGCTTTTGATGGCGGCGACCAGCATTCAATAGCAAAAGTTATAACTATTGTAACCGGCTTTTCATTTGGTGCTTCTTCTATTGCTCTTTTCGCAAGAGTTGGCGGTGGTATTTATACTAAAGCAGCTGATGTCGGAGCAGACCTCGTTGGAAAAGTAGAAGCAGGTATTCCGGAAGACCATCCACTTAATCCGGCTACGATAGCAGATAACGTTGGTGATAATGTCGGCGATGTCGCAGGTATGGGAGCAGATTTGTTTGAATCATTTGTTGGGGCGATTGTCAGTTCAATGGTTCTTGGCGCTGCATTTTTTGTTATACCTGAATTTCAATCATCTCCATTCGGAGGGCTTTCTGCGGTTATCCTTCCATTATTACTCGCTGGAGCAGGCATTATTGTTTCTATAATCGGAACTTTCTTTGTTAGCGTAAAAGAAGGTGGAAATCCTCAAAAAGGATTAAACACCGGCACATTTGTAGCTGCAATTTTAATGTTAATTGTTTCATACATAATAATTAAATGGACTTTACCTGAAAGCTGGCTCTATGAAGATGCTCTTTATGGAAATAGCTATACGATTACTTCAATGGGTATATTTCTTTCTACAATAATTGGACTGGCTGCAGGGGTGCTTATTGGCTTAGTTACAGAATATTATACTGGCTTAGGCAAACCACCGGTCCGCAGAATAGCAGAACAATCATTAACCGGTGCTGCAACCAATATTATTGCCGGCTTAAGTACGGGTATGATGTCAACAACAATACCAGTTATTTTGATTGCATTTGCTATTATTGGTTCGTTTGCTTTTGCAGGGCTTTACGGCATAGCAATAGCAGCAGTTGGTATGCTTGCAACTACTGGTATTCAGCTTGCTGTCGATGCTTATGGACCTATTGCAGATAACGCTGGCGGTATTGCAGAAATGTCTGAATTGCCCCCGGAAGTTCGCGGAAGAACTGATAAACTTGATGCTGTTGGTAATTCTACAGCTGCTATTGGTAAGGGGTTCGCAATCGGTTCTGCTGCCTTAACAGCACTTGCTCTTTTCGGTG
The DNA here is from genome assembly GCA_964499465.1 of uncultured Hyphomicrobiales bacterium. Taxonomy (GTDB): domain Bacteria; phylum Bacteroidota; class Ignavibacteria; order Kapaibacteriales; family UBA2268; genus JAAYJM01. The sequence continues at coordinate 14,319 of CAZCLJ010000085.1, forward strand.
CATATATGACTACAGCAAAAATTCCTTCAATTGATATATCTAAAGCAAATGTGATGGCTGGGCTTTTCATCGGTGGTCTGTTACCGTTTATCTTTTCGGCATTGGCGATGGGTGCAGTTGGACGTGCTGCAATGTCGATGATTAAAGAGGTAAGGCGCCAGTTCAATGATATTCCGGCACTTAAAGCAGCACTTGCTGTTATGAAAGATTGGGGCGAAAAAGACCAAAAAGAATGGCCTAAAGATAAATTAGATATTTTCCACGCAGCTGAAGGAAAAGCAGAATATGAAAAATGCGTTGCTATTTCTACAAAAGCTGCTATTAGACAGATGATTGTTCCCGGCTTGCTTGCAGTTGCTGCTCCAATTATTATTGCATTTACTCCATTTTTTGGTAAGGAAGCATTAGGTGGAATGCTTGCTGGTGTTACTGTTTGCGGTGTGCTTATGGCTATTTTTCAGGCAAATGCTGGCGGCGCATGGGACAATGCAAAGAAAATGTTCGAAGAAGGTGTTGAAATTGATGGCAAAAAATATTTCAAAAAATCAGAACCACACAAAGCCGCTGTCGTTGGCGATACCGTTGGAGACCCATTCAAAGATACATCAGGTCCTTCAATTAACATTTTAATAAAGTTGATGTCCGTAGTTTCTTTGATTCTTGCAACTTTGCTTGTATAAAAATTTGAATGTTAATTGATTATTTTCTGTATTATTGGCGTTTCGACTGCACTCAATGCCAAACTCTAAATTATACTCCTTCCCATGCTAAAATTGGGAAGGAGTTTTGTTTTCCAGCCATATCTTTAATTTTTTTTCTTATTATTATGAAATTTTGTATGCCAAAATGAAGTAATACCAAGTTGCTTTTAATACCAAACCGCTAACAAAAATGGTAATATAATCTGTCATTCTGAAGCGCAGCGAAGAATCTCACAACTCATTGTTACCACAGACTTTAAGATTTCTCACTTCGTTACCAATGACATCTTTGTTTTAAACTTTACAAAAGTTAAGAAACTTTTGCAAAGTAAGAAGATTTCTTCTACTTTTGTAAAGTTTCTTAACTTTGCAAAAGTTTAGAATTATGTCATCTCTATTTAAATAAAGGTCTTTCTTTATCTGGGGGTTGCCAATGACATCGCTATTTTTGTCGGTCATTCTGAACGAAGTGAAGAATCCAGAGGATAGTGGTTTAAAGAATTTATTCTGGATTCTTCACTTCGTTCCTAATGAACCACTTTGGCTTTTATATCACGTAACTATATGTATAGCTAATACTTATACAAGTCATACGATAAACAAGTTTATAGTATGA
>CAZCLJ010000086.1:0-15249 GCA_964499465.1 uncultured Hyphomicrobiales bacterium
AATAATTTAAAAATGATTAATTTAGGTAAACGTATTTCAGTACAAGACAGTTATTGGGGATTAGAGATTGGGGGCTGGAGACTTGTCATTTGTCATTCGTTATTCGTTATTCGTCATTTGTCATTCGTCATTCGTTGTTAGTAAAAATACCAATGACTAATAACTAATGACTAATAACTAATGACTAATGACCATAAACCATAAACCAATGACCATTAATCATTAATCATTAATCATTAATCATTAATCATTAATCATTAACCCGATAACAAAATAAAAAAAAAAAGTTTTGATATTGATAGCTTTTTTGCTATATTAAATTTCGTTATATATATTTTAGGAGATAAGATGAAAAAAATCATATTATTTGTTTTTATCGCAATAATCAATGTATTTTTAGCTAATGCGAGAGATAATGCGATTATTATAGACCATAACTGCATCGATATTAGCAAAGTACCACTTAATTGGGTAGAAAAAGCGAAGCAGGAAATAAAATTATCTTACGGGCATACTTCTCATGGTAGCCAGATTGTAACTGGAATGGATATGTTGGCAGAAGATGAAGGTAGTCCTTTTCAATATAATAACGGCGAGAACACATTAGTATTATTTGACTGCACTCCGAGTGGTGATTTGGGTAATCCCGACAGAACAAGTTGGGCAGACCGCACCCGTGAATTGCTAAACCAAGAGGGCAATACGATTAATATGGTAATGTGGTCTTGGTGTGGGCAGGTTTCTGATGCCAGGTTGGAAGATATTCATACATATACTTTTCTAATGAATTTACTTGAAACTGAGTTTCCTAATGTTACTTTTATTTATATGACCGGTCATTTAGACGGAACTGGAATAAATGGAACTCTTCATCAAAAAAATGAAATGATTAGGGAATTTTGTATTGAAAATAAAAAAATTCTTTTCGATTTTGCAGATATAGAAAGCTATGACCCAAACGGAAATTACTTTCTAAATAAAGATGCTGATGATGGATGTTACTATGTATTAAACGGAGAAACACGGAACTGGGCTGAGGAATGGTGTGTAAATAATCCGGACAAATGCAAAGATTGCAATGGCTGCGCTCATTCACACTGCCTTAATTGCCAAAATAAAGGTAAAGCATTTTGGTGGCTGCTTGCCCGTGCTGCCGGCTGGGATGGACAAGCAAGTTCTGTCCAAGATGATACTACGCAATATGGCGATGAAGTTGTTTTAGAACAAAATTATCCTAATCCAGCTGAAACAACAACGAATATTGTCTTTTATCTTCCAAGGTCAATGACAGTCAAATTGGACATTTTTGATATGAATGGGAATTTAGCGATGAATGTCATTAATAATGTTGTTTATCCTCAAGGTAAAGTTCCACCTATTACAATAAATGTGAATAAATTGCCCATTGGCAATTATGAATACCGCTTAATTGCAGATAATGTTGTTAAAACAAAGACAATGTCTATAGTAAGGTAATAACTATAAGAAATTTTTTTCTTATATAACTCACCTTACGCATTCCCCCTCTTGAGAGTAATGGCACTTGAATAGAGGAAATTATTTGTGTTTTACTTCATAATGACAAAAATATATATTTATTAGAGTGTCATTCCGAAACGAAGTGAGGAATCTCACAACTCATTGCTACCACGAAACTTGAGATTTCTCACTTCGTTTCGAAATGACAGATAAAATTATTTTATTTTAATTTGTTCTAAGTAAACAATTTATCCTCGTTCTTTATTATTTTATCTATTCAAGTGACATTACTCTTGAGAGGGGTAGGGGTGTGTTCTTTTTCCTTTTTCAAATAATGAATCTGGGAACAAGAAGTAATTCTTTAAACTATGATGTATGTGATTAAAATGTATTTATTATCAAAAGAACCGTACTAATCACAACAATCTCAGTTTAGAACAAAATTGATTAAGTATGAAAAACCAAGAACACACCCCTGCCCCTCTCAAGAGGGGAATAAGAAAAGAGGATTTAAAAATGTATCTAAACTACACTTTTTCATTTATCAAAAGAGAAATTGCGTTTAAGGTGAGTTATATTAGAATTGATTGTTGAAAAAATATTAAACTTTATATATAGTAATGGCATATTTATTGATTTAAGAAAATTGTTAGAAGTAGTTGTTTTATTTAGAACAATTACTATGATGAAAAAAAGAATATTTAAGCATAAATAATTTTTTTAAAATGCTAAATAAAAATCTATGAAAAAAATTTATATACTTTATATCTTCTTTGTTGTATTAATAACATCGTGCAGTATAACACGAACAGAGCGAGATGTATATACCATTACACTACGCGATACAACGACATTGGAAGAACAGAAGAATGCTCCCGGGACAAGAGATAACGGAGTAATCTATCCATCTTCTAGGGTTTTTGATTCACAAAGAACAATAACTCAAAGGGATAGCGTAGTAGAGAGGTATTATCCGGATTTTATACGTCTTGGCGTTTTTGAAAGTGTAGGTTTCTTTTTTTCTGGAGAAAGTGACCATGCTATCGGAAATGGATTGTTTGGCATTTTCCCTGACTTAAACTATCTCAGAGATAATTATATAGGAGACTCCGGTGCAGTCTTTAAAGGTGGTTTGTATCGTTTTGGAATATACGAACAGCGTCTTCGCTGGTTCAGAGATGCAAAAGATTGGACTTACGGAACATCTGTTCTTGAAGTAATTGCTCCTGATGCCCGGTTAGAAAAAACATTGGCAAGCGTATTTCCTTTATATATACGAAAAAGATATTTTTTAAGAGATGAAATACCATATATTACTTTTACTCCTTCATTCGGAATAGGTTATTTCCCATCTCAGTATATTAATATTTCCGGCTCAATTGACGTTGGTTCTTTAGGAGGATTGAATTTGCGGGCTTACTTAGGTTTGGCTGCCGGAACCAATATGTCATCTTCACCATTAATAAGATGGAGCAATAAAAAAGATAAAGAATCTCAGACATCAATTTTTCCCTATTTTGGTATAGGAATTTCTTTTTTGGATTTTCATAACAGAGTTATTGAAACAGAAACTGAATGGAAAGACCATGAGCATTCTTCCTGGGATATTGGCTTTGTGCAGGCAGCATTACTTTCAACTGGAGCAGACTCTTCATTTTTAGCTTCTCCGGGAGAAAAGTCATTTTTAAGTGGCTTCCTAATCAAATTTCTGAATGCCGATGTTGCAATACCAGTTCTCAATAATGGCTTTTTTGCAGGGACATCACTACTCAACTTTATGGTGTTAGGAAAAAACCAGTGGGGAGCAGGAATTTTACCACTTCGAGTTGGTTACTGGCATACTTTAATTCCAGATGAATTATCTGTTGAGCCATTTCTTGAATTTAACTATTTCCCGTCATCTTTTATTAATATTGGAGCCAAATTGAATCTACGTATTAATAATACTATGAATACGAGCATCCATCTTGGATATGCTAATGGAACTACTGACGTTGTTTTTGATAAAAAAGCATTTAGCGAATTTACAGCTAAAAATGAATTTTCAAGATATTATTTAGGAATTGGAATAAGTTTTTTAGACAATATTTTCTTTCCAGAACAATTGAGATATTTTAAAAAATAATAATACTGAACAGATTATGAAATATTTTTGGATATTATTGTTATTATTGGTAATAATCATCAATGGATGTCATCCGGATTCATTTGTTTTGCATAAAAATAAAGATGATGTAAATTCGAAAATCAGACAAATAAATGGCTTGATTATGACGGATTTGGATTCTTTTGAAAAGTTAGATGATAATTCATTTGTTTTAAAAGAAAATGCTGTTGTTGCAATGCGGGTAAGAGATATTACTCAGTTAAGAGCACAATTCCTTGTTGAATTATTAGAAGGAAACGGACTTACTTTCAATTTTCATTCAGTTTCAAATTGGTTTGATGTTCATAATAAAATATCCTTAAAATATTATAATAATGAAATCTCATTATGGAAAGATACAACTTCATTATATCAGAATTATTCAAAAAAGATAGATACAAAACGCAAGGAGTGGGTCATATATGAAAATTATGGCAATAATCTAACAATAATATTAGGATGCGATACTATTTTCAATAAACGAATAAATTCAATTGCAACAGAATATGTAATTTTAGAGACTGGAAAAAACACAGAAGTAAAATTAGAATCCATACTTTTTTCTGATATCAACAAGCAGTAAACGATGTTAATAATTGTTATAAAAAATTATATTGTAAAAATAGCGAGAAATTCCTTTCAAAAAGAAATTTAAAAAAATAATTAAAGTTTTTTTATAAAAAGTCGAAAAGGTTATTAGAAAGGAATAAAAGATAAAAATTTGGCAGGATGCCCGAAATATAAACTTATTACACGGAGGTTATCATGCCAACAGCAATGTCAGGCGGGTCGAGAATTCGAACAAATACGCCAGCAGAGAATGCATACAATGCGTTACAAGCAAGCACCAGTAAAATTGCAACCGCACAATTACGTCTTTCAACAGGAAAGAGAATTAACTCAGCAGCAGATGATGTTTCTGGATATATCACATCACGTGCATTAGCATCAAGAAACAGTGCGTTGAAGCAATCTTTATCAGCAGTAGGTGAGGGTCTTAATGTAACAGCGATTACTCAGGACGCTCTTGATAATATAAACGGCTTATTGCAAAAAATTAAAGATGCAGCATCTATAGCATCATCCGGTGCCTTAGGTACTGACGAAAAAGTAACTCTTGCAAAAGGAGCTTATCGTTTAGCTCAACAAATTCAGTTTGTTGTAGATTCAACAGTATTCGGTGGAAAGCAACTATTACAGGGAGGTTATTCTGGAAGCTGGACAATCGGATATTATGGAAATAATAACTTATTGACAATTGGTGTAGATTTAACTACAGGTAACGTAAGTGAATTTAACGTATCTTCAACAAATTCTACATTTACATTATCATCTGAGTTCAATCTTAATGCAACAAGTGCAGCAACTGCATCTGGTGGAAATACGAACGTATTTGCCGGTGTTTCAGGATTCAATCTTGAATGTTTAAATGATGTTTCTGCTACTAACCTTGGAATATTTGGAACATCAAGTATGGTCAATACTATGACAAGTTTATCAACAGCTTTAAACAATATCAACAAAGTAGCTTCCTATCTTGGTGGTATTCAAGTTAGACTTACTTCTCAGGAAGACTTGCTGAATTCACAGATTACAAACTTCAATTCAGCAATTTCGAGAATTGAAGATGCTGATGTTGCTACTGAGCAATTAGAATTGGTTAAACAGCAATTCTTACAGCAAACTTCATTGATTTCTTTAGCTCAAGCTAATCAAGCACCTCAAACGTTCTTACAGTTATTTGGTTAATAGAACGTAAAAGTTGAGCTTAGAAATAAAATTCTTTGATATAAATATAAGAAAAGACGTGGTGAGTATCTCTACCCGTCTTTTCTTATTAATAAATATTTCGATTACAACATATTATATAAAGGTATTTTATGGCAACTACAGCTCAGCAATTAGCAGCAAGTAAAGCTTATGGTAATCCTAAAGATAATAAGGTTCCATCTTATTTAGAACAGGAAGTTTATTCATGGAGTAAAGAAAAAATTATACTAAAAATGTATGACCTTTTTATTGTAAGCTGCAAAAAAAACGATGTTTCAAAAATGAGTAAAGTCCTTATCGAATTGATGGGAGCACTCAATTTTGAGTATGAAGAAACAGCTACCCGACTATATCGGCTTTATGAATATACTCAACGGCTAATTTTTCAAAAACGCTTTAATGAAGCTTTAGTTATCATAAGAGAGCTTAGAGATGCATGGGCTATTGCTTTTAATATGAATTAATTAAAGGAGTAATGTTATGTCTGACATATTAAGTGCATTACTTGGCACATCATCTGCTTCAACAAGTGCCAGTTCTTCTTCCAGTTCTACTACATATCTGGACCAACTGGTTAATTCTTATAAAGCTACTCAGCAAACAAAATTAAATGCTTTATCAACAAAAAAATCTACTTTAGAAAATAAAAAGTCATTTTATTCTACTTTGCAATCGAAAATGAGTACTTTGCAAGGCAATATTGATAAAATGCATGCCGACAAATCAGAGCTAAAATTCAAAACAAGAACTGTTACCTCTTCGGACACTAACGTATTAACAGTGTCCGCTGACAGCGACGCTATTGTCGGCGTTAATTCAATTAAAGTCAATCAATTAGCTTCAAACGACATACTTATTGGCTCAAGAATGACTTCTTCAGACTCTTTTGGTAAAGAAGCCGGAGATTATACTTTTAAAATTAAAGACCAGGAAATTACTGTTACGCTAAATGGAACAGAAACCAACGAACAGGCAGTAACTAAAATTGCTAATGCAATTAATTCTTATGAAGACACTACTCTTACTTCATCTGTCGTTCGGGACACAAGTTCTACAGTTAGATTAACTTTCACATCAACAGAAACCGGTTCTGAAAACGCTATTACGTTCGATGATAATGGCAGCGGTCTTTTAAATGCTGTTGGTTTAGATAATATTGTTGAAAGAACTGCAACTGATGCAGATGCTACCAAAGCTCATTTTAAAAATTCAAGTTCTGATGAACTTAATTCCAAATTAGTGATTAATGGAATCGAAGTTACTAATGGTTCCAATGAAGTGGAAGATGTTTTACCCGGACTTACAATAAATCTTTTAAAGCCACAGGAAGAAGATGACCTTGCTATAACTACATCTACTAAAATAGGAACAAGTGCTGTTGTTGATTTTATTAAACCTTTATTGGATTCTTACAATGATATTTTAAATTACGTAAAATCCAATACTACAATAATGAGGTCTGAAACAACAATTAATTCATTATATTCTCAATTGCGGAATGTTTTTTCTTTAGAATTGGTAGAAACTGAGGAAGGCGATACTTCTACTCCACGCTATTTAAGTGAAATAGGCATAGAAGCTAACGCTAATGGAACTTTATCAATAACTGACCAGGAAAAATTAGAAGATATTTTATCAACGGAAGACGGTTGGCAAAAGGTTTCTGATTTATTTACTCCAAAGAAAGATACTTCAGCGTCTTCAAACTCTTACGGATTAGCTGCTCATTTACAGGAAATGATTTCCCGTTTTACAGGTGATGACGGAACCACATCTTTTACTGGACTACTTAGTTCCCGTATTAGTTCTTTAAATAAAGAAATTAATTCAGTTGCTGAAAAAACAACTGATGTTGAAGACAAAATTAATTCTCAAGCTGAAAATCTAAGAAAACAATATAAAGATTTATTAGAAGTTTATTATACAGCACAATCGCAATACAGTTCTTATTCAAATATGATGTCCTACTAACATTTTATTATTTTAATAATTATTCTGAAAACCTGAAATGAATATAGAACCAATAAAAATAATACAGCCAATACATATCAATCCTGTGGCTGAAATTCAGACTGATATTAATGAGCAAAGCGAAGGATTAGGTGGTAATAAGCTTTATGAATCCCAGAAAAAGAGTGAAGAGTATTTAGTTAGTAAAAAAGAAGAAGAAAAAAAAGAAAAAGAAAAATTAATAAGCAGTGATTTTCATGAGATTTCAGAAAAATTAAAATCGCTTATTGGTGAAGATAATATTATTATTAATTTTTCTTTAGATGACGAAACTAATAAAATGATTATGCAGGTTATTGATAGTAAAACAGACGAGGTAATTCATCAGTTTCCACCTGAAATTGCTCTTAAAATTGCACGTATTGTTGCTAATACTTTAGAAAACTGGAACATTGCAAATGCAACAGTCTAATACACCTGATAACTTCTTATTAAAAATTGAAGATATTAATAATCAAATATCTACTATTTTAGTTTCTACTGATAATTTGGATAAAAAAGATTTATCACTTATTGAAAGTTTTTTTAATGAAAGACAAACCCTTTTTAATCAATTAGATAGTTGGTTGAAATCTGATAGTGGAATTGAATATTTAAAAAATAATTCAACTTTTTTTAAAAATAAACTAAAGTATATACTGGAAATTGACGAATATAACATAAAGAGAATTAAAAGTAATTTAGATGATATTAAAGAAAAAATACGTAATTTAGTAAAAAATAAATCTGTCTTAAAATATAATTTGACATTATTATGAATATAGAATCTGTAAATAAAGACCTTTACATTCCGAGTCAGAAAGCTACTACTCAGAAAAACACTAATGAACAGGTTTCAAATAGTGATTCTATGCGTACAAACCCTAGAACTGATAGATTAGAATTATCTTATCTTGCTATTAAATTTAAACCTATTCGCGAAAAACTTAAGTCTGGTGAATATAGCAAGCCAGAGGTTATTCGGGATGTAGCTTCAAAAATTTCTCAGGAAATTGCGGCTCCTACAAAGATAAATAAATAAATTTATCTATCTTATTAGAATGAATGAACTAATAAAATTTTGAATAAATTTCAGTTTATACAACCAATTTTTATGTCTATTTGTTTTGACCTTTAATCCAGTTTTTTTCAATCTCCTCTTCAAAATAACGCTGTAAATATTTTTCCAAATATTTTGTACTAATGTAGTAATTCGTTATACGACTTACTATTTTCAGAGCTCCTTACCCATAACGATAATAAAGGAGTTAGGAGATTTGCCCCGTAAAGAATAATTGCGCAAATTACCCTGAAAAGGTGTCATTCTGAACGAAGTGAAGAATCTCAAACTCTGTGGTAGCAATGACTTGTGAGATTCTTCACTTCGTTCAGAATGACAAGACTGCGAAATAGCAAACTACGAGGCATCTGGAGTTCTGAACTTTGCGAAAGTTTAAAATATGTCATATCCATTTAAATAAAGTATTTGCTTAATAAGGGGGGGCAGAAATGACCCGATAATTGTGTCTACAAATATCTCTTGCTTACTCCTCAATATACCTTTCAGCAGAATGAATCCCATTAACAGTTCTAATCTTCTCAAGTATTTCATTTAAATGGGCTAAACTTTCAGTCGTTATCAAGATATATCCTTTAAAACCTTTGTCATCTGAATCAAAATTAAAGCCCTTAATGCTGGTATTTTCAAGCGAAAGAACCATTGTGCTAATATCACTAAGCAAAGTAGGTATTTCCTCACCTTGTATTGATATTTTAGTAAGATAATTATTAGATAGCAAATTATCCCATTCCAGATTAAAAATAGATGCTTCTTTATCAAGGAGTTGGCTAATCACTTTTTTACAATTAATACGATGAACATCAATTTCCATCTGTTCATTTAAAATTCCAATAATTTCATCATCAGGCAAAGGATAGCAACATTGAGCATATTTGATTGGTAAAGAATTATCGAAATATGAGCCGTTTGATTTTGCTTTTATGCTAATATTTTCATTAACTTTATCTTTTTTGTTATTTCTTTTGAAAGTGGAATAATTAGCTTCATACCAGTTGCTAATACTATTGATAAGTAAAAGTTTATCAATTTTGTTGTTTCCAATATCAAAAAGCATTTCGTCTAAACTTGAAAAATGCAGGTGCTTGAATAACAAATCAGTTTGATAGTCTTTTAAAGAAATACGCAGTTTATTTAATGAATTGTTGTAAATATCCCTACCATTTTCGATGATTTTTCTTTTTTCGTCGTTTATATATTTTTGGATATAATTGTGTGCTTTATTTGTAACACAAAGCTTTAGCCATTCTTTAGTAGGGAACTGAGATTTGGAAGTAAGAATTTCAATTTGTTCTCCACTTTGCAACTTGTAATCTAAAGGCACAATTCTACCATTAACTTTAGCACCGATGCAATGATTTCCAACTTCAGTATGGATTGAATAAGCAAAGTCTAACGGAGTAGCATCATTGGGAAGCACCCTAAATTCGTTTGTTTTTGTGAATACGTAAATTTCCTTTTGTAATAAATTTTTACGAACACTTTTAATCAGTTCTTCAGGAGGTTCATCTCCGAGATGCTCGAAAACGAGCCGGACTAAATCCATCCAGGACTGAAATGTATTATCATCGAGGACAGATTGAGCTGGCAATAAACCGCGTTTGTAGTTGAAATGTGCAGCAACTCCCTTTTCCGCAATGAAGTGCATATTTTGAGTACGGATTTGAACTTCAACAGGAATATCATTTTCTCCAAATACAGCAATATGGATTGATTGGTAGCCATTCGGCTTCGGTTCTGCAATATAATCTTTAAATGTATCGGGAACCGGTTTATAAAGTTCAATTAATTTTTCATAGACTTTATAGCATATATCAATTTCATCAGTGTCAAGAATCACGCGGATTGCCTGCAAATCGTATAATTCCTCTACCGGTTTGTTGCGTAAAAGAGTTTTATTATAAATTGAATAAATATGCTTTGCCCTGCCATTAATTTCATATTTAATATTTTTTTTCTTTAAATACGGGTCGTTTTCGATTAAATAATTATATGGTCTAATAAAATTCTCAATAAATTCTTCTCGCTCATTGCGTTTTAGAGTAAGAGTTTTACTAATTTGGTCGTAAATATCTCTGTGTAAATACTTAAAAGATAAGTCTTCAAATTCCCATTTAAGATTACCAAGACCAAATCTTTGAGAAAAAGGAGCATAAACCTCCATAGTCTCGTTCGATATTCGTTTTTGCATTTCCTCATCAAGAAATTCCAAAGTTCTCATACTATGAAGACGGTCTGCTAATTTAATAAGAATTATACGAACATCTCGAAATAAGGATAGTAAAAGTTTTCTATAATTTTCTAATTGCCTTATGCCTTGTTCTTCTATATGCTGAATTTTAACAATTCCACTAACAATTTCAGCAACAGTTGTTCCGAATTCTGATTGAATATCTTTTTGTGTATAGATTTCACCTGTACTTGGAATATTATGAAGTAAAGCAGAAATAACAGATATATCATCAAGTGGTATTTCATTTGCTAAAATCATAGCCACAGACATAGGATGAGTATAATACGGCTCTCCGGATTTGCGGATTTTGTTCTGATGTGCTTTTACGCACCAGTGGAATGCAGTTGATATCTGTTGCACGTTAACAGAGTGTAAATTCTTTTTACAAATATCAAGAAGTAGCTTCAAATCAGATTTTGTATCTGTTCCTATTAAATACTTTGATTGCTTTGATGCTAATTTTTTCTTTTTCTGCCAAAGCTTCATTGGAAATTAAGTTTAGAATTATAATAAGACGTTATTGTTAATTAAAATACTGCTGCACTTTAAAATACATTTTTAGACAAAATAAAAAGACGAAAATTTATGATAATTATTTCAAAAATAATATCAATTTGTAGTTTTTAAAAAGACAAGATACTTTAGGAAAATTAGGAATTCTTATTAAGGAGCATTTTAAATTAATTATTAATTGTTAATTATTGACTCACCTTACGAATTGGAGATTTAATATTAAAATCTCTTGTTAATTTTTAGAATATAATTCTTTGTGTTCTTCGTTAAATCATTGTGTTCTTTGTGGTTATTTCTTTTAACACAAAGGTCACAAAGTATTTCACTAAGAACACAAAAAAGAATATTTTAAAAAGCAATACTTCTCAACTTAATAATTATTTACTATAAAAGTTATAATAAGTATTTTGTGTAAAATGAGCAATAAACAACCAAGAACACCCCCTGCTTCTCTCAAGAGGTGAATGCGTAAAGTGAGTTATTAATTGTTACCAGTTTATACTTATTGATTGTAAGTTTTTATTCATTGGTTATTTGTTTATGGTTATAAGTCATTTGTTTTTTATTTATTAGTCACCAGTATATTTTAACCCAATAACTCAATAACCCAATAACTCAATAACCCAATTACCCAATTACCCAATTACCCAATAACTCAATAACTCAATAACCCAATAACCCAATTACAATTAACAATTAATAATTAACTCCTACTTTTTCTTTGAAAGTATTAAAAAATGAATCATTTAATCTGGGACCTAACTGAGAAACAACTTGAGATGAAGCAATGGAAGCGAGATTGCCAGCTTTTTCAGCATCGTTCAATTTAATAATGCCCCAAAGGAAGCCGGCAGCATACATATCACCTGCACCTGTGCTATCAATAGCCTGGACTTTATAAGCAGGGATATTATATTTTTTTCCATCAAAAAGAACAACCGAACCTAAGGCACCTCGTGTAACAACAACATTAGGGCAGCTTTTATATAATTCCCTGACTGCCTTGTCGTAATCATTTTGCTTGGTGTATGCAATAGCTTCCTGCTCATTACAGAAAATCAGGTCGCTTTGTTCGGTAATTTTTTTAACTCCATCATAAAAGCAATTTATAATAAAAGCATCAGAAAAAGTAAAAGCAATTTTAGTGTTATGCTTTTTTGCCAGTTCAACAGCTTTAAACATAGCTTCAGCACTGGATTCCTGAGATAATTTATAACCTTCTAAATAAATCCATTCAGAACGACTGATAATTTCTTCATTTAAATTTTTCATTTCAAATTTTGCAGATGCTCCAAGAGAAGTTAGCATAGTTCGTTCAGAATCGGGCGTTATTAAAATCAGGCAAGTGCCTGTTGGAGTATCATCAAGAAGCTCAGCTTCTAACTCAATTCCTAATTCTTCAAATTCAGAAGCATAAAACAGTCCGTATTTATCATTTCCAAGAACAGTGTTGTAAGCAGCTTTTGCTCCAAATTGAGTAAAACCAATAATAGTATTGGCTGCAGAACCACCAGAACATTTATGCTCTTTTTTTTCTTTTAATAATTCAAGGTAGCTTGCCTGCTCTTCTTCGGAAACAAGAGTCATTAATCCTTTTGCAATTTTTAGAGATTGAAGCTCTGCATCACCAATTTCATATTGTAAATCAACTAATCCGTTGCCCAAACCACATAAATCAATACTTTTATTCATAATTTATTTCTTTTGTTTAAAAAAACAAATTTATAAATAAAACTCAATAATAACAAATTTAAGTTGAAAGTTTTTTATGAAAAATTTAATAGAAAAAAAAATTCCTTGATTATTTTAAAAAAAAGTGTTAATTTGCATTTTGTAAGAGGAGAGGTGGCCGAGTGGCTGAAGGCACCGGTTTGCTAAACCGGCGTAGGGTCAAACTTACCGTGAGTTCGAATCTCACCTTCTCCGCAAATTCATTCAAGTTTAAAAATTTTGTGTTGTTATTCTGAACCCCAGATAAAGTATGTTCTTTATTTTATTGGAGATGACAAAATTATACTGTCATTCCGAAACGAAATGAGGAATCTCACAAGTCAATGATACCACAGGATTTTTATTTGTGAATTAAGATGTCCTACATCTCGAAGATGTAGGACATCTGACTTTTAAACTTTACGTAAAGTTTTATAAGGAAAAGCAAAGATGTCATTGGCAACCCCAGATAAAAGAAGACCCTTATTTAAATGGAGATGACATAATTCTTAACTTTCGCAAAGTATGCTGGAATAAAGATGTCAATGGTAGCGAATGACAGAATTTATCTTTATTGTAGTTCTTTCAAGATGGATTCTGACATCCGTAAGAATGACTCTCATATTTAATTCTGTTATCAATTATAGTATCAATCGCTTTTACCAACGAGAAAAAACTGCGTTTATAACTTTATAAATTTAACAATATTATATCCAGCTCTTAAAAAATATACACCAGAAGTTAAACCTGAAACATCAATCTTTTTTTTCCAGTCAGTTTCTAATACTTTTAAGCCGATAGATGAGAAAATTTCGATTTTGCTTAATTCAATGCTTGAATTTATAGAAAGAATGTCGTTAACTGGATTTGGAGAAATGAAAAATTTTTGATTATTTTGTTCGTTTTCTATATAATTAGATGTAGAATCCAAATCTTTGAATTTAGCAAGATAAAAGTTGTTTCTGTTCTTATATCCAGTTACAATAAATTCGTTGTCTTTTAAATTAATTAAATCCTGTAAACCAGTGTCAAGTAGCGAATCTGTAGAAGATTCATATTCCCACTTAAGCTCAAGTTCTTTATTCATTTTGAACATATAAAGCTTATAAATATCATCAAAAGGATCTTCAAGTTTATTTCTGTCTATTAATATACTCCCAAAGCATATTAATCCGCCATCGTTACTCAATCTCAATTCATCTAGATATGTTTTAATGCCCTTATGAGGAATTTCAATTTTTTTAATAATATTTCCTTGGGAATCTGTTATCAAAATAAAATTAAGATTATTAGCAGTAGAATCATGATATTTATTTAAGAAACAATAATTGCCATCATCAAGTCTTATTACTTCTGTTGTAGAAAAATTGGCATCGTTTAAAGTAATATTAAATCTATTAACAACATTACCATCATAATCAATCTCAAGTAATTTCAAACGACTAACAATCCAATCTGTTCCGTCTATAATATACTGAAAACATAATAACATAATAGTTTTAAACTGAGTCGCCTTAATATCGCGCAGATTATATGATTCATCACTTGCACCAAGAGAATCATAACCTTTTCTCCATAACATTTGCCCAAGGGTGTCATAACAACCTATTATTATGTGTGGATTATGAACTGATCGGAATTCATTTATCTCAACCCATTTCTTGTCATATCCGTTAAAGAATTTTTTATTGGCAGCTACAGTATTGTTAAATATACTACTTTTATTAATTCCATAAGAAGCATAATTTGAATCTAAATCGGTATCGTATGGTTTATGAATTATTGTAGTATCTCCATCTTGATTTGTATTGGTAATATTCTATCACTAAGGTATAAAGGATATTGTGATATTCCCCCTAGTATTTGATACTCAGTTCCTGTTTGACATATAGAGATAGGAACACGAAGACCTGTTTTATTTACTAATGAAGTAGAGAATAGCTCTTTTGAGGTTATGAACTCACCATTATTATTAAATTTTAAAAAATATGAAAATGCTTTACCATCAATAATATTTAAGCCACCATCAATAATATTTATTATGTTACCATCGGAATCTACTAAAAGTAAATTAGTTAAAGAAGGTTTGAAATCAAATTTATATTCAGTTTCCCAGATAATGGTTTGAGAGTTACATAAGTAAATAAAACACGGCAATAGAATTAATATTTTTCTTAACATTTGATTAGCTTTCAAAATTAATTAAACAGGGTAACAAAAATTATTTATCATTTTATTGTGAGATTCTTCGCTGCACTTCAGAATGGCATCGTTACTTTTGTCGGTCATTCTGAGGCGAATATAAACGAAGACGTTTACTTTTGAGGAAAT
>CAZCLJ010000087.1:0-15126 GCA_964499465.1 uncultured Hyphomicrobiales bacterium
GAATCTCAAACTCTGTGGTAGCAATGACTTGTGAGATTTCTCACTTCGTTTCGAAGAAAAATATTATTAAAATAAATATAAAACAATGAATAAAGTAGAAATATACACAAACAGAATACTAAAAATAATATACATTCCATTGATTGTATGTATTTTGATTATTTCTTCCTGCACCGAAGGAACGATGAACCCTTATGATAATAATATTATAATTCCAGACCCACCAAAAGACACTGTGATACTAAGTTCTGAAGATTTTAATAATAATATTGGCTCTAAATGGATTTATGAAGTTATTTCTTATAGTGATAGTAGCTATAAGATTATTGACACATTAGTAATAACAGTTAAAGATACTTTCCGCATTAATAACAGGATTTATACTTATTGGAATTATTTTTATTCAAACAGTAATAGTTATACTTCCGGTAAATTTGTGTCTTTAAATAAAGATACGGTATCAAGTTTGATAAATATAACTGCCGAAAAAAGTGTTATTGAATATGCTTTCCCTTTAAAAGAAGGTAAAAAATGGGCTTTCTTTGACACTACTGATTCTGCTTATGTGGTTCAAAAAAATAATCTATCTGTTATTGCCGGAACTTTTTCAGATGTATATAATATAAGATTTCATTCAAAGAATTATATTAATAATATCAATACTTTTGGTTTCCTTGTTCCTATAGATGAATTTTATAAACCGGGGATAGGAACACTGAAATCTACTAATTGGGATATTCTGTCTAATTATATAGTTATATTTGAATTAATTGGATATGAACTTAAATAATTGACAATTGATAATTGACAATTGATAATTGACAATTGATAATTGACAATTGACAATTGACAATTGATAATTGATAATTGATAATTGACAATTGATAATTGACAATTGTTAGCTTATACCAAGTTGCTTTCATAAATACAATTAAAGTGTCATTTCGAAACGAAGTGAGGAATCTCAAGTTCAATGGTAACAATGACTTGTGAGATTTCTCACTTCGTTTACCAATGACATCTTTACTTTTACTCTGCAAAACTTTACATAAGTTCTTGAATCAGATGTCCTACATCTGCAAGATGTAGGACATCTTTATCTCTAAAATTCAAATACTTGTGGTATCATTAACTTGTTAGATTCAACTAATGACTAACTGCCGATAGCCGACTGCTAATAGCTGACGGCTATCAGTCAATAACTAACAACACCTACCTTGGCAATCTTCCCGGTGTCCAAGGTGCATTCATCTTATCAAGTTCATTTTCAATTGATTTAATATCAACTTCTGTTATTTGCTTTAATTTATTTATAATATCTTTTATTCCTTCGTCGGCAATTTTAAATGACATTTTTTGTGTTTCAGTAACGTCCTGTGAAGTTGTCCAAACGCCCCAAAGAATATAGTTTAAGCGGTCTGTTAATGATGGTGGCTGATTTTCGTTTAAACGTGCAATGGTGCTGTTCCCATTTAAAATTACGTCAATGTCTATTAATTGTAGTTCAATCTCACGGGCTTTTTTGATTAAACTATTTTGTGGGTTTATAGTTGCAAGTATTGCTTTCTTCATTGCTTTAATTCTTGTTTTTAAATCTGCAAGATAAGAGTTTGAAGATAAAACAGATAACTGCAAATTTAACAATTGCTTACGAAATATAACCAATTGTTTATTATCCTTTGAAGGAAGAGTTACATTATTAAGTGGTTTTACAATAAACGCTTGTGGCTCAGTTAGTTTTGTAATTTCACCATTTTCATATTTTAAAATAGAAACAAAATATTTACCCGGCAAAACGTGCATACCAGAATATTTGTTTAATTGAATATCATTCTTAATTGGAACTGTATTTGGAAAACATAAATCCCAATTAATCCTGTTAATTCCTTTTGAAGGTGTATGAGTTAATTGACGGCAAACAATACCTTCTTCATTAGTGATTTGAAAAATAAGATAGCTTGTTTCTTCATTATCTTCCTTGAACATCTGCTCTAATGTTGGATAGTCAATTGGTTTTCCTTCCTTTTCTAATTTTTTTTCCTGTTCACGTCTGCTCTGCTTGATTGATTTGAAGGCATCTTTAATGTAAAATGAAAAAGTTGCACCATAATTAGGATTTTTTGCTCTGTAAAACGTTTCACCATTGTCGCTTTTTGCTTTTGAATCGTCTTGATTGAACATCAAAGCATCTTTAACTGGAAATAAATAAATATCTTTTAGTAATACTTCATTATTTAAATTTCTTAATGGCGAATAGTCATCTAAAATATAAATACCGCGACCGAAAGTGCCGACCACTAAATCGGATTCGCGTTTTTGTATTTCTAAATCTCTGACCGCAATAGTTGGAAAGCCGCTACTTAATTTAGTCCATTTTTCTCCGCCGTCAATTGAAAAGTATAAAGCAAATTCAGTTCCGCAGAAAAGCAAATTTGGATTAACAAAATCTTCTACAATTGTCCAAACCTGATGATTGTTCGGTAAATTTCCAACAATTGATTTCCAACTTTTTCCTTTGTCTGTGCTTTTAAATAAATATGGCTTGAAATCTGCTCTTTTGTGATTGTTGAAAGATGCATAAACTACGTTTTCATTATGCTGAGAAGCAAACAAATCGCTTACATAAGTTGTATCTGGTAAACCGTTTATTGATTTTACAGCAGTCCAGCTTTGTCCACCGTCATCTGTAATCTGGATTAAGCCATCATCAGTTCCAACGTAGAGCAAATCTTGATTTAAAGGAGATTCAGAAAGAGCAACGGAATTGCCGTAAAGTGAAGTTGAAGCATTTTTTGCAACTGCGTCAATGCTTTGGATTTCCCCCATTACTGGCAATTTGTTCCTGTCTATCTGTCTTGATAAATCCGGAGAAATAGCTTTCCAAGTATTTCCCCTGTCATCGCTTCGGAAAAGTCGATTTGCTGCAATATAAAGGCGGGTAGGTGAGTGTGAACTTAAAATTAAAGGAGTATCCCAGTTCCAACGCAATTCTTCACCTTTTTCTTGTTGCGGTTGAATGTAAAATACTTCACCGCTTTTTCTGTCATAACGAACTAAATTTCCATACTGCCATTGCCCATATACAATGTCCGGATTAGTTGGGTCAATTCTTGCCTGATAGCCATCGCCACCAACAATTAAGAACCAGTCTTCGTTTGTAATACCACCGGAATTGATTGTTCTTGAAGGTCCGCCCCATGTGGAATTATCTTGTGTGCCTCCGTAAACGTAGTAGAATGGCTCTGAATTATCAGTTGCTACTCTATAAAACTGCGAAACAGGTAAATTTTCAAAGTAGTCCCAAGTGCTGCCTCTGTCGTAGGTTTGATAAAGTCCGCCATCACCACCAACAATGAGATGGTTTGTATTGTCTGGGTCAATCCAAAGGGCATGGTCATCAACGTGACGGTATCTGTTGCCAAGCGACCTCCATGTTTTTCCGCCATCATCGGTTACCTGCAAATATGTGTCCATTGAATACACTCTGTCCGGATTCTTTGGGTCACAGAATAGTTCCTGATAATACTGGGCACTGGTGTTTTTGTAATTATATCTTTTTTCCCAGGAAGCACCTCTGTCTGTTGAACGGAAGAAGCCGCCGTTATCTTCTGTTGCTTCGATTAAAGCATAGACAATGTCTGGCTCAACTGGTGAAACTGCAATAGCAATGCGTCCGAGTTCGCCGCCGGGAAGACCGTTTGTGAGTTTGTTCCAGTTTTTGCCTCCATCAGTAGATTTGTGAATAGCTGCCTCTGGACCGCCATTAACTAAAGTCCAAACGTGTCTTCTGCGTTGATAAGATGATGCATAAATCACATCGGGATTTCGCGGGTCGAAGGCAATATCACTTACTCCGGTATTTTCACTTATTTTCAAGACGCATTCCCAGCTGCCTCCACCATCAGTTGTTTTGTAGAGACCGCGGTCGCCACCAGCGCCCCAAAGAGGTCCCTGAGCAGCAACATAAACGACATTACTATTTCGCGGGTCAATCAATATTTTCCCTATATGTTCAGATTTTTCTAATCCAACGCGATTCCAGCTTTTTCCTCCATCTATGGATTTATAGACGCCATCACCATAAGCAACACTGCGTTGGCTGTTGTTTTCGCCTGTTCCCACCCAAACGATATAAGGATTATTCGGGTCAAGAGCTACGCAGCCAATGGAATAAGACGACTGATTATCGAATATGGGAGTAAAACTTGTGCCTTTATTTGTGGTTTTCCAAACACCACCCGAGGCAACTGCTACGTAAAATGTAGATTTGTCTTGAGGATTTACTGCAATATCACCAATTCTGCCGGAAATTACACCCGGTCCAATTAAGCGGAGCTTCATTCCACTTAGTATTGAACTGGTTAGCAAAGTATCTTTTGCATCTGATTTCTTTTCTGCATAACTGTTTATGCTAAGAGTAAGAAGCAAAACAAGAAAAAAGAATATAAACTTTTTCATAAAATTCTATAATAGTAATGAATAAAAAAGTAAAATAATATATTTCAATGAATTATTAAAATTTAATAAATACTTTACTCAACTTTCCTAGATGATAAAGTGAAGCAAATATAGAGTAACAGCATATTACAAATAAGATAATATGATTTTATCCTTAGAAAATACTTCATTTGTTAATAGAACCTTTTAACACCTCCCCTGCCCCTCCTTATTAGGAGGGGAATAAGAACAGTTCTGTGTTTTAGTGTTCCCCTCCTAACAAGGAGGGGCAGGGGAGGTGTATTTATAGTCTTTTTGAACACTTGAATAGATTTTTATATTATTATTATATTACATACACTTACTACAACTAGTGTAATAATTTATTGAAAACCTAATAAACATTTCTTGTCATTCCGAAACGAAGTGAGGAATCTCAAGTTCTGTAGTAGCAGTGACTTGTGAGATTTCTCACTTCGTTTCGAAATGACACAATATAATAAGTCTTTTAACGAATTACAACACTAGGAAAGTTGAGTACTTTATTTTAAATTTAGAAGTGATTGTAGAGAAATTTTAAGTGAATATAAATCTCTTTTTGATAATATTCCTAATTTTTTGATTATTAAATTCTGCTCTATTGTTGCTATTGCAGGTTTAATAATTGATGGCTTTAAAAGTCCGGCATTTTCCCAATCATTTAAAATGCAATCCCCAACAATATTTTCTTTTGTTACATTACTTGTTATGGCAATAATAACAATATCAGAAGTGCACTTGTTAAAACTTGCTGAACTTATCACTACAGCAGGTCTTTTCTTTGTTACGAACAGATTGCTAAAAGAAAACGGCACTAAAACAACATCTCCATTTTCATAATGAATCATAAACAGAATCCTCTTTATTATCCCATATTTTTGAAAATGTATCTCCAGAAAGAATTCTTGACTGTTTAATTAATTCATTATTTTCATTGTTATTTTTAATTATTGCTATGTAATTAATTATATCCTTAACAAAATGGTCTGGCATTCCATCAATTTCATTAAATAATTCTTCTTTTATTGATAATGTTTGCATATTTATTTTTATGTTAGTTACTATATTTTACAAATATATATTTTTTTTTTTAAAATTAATTTTATTTTGAGATATTTTTTCGATTTTTGTGTTATTCTTTTTATAGAGGTGCAAAAATAAAAAAAGAAATATAAAAAATAAAATGAAAACAAATTTATTAAAAACCGGAATAGCAATAATAATTGCAATTGCATGCAGCTACAGCTTGATTTGTATGGATAAGTCATCGGATAACTCGGAGTTATCCGATGACTACCAAACAACGAAAAATTCTCTTGACAAGTCATCCGATGACTACCAAGCAGCAAAAGTAACCACCGACTCCGGTTGGGTGCAAAAAGATGGCTACCTCGAACATTCATTGCAGGTTGGAAGCATTAGCTTTTTCAGATATTCCAATGATGGGCAGTATTTGTTTACTTTTGGCAATGATTACACTTTTAGGAAGTGGGATGTGAAAACGGGGAAGGTGGTGAAGGAAAAGAAGTTTGAATACATTAACGCTTTTGATATGAATACAGAAAGTGAATTAATTGGAATAATCAGGTTTGACACAAATGGAAATAATTTACATATTTACCAAAATGATAGTATAATTTGTTCAACAAATATTTATAAATATTTTGAATTACCCCCTTATTGTAGTTATGATGGCATTATATTAAAATTTTATAATAATTCAAAGAAACTAAACATATATTTCAACGGTTCTTGCAATAGTGCTGGAATAAGAGGAAGCACAAGCGGATTGTGTTGTTGGGATTATGATAGTAATATAGTTACTAATCTTAATTCATTTAGTATTGCTTCAAGCATAATTATATCAAAAAATGATGAATTTATGCTGTTTAGTACTTATAGTTTTTATGAAAGTGAAGATGAAAGTGCATTTCATACTTATCTATTTCTAAGACACAAAGAAAATAATGATGGTATAAGAATTGGAAATATACTTGATTCAATTAGCTATACAAATTTAGCTTTCAGCAATAATTTAAAGTATCTTACAGCATCAAGAAGCAAATTTCAAACTTTCATTTGGGATATTGAACAATCCCAAAAAAAATATACTTTAGATGTACCCAATTTAAAATATTCTCAATTTTCCGCTGACGATAGATTTTTAATTACTACCTTAGAAAAGCCAGATACATCAATAATAAAATTCTTTCTTGCTGAAACAGGTGTAGAAGCAGATAGTATTTATTTTGCAAGCAAATCACATAATGGAATAATAACAGTTGCTCCAGACTCTGTGAATATTGCAATTGCTGGAAATGATGGACGAATAAGGATTTTCCAGCCAAAAATATTTAACAGACAATTTTTTGCTTCGTTTTCTGCCGATTCTACTGTAAAGCAATCAAGTAATCCAGTACATTTTAAAGACTATTCCTTTTATAATCCAACGTCTTGGCACTGGGATTTCGGAGATGGGACAACAAGCATCGAACAAGACCCAATTCATTTTTATACTTCTAAAGGAATTTATACCGTAAAGTTAATTGTTTCAAATGGTAAAATTATTGATACTCTTATTAGAAAGGATTTTATAAACATACATAATCCTGTAATTGCAGATTTCGATGTCTCAATTAATAATGATACAATACCTTTCACAGCCCAATTTATTAATAAGTCCAAAGGTGATTTATCAACTTACAACTGGAATTTTAGTTATAACAAAATAAGCAGCGATGAGAATCCAGAAATTTTATTTGACAAATGGGGTGAATATGATGTAAGCTTAATTGTTTCAGATAGCTATTTCTTTGATACACTTTTAGTTAAAAAGAAGATTATTGCCTACCCACCAGCTATTCCATTATTCAAAACCAGATTTGAAAGTCATTATCCTGTTGAAAATGAAAAAATTTATGGTTTGGATTGTATTGAAACATTTGAAGGTGATTTTATTACTTTAGCAAATATGAATGATAAATATAAAATACTGATGAGAACAAATAAAAATGGTGAAATTATATGGAAAAAGAATATTGCAAAAGGGAAAAAGTTAGCAGAAACATTAGATAGCTGTATTGTTGTTGTAAGCGATAGCATTACAACAATAAAAGGAGTATATGTTAGTAAATATAATATAGATGGAAATTTTATTTGGGATAAGCTATATAATATTGATACTATGACTAATCATACTCCTTTTGATGTAAAATCAACAATTGATGGAGGTTTTATTATAGCTGCGGAAGCTGTTAGTCCCACTATTGTTACAATGTCATCTTGCTTTAAGATTGATAAAAACGGAAATTTAACAATGTATAATGCATCATATAGCGGGAAAAATCCTAAAATTATTACAACTAAAGATTCAAATTATTATTTAATAACTGATATTTTTTCAATTAATAATATTAGATTAATTAAAATTGATAATAATTGCAATATAATTTGGCAAAAAAATTACAATACTAAAAGTTTATATTCTTCAAAAGCTATACAATTGGGAAATGGAGATTTATTAATAGCAGGGTGGTCAGGTAACATAAATGAATACCGGAATCCTTATATTATAAAAGTTGATAGTATTGGCAATAAAATTTGGGAATATTCCGGAGTTGATAATGCAACTTTTTATAATACAATTTCCAGCATTTCCGACACTCTCTTTGCAGCATCAGGCAACTTCTATAACCAGTTGGGTGTGGACATTATCAACAACCAAGGCGAGCTTGTTAATTCTGTTCGTTTTCCAGAAAGAAATGGAGTTATAAATTCAATTGTTACCACAAAAGACAACGACCTTTTCTTGACCGGCTCTATCACTCCACCTTACAAATTTAGCCAGCTCTATACCCTTTTACTAAAACATCCTTACATCATTACAAGCGTAAAAGACGAGCAAACTGAAAATATAGCAAACCCCGAGTTACCATTCAGTATCTTCCCAAATCCAACTAATTCCACAACCACACTGCAATATAAAATCGAAACTCCATCAAATATAAAAATAGAACTAATTAATTTCATTGGGACGAAAGTAAGCGAAGTCGAAAACGCATTTAAAGAAGTAGGCAAGTACAGTTCATTAATCAATTTTGAGAATTTAGCAATCGCAAAAGGTATTTATTTTGTAAGATTTATTGCAAATGGAAAAGTTTTTATTTGTAAATTAGTATATGTATAAAATTGCAAAATAATTGGAGTAAAATATGTTTTCAGAACTTTCTTTTTCAGGGTGGATTTTCCTGATACTTGGCTGGGGATTTGTTTTGTCATTAGTTATATTTTGTATGTGCAAATTGATGATGTGTAATAAAAAGAAGAAAAATGAAGAGGCGTAATTGAAAAAAGAAAATACAAAAAAGAAAGCTAACACTAAGCAAAAAGACGATAGAATCCGCATTAATAAATTCATTGCTTCGTCTGGATATTGCTCCCGAAGAAAAGCTGACGAGTATATTGTAGATGGCAGAGTTACTGTGAACGGCAAAATCATTATTGAACTTGGTGCAATGCTGAAACCGAGTGATGTCGTTATGATAGACGGCAACGCAATTAAGCAAAGCATTAGATTTAAATATATTATTTTAAACAAGCCGAAAGATTTTATCTGCACCAAAAAAGATGAGCTATCGCGTAAAACTGTTTTCGATATAGTCAAATCCAGCGAAAATGTATTGACTGTTGGACGGCTTGACAGGAATACAACTGGTGTTCTTTTGCTAACAAACGACGGTGAAATGATTTATCGCTTAACACATCCAAAATATC
This sequence comes from uncultured Hyphomicrobiales bacterium, assembly GCA_964499465.1. Classification (GTDB taxonomy): domain Bacteria; phylum Bacteroidota; class Ignavibacteria; order Kapaibacteriales; family UBA2268; genus JAAYJM01. Next base: position 9,250 of record CAZCLJ010000087.1, read on the forward strand.
AAATTGAGCGCGTTTATGTCGTTAATATTGATAGTCCGCTTGATGTAAAAGACGCACAGCAGATTGCAAAGGGTGTTGAATTAGAAGACGGCACTACTTCTCCCTGCGAAGTTTTAATTTCACCAGAAGATAATAAAAAAGTTATTTTGCTTTTGCACGAAGGTAGAAATAGGGAAGTTCGCCGCATATTTGAGCATTTCGGATATAAAGTCAAACAATTAGACAGAAAATCCTTTGCCGGCTTAAATTATTCCGGACTCAAAAAAGGAGAATACCGCCATTTATTAAAAACTGAAGTAAATAAGCTGAAGAGAATGCTGGAGATGGGTTAGTGATTAATGATTAATGATTAATGATAAGTGATAAGTGATTGATATGTATAGTCATTTGGAATTTTAGATAAAGCAAGTGCTTTATTTAAAAGGAGATGAAATAATAGTTGAAGATTGTCATTCCGAGCGTCAGAGAGGATTCTCACAAGTCATTGTTATCAAAATACTTGAGATTCTTCAATTAGTATCTGAATGACACTTAAAAGTATATAAAATTAACAAGAACAAACAATAAGATTTTTATATGCTTAATAAATTTGAATGGGACTTTCAAAAAGCAGAAATTAATCTGAAAAAGCACGGGATTAGCTTTGAAGAAGCAATGTCTTGTTTCTTTGATTCTTATGCTAAAGTCTTTTATGATAAAAGCCATTCAATTTATGAGGAAAGATATGTTTTAATTGGATTTTCAAAAAATAATAGATTACTTTTTGTGTCTTATACAGAAAGAAATGAAAGTATAAGAATTATATCTTCAAGAAAAGCAACTCATACTGAAAGACAATATTATGAAAACAAAAATAATTGATGGTGCATTAGTTACTATTACAAATGGTGATTGCGATATAAACGATGAATTAGAAGAAGAATATGATTTATCTCAATATGAACTTCTACCTAACCCTTATGCAAAGATTTTAAATAAACAAAAGAGATTTGTAGAATTAGAACCAGATGTTCAGGAAGTATTTAAGACTTCAGAAGAAGTAAACAATGCTCTGCGTGCCATAATTCAGGCAATACCTAAAAGAAGTAATAAATACATTATAGATAAGCACTTAGCAGAAGCGTAGGGATATTTATATGCTCAACAAATTTGAATGGGACTTTCAAAAAGCAGAAATTAATCTGAAAAAGCACGGGATTAGCTTTGAAGAAGCTGCTTCAGTGTTTTTTGATGACTTCTCAAGAATAAAATGGGACCCAGACCATTCAATTGATGAAGATAGATTTATTATATTAGGCAACTCCAATAAAAATAAACTCTTAACTATTGCGTTTACTGACAGAAATAACAAGATAAGAATTATTAATGCAAGAAAATCCACAAATAATGAAAGGAAACAATATGAAGAATTTAAATAACAATGAAATTGATGATAATTTTATGAGAGAAGAATATGATTTTTCAGACTCTTTACCAAACAAGTATGCAAAAATATTGAAGAATGATTCAGATTATGTAAAAATAGAACCAGACGTGCAAGAAGTATTTAAGACTTCAGAAGAAGTAAACAATGCTCTGCGTGCCATAATTCAGGCAATACCTAAAAGAAGTAATAAATACATTATAGATAAGCACTTAGCAGAAGCGTAGAATTAATATAGTACTTAAAAAGATTGTCATTCAGAACCCCCTTATTAAGCAAGTGCTTTATTTTAATGGAGATAACAAAATGTTTAGAAAGATTAGAAGGTTTAGATAGTTTAGTTTTTTTGAACTTTCGCAAAGTTAAGAAACTTTACGAAAGTAGTAAATCTTCTTACTTCGTTAAAGTTTATATCATTTAATACCAAACCGCTATCTAATAGTGCAAAATCAAAATGTCATTTCGAAACGAAGTGAGGAATCTCAAACTCTGTGGTAGCAATGAGTTGTGAGATTCTTCACTTCGTTTCAGAATGACAAGACTGCGCAATAACAAACTACGAAGCATCAGTAGCTCTGAAGTGCAGAACTCCTGATGCCTCTTCGTTTGTTATTTCGCATATTTTATAATTAGAAGTTAAATTTGAATGTAAATATTTCTAATAGGTCATTAGTTATTCGTCATTAGTCATTAGTAGTTACGAACTAATGACTAATGACGAATAACTAATAAGATAATATTTGCTAACTACGAAATTGTTTTTTACGAAGCAAATCTTCTAACTCCTTTATTTTTGCTATGGGGTCTGGAGTTCTGAATTTATTTCTTTTTATACAACCTCAAAAAGCCACCATAGAACAAATAAAAGGATTTGAAGTATGCTTAGTTTTAATTATTTTTGCAAAAGTAATTTACATATAGTTTTAAAAAGGAACTGAAATGAAAAAATTAATGCCTCTTGTTTTATTATCTTTATTTTTATTTTTTCAAGCTAAAAGTGAAACTAAACAAATCACAATACTGCATCTAAACGATACACATTCCAATTTACTACCCGGAATGCCAAGAGATAATGAACTCAATGGTAAAGTTGGTGGTTTAGCAAGAGCTATCACTATAATTAAAAAAGAAAAATCTCTTGATTCAAATGCTATGCTTTTGCTAACTGGAAATTATTCTGCCGGCGATTTCTTTTATAACAAGTACTTAGGGGCATTGGAACTATCAATTCTTTCACTCGAAAAAATTGATGCAGTTGGAATGCAAAGCCACGAATTTGATTTAGGTCCAGAGATATTTCAACAAATAGCTTATAATGCAAATCAGCAATACGGAATAAATTTTGTTTCATCAAATATTGTAATTCCTAATGACAACTTTTATGAACATCTTAGAAATATCGTTAAAAACAAATATATTAAAGATTATGATGGTGTAAAAATTGGTGTAATTCAGTTAGGAAGTGCTACAAATCTAATTTCTCATCCAGAGCCAATCAGTTTTGCTGAGAATTTTACTTCTATATTAAATAATCTGACTAACGAATTAATAAATGAAAATGTAAAAATGATAGTTTTAATGTCTGGTTTAGATGAAGAAACCAATAGTAGCATAGCCAAAAATATTCCTTCAATTAATGTAATAATAGCAAGCGATAATTATTATCCTTATGCAGAGCCAATAGTTGTCCAAAATAATTCAGGGAAAGATGCTTATATAGTGAGTGCAGGACCTAATTATCGCAATATTGGAAAAATTAGTATTGATTTTGATGAGGAAATAAAAACATTTTCCTGGAACAATATTAGTTTAGACAGCACAATTAACGAGGATTTAGTTACCAAAGCTATTTTAGATGTTTACTCTGAAGATATAGATACAAGCTACTCCCAACCCGTTCCGCCAATAACACATAAACTTGGTGATGTTACTGCATTTTACAAAGAACATTTAACTCCTCAGGAAATGACTTCACCCGGTTACAAGGATTGTCCTGTTAGCACTTTAATTTGTAAATCATATACCGATTGGGCAGAAAATAAATTGGGTATGGAAGATATTGATTTTTCTATTACAACTAATGGTGCAACTTTGCAACCACTTTACGAAGGAACTGTTATAGGTTTAGATGTATTTAGAATGCTCGGTTATGGTTTCACTGCCGACAAAATGCTTGGGAACAGGTTAATAAAAGCACAAATATCCGGGAGCAAAGTACTCGCCGGCTTAAACTATTGCTTAAATTATATAAGTGATGACGATGAGTTCTTCATTCAATCTGATAAACTTAAATATACATATAATTCTGATTTTGAGAATTTTCAAAAATTAGTTGATGTTACTTTAAATGGTGATGCTATTGATAATTCAGGTACTTATACTATCATTACAAATGAATTTATTGGCTTTGTGCTGAATTATTTTGGACTGATGGATACCTTTGAATTAATCGAAAACAGTTCAGAATATTCTGTTGTTGTCGAATATATTATGCAAAATCCAGTTCTTGATGCAAGCACTGATAATAATATTTTAAATGTAGCACAGGGTTCTGGCGTTTCTGAATTTAATGCAAAAGCTAATAATCAGGTAAAAGTATATCCAAATCCAGCTCAAGATGATATTTCATTTAACTTCGAAAAACCTTTACTAAATAATTTATCCATTGAAATTTACGATATAAAGGGAGATTTTATTCTGTCAAAAAATTATACTGAAAATAATCAGAATAATTCATCAGTTACTATTGATGTAAAAGGATTGCAAGTTGGAATTTATTACTTTGTTGTTAAATTTGGAGAATCAATTAAATTTGGCAGATTTGTCAAATCTAATTGAAATAACTCACCTTACGCATTCCCCTCTTGAGAGGGGCAGGGGTGTGTTCTTTTTCTTTATTTATGAATTTCGTTCTGAATAAAGAGAAAATAATAGTTTATAATAGTTTATAATAGTTTATATTCTTGATATTGCTTCAGATGTAACAAGTAAGAAAGAACACACCCCTGCCCCTCTCAAGAGGGGAATGGTACTTGTGTTAAAAATAAAATAGTGCATCAACTTTACTTGTTCAACATCTTAAAATAGAATTGCGTAAGGTGAGTGAAATAATATTAAATACAATAAAGATTTAATAAAATAGTCTAATTAAAAGTTTGAAAGAACTTATAATTAGTGAAAATTGTTAATTTATACTTTATTTTTATGAAATAATTCTTACTATGTTTTATTCAAATTAGGAAAAAAGGAATATTGACATAATAATATAGTTAAAAGCTGAAATATAAATGGAAAAGAAACAATTAGTTATAATGGGAATATCACCCAGTCCAACAGCAAATAATGCTTATGCACTTATTTTAAAAGAATCAGATGGGAAAAGGCGTCTCCCGATAATTATCGGTGCTTTCGAGGCGCAGGCAATAGCTATTGAGCTTGAGGGAGTTATCCCACCGAGGCCAATGACCCACGATTTGCTTAAATCACTCCTTGAAGCTTTCGATATTACTTTAACAGAAGTATTTATAAATGAACTTCGTGATGGTACTTTCTACGCAAAACTGATTTTTGAAGAAGTAAATCTTGAAATTGATGTGAGGCCAAGCGATGCTATTGCTCTTGCAGTCCGATGCAGTGCCCCTATTTACGTGAGTGCTGATATTTTAGATGAAACAGGTCTGTTCCCTCCCGGAGACGATAATGACGACGACCTGAAATTAATGAACAGACCCCATCAGCAAAAGCCAAAAAAAGATGCTAAACCAAAATCAAGATTAGAATATTTAGAAGAACAATTGGACAAAGCTATTCAAAACGAAGATTATGAAAGAGCTGCCGAACTCAGAGATGAAATAAGCAAACTGTCAGACGTAAAGTAGTTTAGAGAGTTTAGAAAGTTTATATTGATTAGAAGGTTTAGAAGGTTTAGATGATTTAGATAATTTAGATAATTTAGATAGTCAGAGATGATATAACTTTGCGAAAGTTTCCCAACTTTCATAAAGTTTTTAGATAAATATTGTGTCTTCTTAAATTCAGAACTCCTGATGCCACGTAATTTGCTATTTCGTATTTTTTGTAATAAGAAGTTAAATTTTGAATGAGTTCTTTCATTAAGTCATTAGTTATTCGTCATTAGTCATTAGTAGTTAGAAACTAATAACGAATGACGAATGACAAATAACTAATAAAATATTATTGCTAACTGCGAAACTATTCTTTACGAGGTAAATCTCCTAACTCCTTTATTTTCGTTATGGGGTCAGGAGTTCTGAACTTTACGAAGGTTAATTGGGAGTTCTAAAAATTGTCATTCCGAACCCCCTAATAAAAGAAGACTTTTATTTTAAATCGAGATGACATTAATTAATAAGGGCTTATGAAAATAGAAAGTCAAAATCCCCCCTTTTTCAAAGGGGGGAATTACAAAGAAAATTCTTCTCCCCCCTTTGAAA